>CAVJHV010000006.1:0-7986 GCA_963649315.1 Treponemataceae bacterium | reverse complement strand
GCCCATTCCGTTACAAGTATGGATTCAACATCGATAGTTGTGGGCGACGTTAACAAAACTGAAATTTCTGACATAATCATTTTTGATCAATCTTCTTCGAATAATCCTAAAATAATTATTTCAGGTCCTTCACAGGTAAAAACTGGGGAAGAGCCGGGCGTTCTTATGGAATTGATTATGAATGATGCAGATGTCTTTATGCTTGATGTTGTAAAAAGAAATAATTTTGATGTTTTAAAAAGTCACCAGGCCAGTCTGTCAATTTTTGAAGATCAAATTGACGGATTTTCTTCCTCACTGTCTCCTCGCGAAATGACAAGCCGTGACCTTTGGAAAAAAATTAAAGACTTGAAAGCCAGAAAAGAAGAAGTAAGAAGTTCTTACATGATTGAATTCAACAGGAAATTTTCCGTACCATTTGGTTCAATATTTTTTGCCTTTCTGGCTTTTCCTTTAGCTCTTATTTTTGGAAAAAAAGACGGGCAGACTTTAGGTTTGATTTTTGGTGTTGTACTTTCTGTTGCTTATTGGGCTGCGACCCTCGTTGGTCAGATGATTGCGCTTAGAAATGAAGGAACAGCTTTTTTGTGTACATGGGTGCCTAACTTCTTTTTGGGAGCTTTAGGTTTATTTCTTTACATGCGTCTTAGAAAAAAATAGCGGGTAAAAAATGAAACTGATTTCTTACATGCTGAAAAAATTTTTTGGAATTTTTTTTGTTGCCATGATGTTCTTTGTCATGATTCTGGAACTGGTAACTCTTTTTGCAAATTTGTGGAGTTATATTAACCGCGGTGTAACAATGGATCAAATTGCCCAGCTGATGCTTTATTATGTTCCCCGCTGCGTCTGGTATTCAATTCCTATGTCCATGCTTTTTGCGACTGCTTACATGCTTTCTGATTTTTATGCAAAGAATGAACTTTTGGCAATTTTTGCTTCCGGCGTTTCTCTTTTTAAATTTACACTTCCTCTTTTGATTTTTTCAATTTTTGCAAGCGTTGGACTTTTCTTTTTTGAAGACAGGCTTGTTGTAAAATATCAGGCGAAGTATGACGAAATGCAGGCTGAAGTTTTGCACAAAAAAAAATCACTCAATAATGAAGACGTAATTGTAATTTCTGATTCGGGAAAAATTATTTATAATGTTGGATTTTATGATTCTGAGGTAGAACGCATTTATCAAACATTTGTAATTTTTAGAAATGATGACATGACTCTTGATGCCATTGCTTATATTGATTCTGCTTCCTGGGTAAAAGATGAAGCTCCTTCAGAAGAAAATAATTTAGAAAATGATCAGACTCTTTCTGAAGATGAAAATGCTTTGGTTCAAAGTCAGGATCTTTCAAAAAAAGAAAATGAAAGTGGTCACTGGGAAACTGGAGGTTCAACTTTTTATTATTATGAAGACGGACAGTATAAAACAAAAAGACTGCCTCAGGAGTATCGTCAGCTTTTGACAGAGGGACCTTCTACATTCCAAAGTAAAAATCTTTCAGTTACTCAAGTGACGGCGAAAGAAGCAAAGGCTTATATTGAGCATCTTGAAAAAGCAGGCTTACCTGCTGCTGAAGCAAAAGCAGAATACTACAAAAAATTTGCTTTTCCCTTTATTGTTTTTATTGTAGTTTTTCTTGCAATTGGCTTGAGTGGAAAGACACGAAAAAATGTTCTTTTAATAAGCCTTGCTTTGAGTATTGCGGCAGTTGTTGTTTTTTATGTAACGCAAATGGTAACAATGCTTATGGCCAGTTACGGAACAATTCCTGCGGTGATGGGTGAATGGTTTCCTGTTTTACTTTTTACAGGATTTAGTATTTTACTTTTAAAATTTACTAAAACTTAAATTTTAAATCTAAAAGTTTTCCACTTTTTTTGCAGATAAATTTTTATAAGGTAATTTTATGATTAAATCGATTTTTGAAGTTAAGTGTAATGATTCTTCAACAAAAGCAAGATGCGGTCTTTTGCATTTGCCCCATGGTGATGTGCAGACTCCTGTTTTTATGCCTGTAGGAACAAAAGGAACTGTAAAGGCTGTGAGTAAAGATTCGCTTGAAGAAATTGGATTTGAAATAATTCTTGCGAATACTTACCACATGTATTTGAGGCCAGGTGCAGATCTTGTAAAAGAAGCTGGTGGCCTTCATGGTTTTACAAAATGGAATAGAAATTTTTTGACAGATTCTGGTGGTTTTCAAGTGTGGTCGCTTTCTTCACTGAGAAAAATAAAAGATGAAGGTGTTACTTTTAGAAGTGACATTGACGGTAGCAAGCATTTATTTACTCCGGAAAGCGTTGTTCAAACTCAAGTAAAATTAAATTCTGACATTCAAATGCAGCTGGATGTCTGCTCTGGTTTTGGGGCTACAAGAAAAGAAGCTGAGCGGGCACTTTTTCTTTCAAGTGAGTGGGCTAAAAGAGCTTTAGCTGAATGGACAAAGGAAAGAGACAATGGCTATCTGGGAAATCTTTTCCCAATCATACAGGGAAATTTTTTTGAAGATTTAAGAATTAAGTCTGCGGAATTTATAAATGAACTGGACACTCCTGGCATTGCGATTGGCGGCTTGAGTGTAGGGGAGCCGCCTGAAGTCTTTGCAGGTTTTCTTCAAAAGACAATGGCTCATGTTAGAAATGATAAACCTGTTTATGTTATGGGAATTGGAACTCCGGAATATATTCTTGAAGCAGTGAATGATGGGGTTGATATGTTTGATTGTGTTCAGCCTACAAGAGTTGCGCGACACGGACTATATCTTTCTCACCATGGAATGATTTCAATTAAACAAAAGCGTTACGAAAGAGATTTTTCTTCAATCGATCCTATGTGTAATTGCAAGGTTTGTAAAACATATTCACGCGCTTACCTGAGACACATTTTCCGTGAACAGGAAATTCTTTCTTCTATGCTTGCTTCTTACCACAACCTTTACTTCTTAAACAATATGATAAAGGAAATTCGCCAGGCAATAAGTGAAAATCGTTTTGCTGAATATAGAAGTAATTTTTTGAAACTTTTTCATGATGGTAATGTTTAAAAAATCAAGGAGGCGCTTCTGTGAAGACAAAGTATAAAATGAAAAATAACTTTTCCACAAAAATACTTTTTGCTTTATTTTCTTTTGCGTTTTTTTCTTTTCCATTTTTTTGTGAAGATGTTGATGGAGCAAAATTGGATGATGAAAATTTGGTAGTGGAAGATGCCTCTGTAACTGAAGAAGAATTTCATTACGAAAAAAAAGATGTTGTCATCCCTGAAAAAAAACGGCCACAATGTGCCAGCTCTGATGCTATAAAAAAAGTGGAAGAAAAAGACTCTTCTAAATCTGGAGAAGATTATATAAAAAAGTGTAATGAAACTTTTTTCTATGGACTTGAAGAAGAAATTACAAGTTTGATTGATGAGTTGACCGAAAATGAAGACTTGCGTTTTGTGGACACCATTTATGATTTATTTTATAAATCAAAAAGCGGTCAGGTAAAAACAGAAATCCTGGCTTATTTTACAAAACTAAAAGATCCATGCCTTGAAGAATATTCTGTCAGAATTTTAAATGATCCTTATGATGAAAAAAAAGATACAGTCGATGCATGTTTTAAATATGTGTCTGAAGTAAAAATAAGTGCTGCTCTTCCCTGTCTGGTAAATTTGATTGAAAAGGAAGATGAGCAGTATTTTACAAGTGCCCTTTCTGCATTGGGTGAAGTGGCAACAGAAGAGGAAGCAAAATTACTGGTTTCTTTTTTGGACAGGGACGATCTTTCTTTGGCACAAAGGCAGCAGCTGATGAGAGTGCTGGGAAAAATTAAGGCGGTAGAAACATTTGATCGACTTGCAGAAATTGCCAGGGACAGTGATGAAAATTCTTTTGTCAGAATGTATGCGGCAGAAGCTATTGGCGGAATGAAAGTTCCGGAAGCTGAAGATATTTTAATTGAACTTTTCGAATCAGAGGATCCTAACTTTCGTGTTTATGTCATAAAGGGAATTGTAAATTTTGATGATGAAAAGGCAGATGAACTTTTGCTTCAGGCCCTGCGTGATTCCCAGTGGAAAGTAAGGCTTGAAGCTGTAACGAGTGTGGGCGAAAGGAATTTAAAAAGCGCTGCTCCTTATTTGATTTACAGATGCAAGGATTCAAAAGAAGAAAAAAATGTTAAGAAAAAAGCTTACTCTGTTCTGGCAAAGTTGAATACTAGTGAAGGAAATGAATATTTGATTTCTGTCATAAAAGATGAAAAGACTTCGGATACAACAAAGGCAACAGTTGCAACAGCTCTTTTGGAATACAATTATGCAGGCACAAAAGAAATTATTGAACTGGCAGAAGTTGCTTTGATTAAGGATACTCAAAAAAATCTGCGCTATTCTCTTGGAAAAGAATTTGCAAAATATGGTCGTGAGGAGTATGCAGAAATTTGTTCTAAGTATCTGGATTCAAAAGACGTGGCCACTCAGGGAACTGGATTGGATATTTTTGCTAAGGGAAAATATTCTTCATGCCGATCAAAAGTTGAAGAACTGGCAAAAGAAGAAAGTCCTTCTGACGAAAAAAAGACTGTTAAGAAAAATAGCAATCAAGTGAAGGCGAAAAATATTTTGGACCGCATTGATTCTTATTGATTTTGGGCCTTTAGGAAAGCGATGCCTGTTTACGAAAGAGGTGCCGGTTTACAAAAGTGGTGACTGTTTACGAAAGAAGTGTCTGTTTACGAAAGAGGTGACTGTTTACGAAAGAAGTGTCTGTTTACGAAAGAAGTGTCTGTTTACGAAAGAGGTGCCTGTTTACGAAAGAGATGTCGGTTTACAAAAGTGGTGCCACTTTACGAATGCGGTGACTGTTTACAAAAGCGCCACCTTTACGAAGAGATGTCTCTTTTCAAAAGCAGTGCCACTTTACGAAAGAAGCCCCCTTCCGAAAAAAAAATCAATCATACAAACTGTTTAAAATCCTGTAGATGATATTTATTTTTTCTTTATCTTCCTCTTTAAGATTTTTGTCTTTTAAATCGTCAATCAATTTTTCAAGAGAAGAAAGACTTTCGTTCAGGGCAGTTGATAAACCTCTCGAAACTTTAAACCAGTAATTTCCAAAGCCATCCGTAAAAAGGCAAATGAAGCCCATTTCTTTTGTTGAAGATTTTGCGATTGTAACTTTCATTGTTTGATTTACAGCCCTGCAAAGACTTTTTATTCCGGCTTCGTTAAAAATATTATAGTTGGCTTTTTTATTAAAAGAAGCCGGATCAACAGGTTCAAGATTTAAAATTCTTGCAGCCTTTATGATGATTCCAAGATTTTCCTGATTCATAAGGCGGAAATCTTTTTTCAGATAAATGCTTCCCTTCATGCGCGAAATGGTTAAAAGCAAATTTTGATTTTTCTCTGTATTAGCGGCAATTTTTAAATCCGGCAAATTAAGTTTTACAAATTTCTTTCCCTTCTTTTTGATGATTTCAAAAGTCTTTCCTCCAAAGGTAATGCAATTTTCTTTTTCACTTCCTTTTTTGTTTTCCTGACCATTTTTCTTTTTTGATTTTTTTGAATCATCCCAATCCAAAAGATTGTTTGAGTCACGGAAATTTGTGTCTGGCATTTCATAGGAAGCGGTAAGACTTTTGCCCCTGTTGCCCCTGATGGTAAGCAGTTTGCTTTCCAGGTTAGGATCTATTTTGTTTAAAATATTTTTTGTTAAAGGAGAAATGCTCATTGCAAAAATTCTTGAAGTCTTTACAATTTCGCCTGCAACTATGTAAAGAGGATTTGTTCTGAACATTGAAGAACCAGGATGAATTTGAATGTGGTCAGCTGTCAGTGAACGGTAAGTTTCTTTTCCTTCCCGAACGCATACAAATTGAATCATTCCACATGCTATGCAGATAAGATAGTCATCCATGCTGCCACCACCAGTGAGTGGAATTTTAAATCTGTCAGAAATTATGCTTTCCAGCTGACTTTTTATATTTTCAATTTCAGCCATGACTTTTTCATCAAGGTAATTATTTTTGCAAAAGTTTTCTTTGTTTTTTGTTGATGTGTATGTTTTAAAAAGTTTTACGTATGTTACAAAGTCACCCTGCATGTCACGGAATGCGTGGTGGGCCTTTCTGGCATCCATTTCTTCACCTACAGGTAAAACAAAAGGTGACTGGGCGCTTAAAAATGAAGCTGCAATCAAAATTTCATCAAGGACATCCGGATAGTGCAAAATGCTTTCAACAATAATTCTGGAAATGCGGGGTTCAAGGGGGAACTCTACCATCATTTTTCCGATTGAACTTAGGCGTCCGTCACTTTCAAGGGCCTTAAGCATATTCAGCGTTTCTACTGCTCCCAATATACCTTCGTGGCCAGGGGAGGAAAGAAAATCGAATTTGTCAAATTCTGTAATGCCTAGTTCGGACATTCTTAAAACAACTTCGCTTAAATCTGTGCGGTAAATTTCTTCCTTTGTGTATTCATCTCTTGCTTCAAAATCATCGCGGGAATAAAGGCGGTAACAGGTGCCTTCGCATGTGCGGCCAGCCCTTCCTTTTCTTTGAGCGCAAGATGCCTTGCTTACAGGCGTTTCAATCAAACTGGAAGTAAAAGTTTTTGGACTGTAGAAATTTAATTTTGCAAGACCTGAATCAATTACACTGGTAATGCCATTTATGGTTACCGATGTTTCTGCAATGTTTGTTGAAATGACAACCTTCTTTTTGCCGTGTGGGGCAGGAAGAAAAACTTTTTCCTGTTCTTCTTTTGGCAAGCGGCCATAAAGAGGCTGAATGTGAATTTTTGAATGGAAAGAAGAATTCATCAAATGAAGCATTGTGTCTTTGATGATTTTTTCGCCAGGAAGAAAAACTAAAATGTCACCATCTTCATTGTTTTGTAAAATGCGGGCAATTGTGTTTTCAATTTTTGCCATAAGTGCCTGGCATGCCGTTTCCGAAAGAGTGCTTGTTTT
The DNA here is from genome assembly GCA_963649315.1 of Treponemataceae bacterium. Lineage (GTDB taxonomy): Bacteria > Spirochaetota > Spirochaetia > Treponematales > Treponemataceae > Treponema_D. The sequence goes on along the minus strand of CAVJHV010000006.1, from coordinate 1,027 downwards.
TACAGCAGGCGGATCGTAAATGAGGGCCACAGGAAAAACTGGTGTTTCTATTGTAACAATAGGGCAGTTATCAAAGTAAGCGCTAAAGGCTTCTGCATTCATCGTGGCAGATGAAACAATAACCTTAAAATCTTTTCTTACGGCAAGAATGCGTTTTAAAAGTCCCAGGACAAAATCAATATTTAAACTTCGCTCATGGGCTTCATCAACCATAATAACGGAATAACGGCTTAGCCATGGATCCAGTTTCATTTCCTGCAGCAGAATGCCGTCCGTCATGATTTTAATTTTTGTAGTAGAGTCAGTCTTGTCTTCAAAACGCATTTTGTAACCGACAAGGCCCGGGTAAGAAGTGTTTAATTGTTTTGCAATAAATTCTGAAACGCTTAAAGCTGCAATTCTTCTAGGCTGGGTAACTGCTATAATTCCATTTTGACTGTAAAGGGCTTCGTGAAGAATTACAGGGATTTGTGTTGTTTTACCGCTGCCGGTTGGACTTTGCACAACAACAACCTGGTTGTTTTTTACAGCTTCAAGGATTTTTTCCTTCTGTTGGTAAACTGGAAGACTTTTGTAATCAATTGCCATTTCTATTTCCTAAAAATATTGGGAGCTTCTGAAAATTACAATTCTTAGAGCAGCCCCCTTTTCAAAATTTTAAAAGTTAAAAGGCTTTTGGCTATCTTAAAAATAAAAAAAGCCGTCTGTAAAAAAAACAGACAGCCTATTTTAGCGCATTTACTCTTATTTGTCTTGTTTTGATTTGATTTTGTCAAAATCTTTTTGGTCACATTCAAGGTGACTTTCTAATTCTTCCGGCCAGTCGTTGCCATTTAAATATTCGCTTAATTCAGAAATTTTGTCTGTAAAGTCAGTTAATTTTTCAACAATAATTTCTGCTAAAGGAGCATCTTCGTCATCAGGCGGCAAATTTTTTGCAAGGGCTTCCATATTGGCTAAAATTAAATCCAGTTCATCTAAGGTAAAATCAATTTTTATTTTTTCCATAAAGACCTCCTTACAGGTT
>CAVJHV010000005.1:42466-46005 GCA_963649315.1 Treponemataceae bacterium | reverse complement strand
TTTTTTAAATTCAATAAGGCAAAAGGTGAACGGCTGGCTGCATTTTATTCCATACGTAAAAAATCCTTTTGCAATTTCTTTTAATTTGATTGTGACAATAATTTTTTCTGTGGTGGGAATTATTTTTGATGCAAAGGGAAGAGCTAAGCTTGCGGAGGAAAATCCATGAAAAAACTTCTGCTTACTTTAGGAATTTATTCAATATTGATTTTTTTAGCCTGCATGATTACTTCAAATTGTATGACAGGAAATTTGCCTCTTTTGTTAGATGGTGCTGTTAAATCCTACAAATTTTCCAGAGGCTTGATTTGGTTTTTTGAATTTTTGCCGGCAGTTTTATTGAGTGGACTTTTGCTGGCTGCCTGTGTTCAGTGGAAAAGTCAGACGACTTCTGCTGCTACAGAAAAAAGATTTTCTTTGGCACAGCTTCGCCGCTTTAAGAAATTTTTTATTTTGGCTTTGCTGCTGACACTTCTTTTGACTGTTTTAGAAGAATTGCTTTTGCCTTCTATTCAAAAGAAACAGGAAATCCGGGAAAATCAAATTGAATATTTTAACAAAAGCATTGAGCTGGCAGACCGCCTTTTGTATGAAGACGGGAATTCTCTTCTGGCTGCCCAGTATGCTGAAATTGCTTATAGTTTAAATCCTCATGATGAAAGGGCTATTGAACTTTACGAAAACACCCATGACAATCTGGAAACTACAATGGCTGAAATTCAAGAAAAAAAATCTGAGGAAAAAGATTTGCCTGTGATAGATGAAGCCCTGCAGATTGAAGATGCTGTTTTTAATTTAAGTGAGAGTGCGGGGCAGACTGTGAATGAAAGTGACGGTCTGGAAAGTGGTGATGGGTTTTTGGATAGCGTGAATGTAAGCGAAGATGATGCTTTGGGTTTTGAAGTTGATGAAGCTGACGGAAATGGCAGTGTGGTTTCGAATGCAGCTGATGTAAAATCCGCAGAATCTTCAAAAAAAGAAGTTGCCCTTTCTGCAGACGCGGCTGGTTATTCTTCAAAAGAACTTTTGGAATTGTCTGAGCGTGCATCGCAAAATGAAAATTGGTTTGATGCGCATTACTGGGCCGCCCTGGCTGAAAAAGTTTGTCTTAAAACTGATACCAATTATCAAATTGCTGTTGAAAGGGCAAATTACGCCTGGAATAAAATTTCAAAGCCCGGCTCTTTTGGAAACGAGGATGAAAAAAATTATTACAAGATAAAGAAAGAAGGCTACTTTGCTTTAAACGACGGCGACTTTATGTCTGCCTATTATATTTTCCAGGAACTGTCAGAGGACCCTTCGCATGCAGAAGATCCGGATGTCCTGCGCTACTTTGCACTGTCAAAGGAAAAACTTGAATCGCAGTATTTTTTTATTGACGAAAGCAACAAAATGGAAACCATGATTTGCCAGAGTGATATTTACTACCAGATAGAAAATAGCGATGGCACAAAAGACATTTTCTTTATTGGACAAAGTGGAAAAATTCGTGAGGACGGAGGATATGTCCGCTACTTAAAGGATTTTAACTTTACGAAATTTGCAAAAAACGGAAAGGCTTTGTATTCCTTTTATGTTCCTTTTGTGAAAGCGGTGGCTCTTTCTGCAAACACATTTTCCAAGCAGCAAAAGGATGAAATGAATATTTCAAAGAAGTGGAAATATCTGCCGCTGCTTTATTTAAAATCGGTTGACAGAAAAAGTCAGGGAGTTGTTTCTGAGCCGACCTATGAAATTTACCAGAAGGATTTTTCTGTAGAAAAAAATAATCTGCTTTTGCTCCCTATGGATTTTGATGATTTTGATATGCTGGATTCAATTTCTGCCGGAGCAGACAAAATGGGAATTGGCAGACTTTATAAATTTTGTAAAAATTCTTTGGACTATGGCTTTGCAAAATCAACTTACATTTTATCTTTTGCTTCAAGAATCACATATCCATTTTTGATGTTGATTTTAATTATTGCGACTGGAATACTTGCCTGGAACTATGGCTTTGCAAATGAAAATTCGATTTTTAAATTCAAATATCTTTTTACAATGCCTTTGCTTTTTGCAATAGCTTTTGTTCTTTTTGAAATAATCGAATACGTCTTTAAATTAGTAAATTTCCTTTTTGTTACGGCCATGGGCTTTTCGGCAATTTATCTTTGCCTGGCACTTTATGCAGTTTTACTGCTGATACTTTGCATAATTTTTGTTTCACGCAAAAATACCAGTCAGTAAAGAGCATCTAAAAAAATTTATTTTACTTCAATGCGTTCAATGTGGGCGCCTAGACTTTGCAGTTTAGGAACAAGGTCTTCGTAGCCGCGTTCAATTTGGTAAATGTTGGAAATGGTACTTTCTCCATGAGCGGCAAGGGCAGCAATCACCATTGCCATTCCAGCGCGTACGTCTGGAGAAACAAGGTGTTCTCCGTGAAGTGTGCTTGGTCCTGAAACAACGGCGCGGTGTGGATCGCAAAGAGTAATTCTTGCTCCCATTCCAATCAATTTATCTACAAAGAACATTCTGCTTTCAAACATTTTTTCGAAAATAAGAACAGTGCCTTCTACTTGAGTTGCAACTACGGTCATGATAGAAGTTAAATCTGCAGGGAAACCAGGCCATGGCGAATCATCGATTTTCGGAATCATGCCACCCAAATCTGGATTTACCTTAAGTGCCTGATTTGAAGAAAGGGTTAATGTGTCGCCTTCAGTTTGCCAGATAATGCCTATTTTCTTAAAGGAATTAACCATAGGGCGCAGTTGTTTTGGATTAACACCTGTAATTTTGATGGAACCTTTTGTTGCTGCTGCCAGTCCAATGTAAGATCCAATTTCCATAAAATCAGGGCCAATCGTAAAGTCGCAGCCGTGCAGTTTTTCCACACCGTCAATTTGTAAAATGTTAGAACCAATTCCTGTAATTTTAGCGCCCATGGCAACAAGCATGTGGCACAAATCCTGAACGTGTGGTTCTGACGCAACATTTGTAATTTCAGTGCGGCCCTTTGCAAGAACAGCTGCCATTACAGCATTTTCTGTTGCGGTAACAGATGCTTCGTCCAAAAAGATTTCTTTGCCCTGCAAATTTTCTGCCGTAAATTCAAAGCGGCCATTAGTTGAAATTTTTACACCTAATTCTTCAAGTGCCAGAAAGTGTGTGTCCAGGCGACGGCGTCCAATTACGTCACCTCCAGGAGGCAGCATTGTTGCTTTTCCAAAACGCGCTGTAAGAGGACCTGCAAAAAGTATGGAACCTCTTAAACGACGGCTCATTTCGTCAGGGATGTCTGTTGTCTTTAAAGTGGAAGCGTCGATTTTCCAGACATTTTTTTCCAGATTTTCGACTTTTACTCCCAGCGAAGAAAGAATGGTAAACATAACACCTGTGTCTTCAATTTGCGGAATGTTTCTTAAAATAACGGTGTCGCCTGTAAGAGTTGCAGCTGCAATGCAGGGAAGCGCTGCGTTTTTGTTGCCGCTTGCTTTTATGGTTCCATTTACTGGAAAGCCGCCTTCAATATGATATTTGTACATAAATAATTT
>CAVJHV010000005.1:0-42456 GCA_963649315.1 Treponemataceae bacterium | reverse complement strand
AATTTGATTTTAGATTTTTTATCGATTTTAAAAAATTAAAAAATCGATTTTAAATTTGGGCATGTCTAAAAATCATTTTAAAAATCAAGAATCAACTTTAGCCAGCTGGATTAAAACCTGAGTGGCAGCAACCATTTGTGACAGGCTGGCCCATTCACTTCTTGAATGAAAATTGTGGCCGCCTGTAAAAATATTTGGAGTCGCAATGCCCATTTCTGTCAGCCGTGAACCATCAGTTCCGCCGCGGATGGGAGTGAACTTTACATTGAGTCCAACTTTTTTTGCTGCAGAAATAAGTTTTTCTATAACCAGAGGATTTTGCTCAATTCCATTTTTCATATTGCGGTATTGTTCTTCAAAAGAAATTTCTGCCTGCCCTCCAAAAAGGTCTGCCTGGATTTTTGCAAGATTTTTAATTTGTTCAAGACGGTCATTCATTTTGTCCATTTCAAAATCTCGCACTATCAAAGAAACTTTTGTTTCTTCCATCCCGCCTTCAATTTTTATAGGACAAATAAATCCCTGGTAAGCATCTGTTGTTTCTGGCATTTCATGTCGCGGAAGATTTGCTACGAATGCACAGGCGATGTTTACTGCGTTAACCATGTCTGGTCTGGCGCTGCCTGTGTGTTTTGATTTGCCCTTAAAAATTACATCGGCTTTAAAAGCGTTAAAACATTCTTTTTCAAATTCGCCAATGTGACCGCCGTCAACAGTGTAGGCAAATTTTGATTTTATCAGTTTGAGAGGAATGTTATCCATGCCGTGACCAGTTTCTTCATCCGGAGAAAAAACTACTTCGATGGGCCCATGTTTAACAGAAGGATTTTTGGAAAAATATTCCAGCATTGTTATAATTTCTGCCACGCCTGCTTTGTCATCCGCGCCAAGCAAAGTGTGTCCTGTGCTGGTAATTATTGTGTCGCCTTCCTGGCCTGCAAGAAAAAGTTCTTTGTCATGCGAAGGATCAAGTGTGTTACCAAAAGGTAATTTGATTTTTTCGCCTGAATAATTTTTGTGAACAAGTGGCTCTACATTTTTTCCAGTCACTTCTTCAACAGTGTCGATGTGGGCCAAAAGACAAAAGGGCTGAATGTTTTCAAAAGATGGAGATGCTTTTAAAAAACCGTATGTGTAACAGTGTTCACTTGTTTCTACATTTTCCAGGCCCAGCGCTTTCAGTTCTTCATTTAAAATTTTTGCAAGATTCCACTGACCTTCGCTGCTGGGTTGCAACCCCTGGTCTGCCTTTTGGCTGTTACTTTCAGTATCAATTTTTGCATAAGAAATAAATCGTTCAAGCAGAGCCTCTGTAAAAGGGGCATTTAAAAAATCCGTAGTTTCCATGTGGGAATCATAAAGCATTTGAGGTGATTTTGGAAGATTTTTGGGGAGGAGGATGGGGAATTTGGGAGAGATGTTTGTTTCGTAAAGCAGTTGCTGTTTTTTGAGAGATATTTGTTTCGTAAACAGGGCTGTGTTTTTGGGAGAGATATTTGTTTCGTAAAGCAGTTGCTGTTTTTTGAGAGATATTTGTTTCGTAAACAGGGCTGTGTTTTTGGGAGAGATATTTGTTTCGTAAAGCAGTTGCTGTTTTTTGAGAGATATTTGTTTCGTAAACAGGGCTGTGTTTTTGGGAGAGATATTTGTTTCGTAAAGCAGTTGCTGTTTTTTGAGAGATATTTGTTTCGTAAACAGGGCTGTGTTTTTGAGAGAGATATTTGTTTCGTAAACAGGCGCTTTATCTGTAAACAAGTGTCCCATTCGTAAACTTGCGCCTTCTTTTACAGATACATCATTCGTAGCTTCATGCCGCTTTTGCAGGAACACATCATTCGTAGCCTCATGCCGCTTTTGTAAAGAAACATATTATTCGTAAACCTATGCCTTTTTTGCAAAGAAACACATCATTCGTAAAGCGCCCCCGCCTGACAGAATATCATTTAAAAAAAGAAAAGCGGATCCCAAAAAGAATCCGCTGCGTTTTTTTTATTTTTTAGATATGCTCTTAATCAACAAGTGCTGCAGCTTCAGTAAGGGCAGAGTTGTTAAAGTCAAAGATTGACTTGTAGTTAAGAGTGTAAGTCTGCTTTGTGATTGTATCGTTTCCTAAATCTGTAAGTGTCAATACAGGTTTAGTTTTGTCACTTGCATCAAGGCTTGCACTTGCGGTTAATGTCAAAGAAGCAAAAGCACTGTCGATTTCCTTTTCAATAGTTGTTGTTTTGTTGTCTTTAACTTCGTTATAAAGAGCAATCTTGCTTTGGTCAATGCTTTCTGGATTAGAAAGCATATTTTGCAAATCTTCCTGACTTGGAACATTTTCCAGTAAAGCTGTAAGCGGTTCTGTTGCGAGGGCTGCATAGTATGCAACAATTGTGTCACTTGATTCGCTTATCACATCTTTAAAGAGCATTACATCACATGAAAGTGTCGTTTCATTATTTTCAGTTTTAAATTCAGGCACGCCGACATATTCATTTGATTCTTCTCCGTTTGTAATTGTGATTGTAAAAGGCTTGAAATTTTCGTAGTCATTTATGGCAAGAGAATTTGTTTCTGTGTAGAAGTTTGCAGAAGCGTCTTCCAGGGAATCCTGGTAAACCTGTGTTAAAGTCAGCTGACCATCTGTAGAAATGTCGTAAGCAAATTTAATTGTTGCGTTGTATTTTTTTGCAAGGTAGTCATCAAGAATTTTTTCCTGACTTTCAAGGTATGACTGAAGACGAGTCTGAATCAAATTGTCAACTGTAGTTCCATAAGTTGCGTTTCCAATAACTGCTGCGGCAGAATTTACACTGGAAATTGCAGACTGATAGGCGCCCGTGCTGTCTTTTAAACTTTTAAGAAGTGCAGTCTTGATTTCTGAGTACTTGCTTTTTATAGCCTGTACCTGGTCACTGTAAGTTTTTGCAGCTCCATTTTCCCACATGTTCTGCAACTGTACTGTAATTGTTTTTGCTTCCTGATCCCAGCTGTATTTGTAGGTTGAAGTTAAAACTGCATCTACATGTTCATTTGCTGCACGGAAGACAGAAAACTTTTGGCCTGCTTGTGAATAGTAAACATTCATTGAAGAAGAACTTAAAACAATTTTACTTGTGTCATTGTAGTAAGTTCCTTCAACTTCGTTACTGCCTTTTGATTCTGGAAGATTATCTGTTACTGCAGGCTCTGTCGTATTTTCAGGATTGTCCGGATTGTTTTCTCCACCGCAGGCAAAAAATAATGCTGATGTCACTAATAAAAGTGATGCTAAAACTGATAATTGTTTTTTCATTTTGTTACCCCTCAAAAAAAATTGAGCACCGTTAAAATTCAGGCATTCTAAAAATTGTAATTTTTAAAGACACCATTAAAAGATGCTCATATAGAATTTATAACACGAAAATCAAAATTCAAGTGAAAAATAATTTTTTTAAGAAAGTTTAAGGTCATCTTAAAAATCAAGATGAGCAAAAATCATTCTACAAATTCGTAACCGGCAGAAGTTACTGCGTCTTTTAAAGCCTGAAGTGAAACCTGGTCCTTTGTTTCTAATTCAACAATGCCTTTTTCGTGATCAGCTTTTGCGCTAACAACATTTTCTACCTTTTCAAGTGCCTCTTTTACGTGAGCTTCACAATGCTGGCACATCATACCTTTAACATTAATTGTCATAATTTTTTCCTCCTTAAGCGGAATGCTAGATAATAATTTTTCTTTGATGGAATCTTTTGTCCTCAAAAAATTTATTTTGCTTTTATGATTTTTGTACATGTTGAAAAGATTTAAGCGGAGGGCATTTGTTACAACGCAAAAACTTGAAAGACTCATGGCGGCGGCGGCAAACATTGGGTTTAGCGTCCAGCCTGTAATGTTTACAAAAAGTCCGGCTGCCAGTGGAATGCCGATTATATTGTAGAAGAATGCCCAGAAAAGATTTTCGCGTATATTTTTCAGTGCCTTTTTGCTCAAGCGGATTGCAGCGACAAGGTCAGAGATTTTATTCTTTATTAAAACGATTTGGGCGGCATCAAGAGCAATGTCAGAACCGTCCCCAATGGCAACTCCAGTGTTTGCACGGGTAAGGGCAGGCGCGTCGTTTATTCCATCTCCTACCATCATAACTTTTCCTTTTTCCATAAGATGCTGAATGATTTTTTCCTTATCGTCTGGCAAAAGATTTGCGGCTACTTCATCAAGGCCTGCTTCTTTTGCAATCGCTTTTGCGGTTTTTTCACTGTCGCCAGTCAGCATTAAAGTGTAAAGTCCCATATTTTTTAACTGGCGGATTGCCTCTGGAACTTCATCTTTTATTTGATCCGATACCGCAATAATTCCGGCAAGTTTTTTTTCTTCAACAAAATAAAGTGGAGTCATTCCCTTTTCGGAAAGTCTGTCACACAAATTCTTTGTTTCAGAATCAAGTTCTACAAAATTCTTTATGAAATCAAATTTTCCACATGCAATATTTTTTTTACCTGTTTTACCAAAAAGTCCATTTCCTGCAAGAGATTTAAAATCTTCAACTTCGCTGAAATTTAAATTCAAGCTTTTTGCTTTTTCACAAATTGCTTTTGCGATTGGATGCTGACTTTTTCTTTCCAAAGAAAATGCTTCTTCAAGAAGGGACTTTTCTGAAAATCCATTTAGCGGAATTATTTTCTGAACTTGCATCTGACCTTTTGTGATTGTGCCTGTTTTATCAAAAACAATAATTTGACTTTTGCCTGCTTCTTCCATGGCAGCAGCATTTTTAAAAAGTATTCCGTTTTTTGCACCCATTCCATTTGCGACCATAATGGCAACTGGTGTTGCAAGGCCCAGAGAACAGGGACAGCTGATAACTAAAACAGAAACTGCTCTTGTCAAAGCAAAAGAAATATTCTGTCCGCACAAAAGCCAGACTGTAAAAGTTAAAATGGAAATCAAAATGACTGACGGTACAAAAATGCCCGAAACCTTATCTGCGATTTTTGCAACCGGTGCTTTTGTAGAAGCAGCATCGCTGACCAACTGAATGATTTGTGCAAGACTTGTGTCCTGACCAACGCGACTTGCCTGGCAAAGAAGATAGCCGGATTGATTTATGGTTGCTGCAAAAACTTTGCTTCCTTTTTCTTTGTCACATGGAAGGCTTTCTCCGGTAAGACATGCTTCGTTTACAGAAGACTGGCCTTCAATCACTATGCCGTCAACTGGAACGCTTTGGCCTGGCTTTACTGCAAAAATGTCACCAACATTTATTTCTTCAACATTTACTTCTTTTTCAATTCCGTCTTTTAAAAGAATTGCTTTTTGTGGTGCAAGATTTATGAGGGCTTTTAAAGCGTCTGTCGTTTTTCCTTTGGAAATGGCTTCAAGTAATTTTCCTAAAGTGATCAGGGTTAAAATCATTGCGGCACTTTCAAAATAAAATGAATCCATGTCCTGCATAACTGCTGTATGGTTGCCGTTCATTGAATCGTAAGTCATTTTAAAAAGTGCAAAAAGGCTGTACAAGAAAGATGCTGAAGAACCTAAAGCGACAAGGCTGTCCATATTTGGAGCTCTGTGAATGATTGCCTTAAATCCGCTTATAAAAAATTTTTGATTAATCACCATGACTAAAACTGTAAGCACAAGCTGGTACAATCCCAGAGCAATATGATTTCCATTCATAAAAGGTGGAAGTGGCCATGACCAAAGCATGTTGCCCATGGAAACATACATGAGTGGAATTAAAATGATTAGTGATGAAATTAATCTGTTTCGGATTTTTTTAATTTCTTCTTTTTGAGAAAGGCATTCAATTTCTTGTGGGGATTTTTTCCCTTTGCCGGAATTTTTTCTTTCTGCACCATAGCCTGCTTTTTTTACAGCAGAAATTATTTTTTCTGGAGCAGCACTTCCTTCAACAGACATGCTGTTTGTCAAAAGACTTACAGTGCAGTTTTTGACTCCAGGAACTTTTAAAACAGCTTTTTCAACTCTCGCAGAACAGGCAGCACAAGACATGCCTGTAACATTGTAGCGTTCCATTTTTTTTCTCCCGGCAAAGATTTGTCTTATTTCATCATCCTTTGAATAACATTAACTAATTCCAGGACAGAATCGTTGTTGCCCTTTTCAACATTTTTCATTACGCAATTTTCAATGTGTTTAGCAAGAAGAGCTTTGCTGAATGAATTGAGCGCACTTGAAATGGCTGACACTTGAATTAAAATGTCTGGACAATAATCATTTTCTTCGACCATGCGCATTACACCGCGCACTTGTCCTGTAATTCTTTTTAGTCTGTTTGTCAGTTCACGGATTTCTTCAGGAGTTCTTTCTGTTTTAATTTTGTTTTGATTTTTCTGAATTTCTTTTTTTGTTTCTTTTTTGTCCATAATTTTACCCTTGAATAATATGAATTATTCCTTTGTTTGTGAAATACCTCTATGGGGTAATCTTTGGCGATTTAACTGTATACCATGCAGGGGTATAAGTCAAGTTTGCATTTGGGACATCGCTAAAAATCGTTTTTAGCGTTTTTTCAGCCCCCATTTAAACAGTCGATTTTTTTCTTTTGTAACAATTTGCAACAAGTTTTTATAAAAGAAGCCTGAATCGTAAAAATTAAAAAAGAAGATCAATGTTGTCTTGAACTAAATTTTGTAAGGCGTCTTTTTCCAGACTGTCAGGAAAATTTCTCCAGATTATGTATTTTGAATTTGGAGAAACTTCTGCCAGTGGGGCTCCCTGCGGATTGTGTATGTTGTCTATTATAAATGCGTATGATATTTCACTTGCATTTTTTAAATCTTCAGCGGTTACTGGACCTGGGCCGAATGTAGCTGCAACTTCAAGACCTAAATCTTTTGCAAGAAAAATTTGATTTGCATTGCACAAAACTTTTGCTTTGGAAAGACCGGCTTTTTCTAAACGCGCCTTTCCTTTAAGAATTGTGTTTGTGTATTCTTCAATGCGTGCTTTTTGTTTTTCCTGTGTGTCAAAAAAATCTGAAAGTTTTTTGCTTTCTTCGCTGACGGTTTTTATTGAATTGTTGCATGCAATTTGAATCATCTGGGCGCTTCCACATTTGTCGCCTAAAGTTTTCATCATGCTTTCAAATCCGGCATAAACAAAATATTTGCATTCAGAAATTTTTTTTATGTCTTCAACAGTAACTTCGTATTCAGGCGGATGAATTAAATTTGCAGGAGCTACAATATCAACTTGATCAGCACCGGCAATATAAGCGATGGCTGCAGTCCAGCTGGTAGAGGCAATAATCTGGCTGTTTGATTTTTGTTTTTTCTGGCATGCAGAAAATGCAAAAAGTGCAAGAGTTAAAAAGATCGTAAAAAGAGTTTTTCTTTTGTTCATAAAGACTCCTTGCTCTCTCTAAATTTCTTTTAACTTTTTTCTTAAAAAGCTTTTTTTACTTTTTGATTTTTGAAATCAATAAAACGATGATGTAAAAGCCTCCTGCCACAAGTGATACGCTTGCTGCCGGCGGCCAGTTAAATGATAGTGCTAAAATATAACCAATTACAGAAAATGTAAATCCAAAAATTGAACTAAAAAGAAATAATTTTTTCATGCTCATCTTGCTGCAATCAAATGAAGAAAGACAGAGGACCGGTAAAATCAAAAGTGAATCAATTAAAAAGGCACCTAGAAGTTTCATGGCAAGGGCAATGGTAAAGGCTAAAATTAAAAGCATGATTGTATAATTGACTTTTACTTTTACACCTAAACTTCTTGCTACTTCCTGATTAAAAAAAAGTGCGCTTATGTTATTGAAATTTAAAGTGACATATAAAATTAAAAAAATCAAAATAGAAATTAAAAGAATTATGTCTGAAACTGCTAAAGCAAAAGGACTGCCCCAAATTAATGAAAGGGTATTTTTTGCAGGAACATTTTTTATGTGCATAATCAAAGAGGCTAGTGCCATGGACAAAACCATGCAAACTGCTGACGCTGCAGAAAAGCCCGTCTCCTGACCTTTGGAAAAAAAGAGCATAAGAAAAACTAAAATCAAGTTGATGAAAATTGTTACGGGAGTGAGTGGTAGGGAAAAAGCAAGAGAAATTGCTCCACCTAAAATTACGCCGTGCATAAGCATGTAGCGGAAAGAAAGTAAATTCATTTTTAAAACCATTACGCCGCAAAGTGGAAAAGCAAGTCCTGAAATCATCATGGAAATAAATCCTTTTAAAACAGGAGCAAGTGTAAAAATAAGAAAAATTCTTTCTGCCATTATAAGTTTTCTCCCTGTCCAAGTTGCAGTGTTTTCCAGCCAGGCAAGGCTGTAAGTTCCTGGTCGTGGGTAACAACAATGATTGTTGGAATTTCAGAAATTGTGAGGGATCGCAAAATATCAATAACCATTTTTTTATTTTCTTTGTCCAGTGATGCTGTCGGTTCATCCAATAAAAGCAGCTTTGCCCTTTGAGCCAGACACCTTGCTAAAGAGATTTTTTGTTTTTCGCCACCACTAAGCGAATTAAAATTTCTTTGGGCAAGATTTAAACTGCATGTTCTGGAAAGTGCTTCTTTGATGATTTCTTTTTTATTTTTTTTACCGCGGGGAATGCCCAAAGAAATTACTTCTTCAACGGAAAGGGAAAATTGTGAAGAGTCGTTTGTTTGAGGAATGTAGCCGATTGTATATTTTTCAAGAGCGGCAATTTCTTTTTTATCAATTAAGATTTGTCCGGAAAGAGGTTTGTATGTTCCGTTTAAAAGACGAAGCAGTGTAGTTTTTCCAGCTCCGTTTTGTCCTACAACCATCAAGTGACCGCCACTCTTTAATTCAAAATTTAAATTTTTTATTTGACCGAATTTGTAGCACAAATTTTTTACGCTTACATCCACCCCTTGAACAAGGTGAGCCCTTTGCCTTAGCAAAAAATACATCTGGTCACTGTCATGCAGTAAAGAAAGTTCTTCCTCTGTCTGACACATAAGTCGGGGAATTAAATTTGTTCCTGTAATTTGGATTTTATCTTTTCTGTTTTCATTCAATTCTTCTACATATTCTACTGCCAGCTGACTTAAAAGTTCACTTTTTATTTTTGTTATTCCAAGGCGGATTGTTAAAAGAGCTGCTGCTTTTCCAATAGCGCTATCGTGGGAAGAAAGTACATCTCCTTCTTTTAATAAAGGCGGATTCTTTTTAAAAAAAGCTTCAGCGTCAAAAAGAGGGTGCAACCACTTTCCACTGCTTTCAAAGAGAAGTTGATTGTTTTTAAAAATGCGAAGGCTGATTCCTTCTGGCAAAGCTTCAAGGTATTTTTCCACGATTGAAATTGTCCAAAATTAAAAATATTTCTTTCCTAAATGATATATTAATTTTTCCAAAAAAGGTATAACTTTTGAAGCGGAAAATTTCAGATGTATTTTAATGGAATAAAATTTGAAGAATGAAAAATAATTTGTCTGTAAAAATATTTTTTTTGATTGTGATTTTTTCTGCTTTCTTTTCTTCATGTGGAATTCAGCAAAGGAAGGCAGCAATGCTTTCGGCAGCAAAAGAAATAGATGATTTAAAAACCGAACTTTCTAAGGTGAAGGGACAGTTGGCCCAGCGTAACCGCCAACTGGCAAGACGGCGTGATGTGGAAAAAGATTTAAGCGCTTTGATTGTTCACGCTTACAACGAAGAAGATTACACAGATCTTTTTATTTATACAGCTACCTTTGCAGAACTTTTCCCGGATTCAGAAAATTATGAACTTTACAAAAGTTATTATGATTTTGCAGTCAGTGAGTTGACAGAAGCAAAAAAGCGCAGTGATGAACAGGATGCGAATGAAGCAACAGGCATTTGGACTCTTGTGGAATATGAAAAAAATAAATTCTATTTGACAGCAAAGGAGCGTCTTGCAGGAAGCGCAAATTCTTTTGACTGGGAAAATCAACTTTGCTACCTGGAAATTATGATTTTTTCGGAAACAAAAGTTTCTTTCTCTTTGATGGATGAAGATGGAGCAACACTCCTTAACGGAACAAAGATAAAAGCGGAAACATGGAATATTACAGTAAAAGATGGGTCTGGAAAAAATCACACATTTAAGGGAACTTGCAAAGGTGACACTATTGATTTGAACAGCGGTTTTTCAAAACTCTTCCATTCTTATCTTCAAAGTGGAGGTTACATACAACTTTCCTTTAACCGTTACCGCGATGTGTCAGGTTCATATTATGATTTCAACATTCAGTCAGCTGCTTTTTATAACAACGCTTTTCGTAAACTAAAAAGTCTTTTGTAAAAGAAAGTAAAGACAGATGTGGCAGATGTCAAGTCAACCTGTGAAAAAAATCATTTGTTGACATTAACAAAATGACTGCTTTACAATGAATAAATTTTGTGGAGAAAACTTATGGAGAATGCAATGGAAAATAATTTGAAAGATGGAATTCCGCTCAGGGAAAAGTATAAGGATATGTTTGCTGCTCTTGCACAATATTCTACAGCGGCAGCAAAAATTGATCCGACAAATGTTTATCAAAAGGCGAATTTAAAAACACTGCCCCTCATGGAAAAGCTTGTTGCAGATAACACTTTGCCTGAAAGTCATTTTGAAGGAATTGAAAATTTTGAAAAATTTTATGATCAGGTTTGTCAGGGAAAAAGCGGCTTGATTTTTATGGAGCATTATTCAAATGCTGATATGCCAAGTTTTATGTATCAGTTAAAGACAAGTGGAAATCCTAAGCTGGAAGATTTGGCAAATAGAATTGTTGCAATTGCCGGAATGAAATTGAATGAAGAAAATGGCGTTGTAAGAGCCTTGTGTGAAAGTTACACACGCGTTGTTGTTTATCCAACAAGAAGTCAGGCAAAGGTTGAAAATTCAAATATGTCTACTGAAGAAATTGCAGAAGAAGAATCTAAGGCAAAAAAAATAAATCTTGCGGCTATGCGTGCAATGGATCACTGCAAGCGTAACGGTGAAGTGATTTTAGTTTTTCCTGCCGGCACCCGCTATCGTCCAGGTCACCCTGAAACAAAACGCGGATTGCGTGAAATGGACAGTTATATTCGTCTTTTTGACACTTTGCTTATGGTGACAGTGAATGGCACCATTCTTCAGCTGCAGGATGAAGATATGCTTAACGATCTTTGCATTAAGGGAAAGGTTGTTTTTTCAGCCCTTGAACCGATTAACTGTCGTGAATACCGCAAGTCTTTTATGGAAAAAGTTCCGGCTGACTGCGAGGATCCAAAGCAGATGTTTGTTGATGATGTGATGAAAAAGTTTGACTTTGAACACGAACGCATCCAGAAAAAAGAATTTTAATTTGCTGACTGCAAAAGTTTAAATAAAATATATGAAAAAAAAGAGGCGCTTGTTTTTTACAGCGCCTTTTCTTTTTTTAGTGATTCCAAAAATCATTTTGATGTTGCGAAACACTTTGAAAAATCAGACGATAATTTCCTGGTCTAAGATAGAAAGTTCTTTGTCACTGCAGTCGCAATTTTTTACAAGAGAAAAAATTTCTTCTGCTTTGTATTTTTCTTCCGGATAAAGGACAATGACAGAATGATCTCCTTTTTGCAAAAAATTGTTTTGTCCAAATTCAGTATAGCGGGTGGCACCAATCGAAATTAAGATTTCTTCAGGACAGTCAGCCTCTTTTAAATAAGAGTGAATGTTTTCCGCTGGACCTTCGTCACACTGGCCGTTCAGTTTTTCCAAAAGCCACTTTTCTAAAGTTTCAAAAATGTAACTGTAGTCACGGACTGCAGAATCTTCTCCGTAAACAAAAACGCCATTTTGTCTTTTTAAAAACGAAGCAATTCTGTAGCGGGACAAAATTCCATCTTTAGAAAAGGAATCAAGTGGAATCAAATTTTCAGAAATGCCTTTTGAAGAAGGCCCCCAGTTTTTTTTCAAAGAAATTTTCTTTGCTCCTTCTTTTCTGATTGAACAGTCGTTTGATGCCCCAAAAGAAAGTGGCTTTAAAGAAATGATTTTTTCTTTATTCCATTCAGCGCGAAAAAGTATGGCACATTCGGCTTCAAGCTGGAGTTTTTCTTCGCCCTTAGGGAAAATAATTTTTTTTGAATCGAATGGAAATGTATGTAAAAAATCCGGGCAGTTTTTTTCTGCAGGATTTTCAATTTCTTTAAAAAGAGGAATGTATGTTGGGAAAAGAGCTTTTGGCGCTCCTTCTTTTGCTTTGACATTAAAAAAATCTTTTGCTTCTCCGGCTTGTTCAAGATGACCTGTAAAATTTCCGGCTACTCCAAAAGCTGCAATTTCTTTTTTTAGCATTTTCCTTACCTTCTTGATTTGTCTTAAAATCAAATCCCCCCAAAAATAAAAGAGGGCTTTTTTAAAGTGATAATTTTTGATAACATTTTTACTATCTTAATGAAAAGAGGTCAAATCAATTATGAAAAAAAATATTTCTTTATGCGCAGTTTTTTTAACAGTCATTTTGCTAACTTCATGTTCTTTATTTTCACCACTTGTGGGAAAATCTTTTACAACAAATTTTCTTGGTCTGGAATACGGTTATAAGTTTGATAAAAATTCGACTTATGAAGAATATTCTGACTTGGGTACAATTGCCAATGGCACTTATGTTTACAATTTTAAAGAATCTACAGTGACATTAACCGACAGCGACGGTGAAAGCGAAACTTTTAAATATGATTCTAAGGAAAAAAGTCTTAGCCAGGAAAATGATGTTTTTGGAATTACTTTTAAATTGAAGACGGAATAATTTCAAGTCATTTTTAAAGGTAAAGTGCGTCTTTAAAAGGCATATTTAAAATCAAAATCAAAAAATCCGCATAAGACAGTCCTTAAAAATTGCAGTCCTTAGAGACAGTCAAAATAAAATCAGACATTAGCTTTTATGCCGGACGCAAAAATTGCATTTACAGCCTGGCGAATTTTTTTTGCGCTGCTTGTCTGCTGAACGTGTTTCTTTTGAATAAAACCGACATCGTAACAGCCCAAAATATTCCCTGCGTTGTGACTTATAAAACCTGATTTGTAAGGGCCTTTTTCAAGTACGATTTGCGGTACCAGCGCCATTCCTAAACCAAGCGCTGCTAATGCCAGAACAGCTTCATTTCCTTCCGCTTCTGCTGCAATAATCGGGTGAACATTGCGGCTTTTTACCCAGGCATTAAATCTGTCGCGGGCAAGTCCCTGCTTTGGAAGAATGAGTGGAAGTGAAGAAACAATATCCTGGGGACTGCCACTGACAGTCACGTAAGGGGATGAAGAACTTGCTGCAAAAACCAAAGGCGTACTTAAAACGTGGTAACATTCAAAAATGTCACTAAGGGTTTCTGGGATTGCGGCGACTGCAACATCTGCTTTGTCGTGGCGAACTGCATCGATTGCGGCTGCGGGGTCACCGGTTTCTATGCTGAGTTGAATTTTGGGATGCTTTTCTGAAATTTTCCGGATGAAGTCTGGCATGACGGCATAACAGGCTGTAACGCTTGCATAAACATTTAGCTGGCCTTTAATTTCATCTGCGTCTTTTGAAAAATCTTCCAAAAGTTTTTTCTTTTCTTGAAGGGCTTTTTCTGCAAAGAAGGCAAATTTTTTTCCATCCGAAGTAAGATGAACTTCACGTGAACCCCGGTCAAATAAAAGAGTGCCGCTTTCATCTTCCAGACGCGAAATAATTCTGCTTAAGGCTGAAGGGCTTAAATTGATTTCCTGAGCTGCTTTCGTAAAGTGCAGGGTCTGTGACAATTTTAAAAATGCCTCTAATTCTACAAAATCCATTCTTGAATTATATTCTTCAGATAAAGGACTGTCAAAAAGACTTAAGCCATTTGTGTGTAATAACATTTTACACTGATTTTGGAGATTTTTATTCGATTGCAGATTTTTTACTTTTTGCAAAAATAGTGAGTGAAAAAAAAACAATTAACTGTTAAAATAAAATCATGGGACTCTATAATAAGATTTTGGAAAATCAAGAAAGGCAGGCGGAAAATTCTATGAGCAGCAATAATGATGAAGATAAAAATTTTTTGGATTCCTTGAATCTGGATTCATTTGAAAACGAAAATTCTTTGCAGGATAATTTTTCCGGGGAAGATAATCTGGACATCCCGGCAGATTTTGAAATTCCGGCGGACGAAAATATTTCTGAAGAAAATATGTCTTTCCCTGATTTTACGAGTGACCCTTTTTTGTCTTCTGATCCAACTGGTGAAAAAACAGAAGATAATTTGCTTTCAGATGTTGATCTGAATTTAAATGATGAAAATCCAATAGAAGAAAATCTTGAAAATTTTATTGAAGAAAATCTTGATGAAATAAATCCGAGTGAAGAAATCCTGGAAAATGAAGAAGAAATTGAAATTCCAAAAATAAATGATATTGCAAAAGAGGCCGACGAATTTGATTTGCCTTCGATTGAAGAAATTGACACGTCTGCCCTGGACCTTCCTTCTTTTGAAGACACCTTTGAAGAAAAAAAATCTGACGACAGCGAATTCGATTTACCGGATTTAGATGACCTTGCGCTTGGAGAAGAAACAAAAGACGCAGACGGTGATGATTTTGCTTTACCTGAAATAAACGACCTTTCTCTTGAAGAAGATGTGCCTGTCGAAAAGACAGACGCCTCTGCCGGTGACGATTTTAATTTGCCTGAAACAGACGGACTTTCTCTTGAAAACGAGGAGCCTGCTGGTGACGATTTTGTCCTTCCGGAAATAGAAGACCTTTCTCTTGAAAACGAAGAACCTGTTGGTGAAAAAGAGATGCCAGTTGACCTTTCGGAAAGCGGTGACTCTTTGACGGAAGGCGCTGGCAGTGGTGAATTCGATTTACCGGATTTAGATGACCTTGCGCTTGGAGAAGAAACAAAAGACGCAGGCGGTGATGATTTTGCCTTGCCTGAAATAAACGACCTTTCTCTTGAAGAAGATGTGCCAGTCGAAAAGACAGACGCCTCTGCTGGTGACGATTTTGCTTTACCTGAAATAGGTGACCTTTCTCTTGAAGAAGATGTGCCTGTCGAAAAGACAGACGCCTCTGCCGGTGACGATTTTAATTTGCCTGAAACAGACGGACTTTCTCTTGAAAACGAGGAGCCTGCTGGTGACGATTTTGTCCTTCCGGAAATAGAAGACCTTTCTCTTGAAAACGAAGAACCTGTTGGTGAAGAAGAGATGTCAGTTGACCTTTCGGAAAGCGGTGACTCTTTGACGGAAGACGCTGGCAGTGGTGAATTCGATTTACCGGATTTTGTGGATGATGATGCGGCTGCGGCTTCTGCGGCGGTTGGGTTGAGCGGAGTTTTTGACGATGACTTTGGCGAGGTCAATCTTGAAAATAATGACACTGATTTTGATGACAGCGATTTTGACAAGGCTGACTTTGGAGATACTGATTTTGGAAGTGATGACGGCTTTGAAAATAAGAGTGTTGAATATGATGATTTGAGTGATGGTGAAGAAGAAAAGAAAAAAACGCCTGCCATTATTTTTGTTTTAATTGCAGTTCTTTGCCTTTTGATTGGCGCTATGTTTGGATTTATAAGTACAAGGCTTTTTAGCGGGACAAAAAGTGCAAAAGAAAAAACTCCACTTGTGAAGGAAGCAAAAAAATCTTCAAAAGAAAAAAGAGAAAAAGAAAACGATTCTAAAAAGGAAGAAATAATTTCTGAAGAAAATGCTTCCAAGAAAAATGCAGGGGAAAGTCAAAATGAAAATGTGGAAGAAAATGCAGAAAAGTCCACAGAAAAAAATATCGTTGAAAACACAGAAGTAAAAGTTGCAGAAGAAAAAAGGCCTTCACAAAAAGAAGAGGTTCCTTCTGCTCGCGAAAATGAAATTGTCATTGCCAGCGTTCCTGAAGCACTTGTTCCGGAACAGCCACCAAAAGCAGCTAAAGCAGCAGAAGATGTCCGTTACACAGTAAAGTGGGGCGACACCCTCTGGGATATTGCAGAAACATTTTATAAAAATCCATGGCGATACACAACAATCGCAAATTATAATGGTATAAAAAATCCAGATAAAATTTCTGCAGGTTCGGTTTTGCTTATTCCTGCGGAATAAAAATTACAGTTATGAAAAAAAATTTTAAATTCACATTTCTCTTTTTTATTTTGTTTTTTTGCCTGACGGAAATTTCATGCAGCCCTTCATCTGACTTTTTGGAAAAGTACGGTGATGACGGATATTATTTTATTGGCCTTGAAGAAAAGAAAAAAGGAAATTCAAATCAGGCGGAAAAATTTTTTAATCTGGCAACAGAAAAATCCAGTCCTTTTTTTGCAAAGCTTTCATGGCAGGAGCTTTTGAATTTTGGAAACAGGTCAAAGCAGCTGCAAACTGCAATTAAATTTCATAAAAACTTTTCGGATGCGTCTTCACTGCTTGTCATAACAAGAAAACTTTATCATGACGGGGAATTAAGTCAGTTGATAAAGCTGACTGATAAAATTGATTATGCTTCCAGTGATAACGAACTTTGCTATTACAGAATTTCTGCCCTTTACCAGAAAAATAATTCTAAATTCAGGAACGCTTACTATCGCTGGTGTACTTTAAGAAAATTTACTTCATGGCATTATAAATTGTATTGCGAAGTTCTGGATATGAATGATGTGATTACCATGAGGGCAAATATTTATACCCGCGATTACGGACCGGCTTTTTCTGACAGCCTTTATATTTTGGAAAACAAAGCCAACTATCTTCCGCAGATAATTTCTGATGCAGGAAAGGCCTTTTTGTATGGTTCTTCTGCTTATTCAAAAAATGCTGCTTATTTAGAAAGACTGGCTTCTGTACTGGACGGTGAAAATAAATTTTATGCATGTTTTTATGCTGCCAGACTTTATTCGCGTGTGGAAGAAAAAAAATCTTATGCGGCAAAGAAATTTGAAGAAGCAATGAAGTATGCCCAAAGCGAAAGAGATTACGATACGGCCCTCTGGTATTTTTTGGATTTGAGTTTGTCTTCTTCTATAAGCGAGGCTTATGCTGGTCTTGAAAAATATGCGGGTACTTTTAAAGAGCTGGAATATTTTGATGATTTTTTTGATACTCTTTCTGTCAGGATTTTTTCAAACCACATGTGGGATGAATTTTACAAAATTACAAATTCCATGCAGGGTTATGCTTCAAAAGAAGCGTCATGCCGTTTTGCTTACCTTTCTGCCAGACTGATTCAGGAAGGTTTTTACCTTCCTCCGGAAAAAAATAAAGAAGAAGAGATTGACCGCCTTTTAAAACTGTCATTGGATTGCGGCAGTGCATATTATTACCGTTTTCTTGCAGCAGAAAAATTAAACATGGCAGATGAGGAAGTTTTATCCTACATTTTAAATATTTCTTTAAAAGATGATTTTTCTATAAATGAAAATGCAGAAAAACTTTTAAACGGTCTGATGGATTTAAATTTTGAAGAAGAACTTTATTCAAATTTTCAAAAGTATGGAGATGAAGTGGGCCTGGACTGTACAAGGCGCCTTTCCCAGCGCTTAAAAAAAGACGCTTCTGACAAAAATAATTTTTATTCTAAGAGTATGCGCATAGCTTTAAAAAGAAATGCCGGCTCTGACATGGCCTACGATGAAGATTTTCTTAAAATGATGTACCCGGATGCTTTTAAAACATACATAGAGTCGTCCTGTAAAAAATATAAGGTTCCTGATTATCTTATTTTTGCCCTTACCAGAAGCGAAAGTTATTTTGAAACAGAAGTGTCTTCTTCTGCTGGAGCAAAGGGACTGACGCAAATTATGCAGTCAACCGCAGATTATATTGCAAAAAAATTGCACTATGCCGAATACGATTTGTGCAACCCGGAAACAAATATAGAATTTGGGACTTATTATTTTAGCACTTTGTTAAAACAATTTGATTCTTCTGTAATTTTGTCTTTGTTTGGTTACAATGCTGGACCTGGCAGAATTAACGGCTGGTTAAAAAATACAGAAACTGAATTTGGTCGGACAAAAATTTCAAATGATATTTTCCTTGAAAGCATTCCTTATTCTGAAACCAGAGATTACGGCCGTAAGGTTTTGACCGCTGCCTGCATGTACGCAAAGCTTTACCAGGGCCAGTCTTTTTCTGAAACGGTAAAATTTATTCTGGAACAAAAATAAAACAAGTGACATGGCAGGTGAAAAAATATTTGTGCATAAAAAAATCATAGCCCGCCGTGTAGCGGTCTGCCGCAGGCAGAGTGCGAAGCACCGAGGCAAAAGCCGTAGCCGCGGAAGGGCGGTTAAAGGCAGGGAGTATGCTAAAAAATAAAAAGAAAATTTTTGATTCTTGAATTAAAGGGGAAATTTTTGTATTTTGTTTTTGCAAGGAGTTTTTATGGCAGACCAGACAATTGAAGGAAAAGTTAAAGAGGCGCTTGAGCAATTCAGGCCTATGCTGATGGCGGATGGTGGCGACATGGAATTTATAAATATTGATTCTTCAAATAATGTGCACATTCGTTTGACGGGTGCCTGCGGTACTTGTCCGATTTCAGTGATGACGCTGAAAATGGGAATTGAAAGATTTTTAAAAGAAACTTGCCCTGAAGTAAATGAAGTGATTCAGGAAGAATAAATTTTTAATTTTAAATTTTTACTTGAAGGAAAAAAATAAATGCTTTGCGAAAAAGATAAAGTTGTTTCAATAAATTATATTTTAAAAGGCGATGATGGTGCTGTAATTGATTCGAGTGAAGGAAAGGGAAAACTGGAATATCTTCACGGTCACAATTATCTTTTGCCTAAATTGGAAGAAATGATTACTGGTAAAAATCCTGGTGATAAATTTTCTGCTGTTCTTGAAGCGAAAGATGCTTATGGCGAATATAATCCGGAACTTGTTTTTGATGTGCCTCTTTCTAATTTTGATACTTCTGTGCCTATGCAGGTTGGTATGGCTTTTCAGGCGATGACAGAAAATGGAGTCAGCATTGTTTATGTTAAGGAAATAAAAGGTGATTCTGTGACGGTTGATGCTAACCACGATCTGGCTGGAAAAAGGCTGCACTTTGAAATTGAAATTGACAGTGTGCGCGATGCGACTGAAGATGAAATTAAAAGTGGAATGGCAGGGGGCTCTTCTTGTGGTGGCTGCGGAGGATGTGGCGGTGACTGCGGAGGTGATTGTTCCTGCGGCGGAGAATGTGATGGCGAATGCAGTGGCGGTTGCGGTGGTGGCTGCGGCGGATGTAAATAATTTTTTTTCTGACGCACTTAGGGGAAGTCTTGAAAATATTTTTTAGGGCTGCCCTTAATCAGTCTGGATGGCAGAAAGAATGTAGGCGCAGTTTTTTTTAGGAGATTCGCCTGTCATTTGAACTGTTACGTCTGCAAGTTCCTGGTAGACCTGGACTCTTTCTGTGTAGAAGGTGTGAAAAATTTCCCGGACATCGTTTTTTGTCTGGGGATTTTTTTTTGCTATGTAGGCTGGAAGATTTGTAAGTTTGCCATGCGAGTCAAATTCTATTTCTTTTAAAATTCTTGCGGAGGCAATTTTTTCTTCGGTTTTTAAAAAGACAAAAGTGCATGAGTCTTTTAAAAAATCGATAGCTTCTTTGTTTTTACAAAATCCGCCGCCACTTGCGATGATGGCTTTTTTGTTTTGTAAAAGATTTATTTCTTCCAGGATTTTTTTGAATGCAAGATATTCTGCTTTTTTAAAAGCTTCTTCGCCTTCTTGTGAATAAATTTGCCTGCAGCTTTTTCCTGTCATTTCTTCCAGGACAAGATCGCTGTCATAAAAGGGCAGCTCCAATTTTTTTGACAGGAGTTTTCCCTGGCTGCTTTTGCCGCAGTGTTTTATGCCCATTAAAAGAATTGATTTCATTTTTTTGCCTGCCTTTCGTGCGTTTTTTTTACGCTGATTTTTTATTTGATTTTATTTTGATTTTACTGGTGGTAAATTAAAAAAATTGCCGGCACTTTTTGTATGGGTGGATTTTCTATTTTTTTCCATTCGTCGATTGTGTGGGTGTGAATGTATTCATTTTCTGTGGTGATGCCGGCCGCTATGCAAAGAAGTGTTTCTTTTTTTAAAGAATGAGTGATGGAAGAAAGCATCTGCAAGTTGCGATAGGGCGCTTCTATAAAAAGTTGCGTCTGGTTTTCTTTATAGACTTTATTTTCCAGCTGATGCAGGCGGGAAATTCTTTCGTTGATTTTTACGGGAAGATAGCCGTTAAAGGCGAAAGACTGGCCGTTAAATCCACTTGCCATGACAGACATTATTATGGAAGAAGGACCTACTAATGGAATGACGTCTATGTTCTTTTTTTGCGCCATTTGAACAACTGCTGCTCCCGGGTCTGCAACTGCCGGGCAGCCTGCATCCGAAATTACGCCCATTGGCAGCTTTTCTTTTATGATGGGGTCAAGATAGTGGCTTATGGTTTTTAAATCGGTGTGTTCGTTCAATTCGTAAAATGAAAGGTCTTCTATTGAGATGGATTTATCTGTGCGCACTAAAAATCTTACGGCTTCTTTGCGGCTTTCTACAATAAAATGTTTTAAGCCTTTTATGATTTGATTGTTGTAAGATGGCAAAACTTTCTGCCAGTCATTGCTGCCCAAAGTGTTCGGAATTAAATAAAGGGCTTTTTTTATTTTTGCATCCTTTACCTTTGTGGGATTTTGAATTTCTTTATTTGATTTTTCTTTTGATTTTCCGCTTGATTCATCCATGGCTGGATTTTAGCATAATAAGCGGCTTTGTAAAACTCCCGTTTTTTTTATTGGATTTTTTGCGGAGACTTTTAGTTTGAAATCTTCTTGAAAATATATTAAAAATCAGAAAAAAAAGTTTGCAAATACTTCTTAAATTCTGTAAATTTCTGCTAGTAACGTTTTTTGGGTAACGGGATTTTAAATATGTACCCTGTCAGCAGGGGAAATGGAGAAAATTATGGCTGTTGTGACTTTGACTGATATTCACAAGACTTATCCTTTGGGTAAAGAAAATGTTGTGGCTGTGAAGAATGCAAATTTTTCTATTGAAAAAGGGGAGTTTGCTGCAATTTCCGGGCCGTCTGGTTCTGGAAAGTCTACGCTTTTAAATATGATTGGTTTGATTGATATTCCGACTGCCGGTTCAATTAATATAAACGGAATTGATGTTTACCAGGGAATTGATTTGTCAAAAACAGAAGTGGCTTCTTCGCGTTGGGCTTCGTCAAGTGATTTCAAAAAAAAGAAAAAGCTAAATTCCATTCCGTCAAAGCTGGACAAAAGAATTACCGGTTTAAGAAGAAGTCAGATTGGTTTTATTTTCCAGACTTTCAATTTGATTCCGGTTTTAAATGTTTACGAAAATATTGAATTTCCACTTTTGCTTACTTCTGCAAATAAGGATGCGGAAAGTCCTGTTGATTCATTTTCTAAGGCAGAAAAAAAAGAATGGATTGATTTTTTGATTGAAAAAGTTGGACTTTCGGAACATGTAAATCACAAGGCGACGGAACTGTCTGGAGGTCAGAGGCAGCGTGTTGCCATTGCACGTGCCCTGGTTACAAAAGCGCCTGTTATTTTGGCAGATGAACCTACTGCAAATCTGGATTCAAAAAATTCGGAGCAAATTCTTAAACTGATGAAGTCTTTGAATAAAGATAAAGATTTGCAGACAACATTTATTTTTTCTACTCACGACAGCCGCATTGTTGACATGTGCGATCATGTAATCCACCTGCTTGATGGAGTAATCACAAATGATGAACACAAAGCTGGAAGTGATGCTTATGTAACGGAGGTTCACTGATGCGCGAAATTTTTCGTCTTGCAATCAGAAATATAAAGGAACATAAATCAAAGTCTCTTATAATTGCATTTTTTATTATCTTTGGAAGTGCAATTGTTATTTTGGGAAATTCTTTTATGGAAAGCGTTAACCGCGGACTGGAAAAAGATTTTCGCAACAACTATACCGGTGACATTGCCATTTCTGCCATTCCGCCAAAAGGTTCTGTAATTGATATTTTTACGATGACTTCTACAAGCATGGCTTTAACTGGGCAGATTCCTCAGATTCCTGCTTTGACTGACAGGGAAAAAATTGAAAAAGTTTTATCTGAAACGGAAGGCATAAAAAGTCAGACAAAACTGGTTAGTTCTCAGGTTTTGATTTTAATGGCGAATGATGAAATTGATTTGACAGCGATTGTAAACGATGATGAGCTTGAAATTACGGACTTGCCTTTGGCGGTTCTTTTTGCAGGTGAATCTTCTTCGTATTTTAAAACTTTTCCGGGACAAAAAATTTCTGAAGGAAGATACCCTTCTGACAGCCAGGCGGAAGTTTTGCTGGATGAAAGAATCAAGGCGGGTTACGAGCGCACTTATGGCAAGAAACTGAATCTTGGTGACAAGGTGCTTGTGATGGGAGCCAACACAAAAGGCGTAATTCGTGAAGCGACAGTTTGCGGTTTTTACACTCCTGCAAATGAATATTCTGCAATGTTCCAGTGCGTTTATGCCAGTCCGGATTTGGCACGTTCCTTTGCGGATTTAACATACGGTTATTCCCTTGCTGCACAAATAGAGGAAGTGGCAGATACATCCATTTCCCAACTTTCCGAAGAAGATCTTTTTTCTGACGAGGGGGATTTTTTTAATATCGATGATGATGGTTCGGCCCTGCTTAGTTCAGAAGATATTGATTTTGAAAATATTTTGGGCGACACTTCTTTGCGCGATGAATTGAATCTGGTGGATCAGGGATCGTGGCAATTTATTTTGTTAAAGTGTTCAAATCCTTTTGCAATGGACAAGATGGTCAGCCAGCTGAATGAAAAATTTCAAGTAGAAGGTATTAATGCCCAGGCAATGAACTGGAAGGCAGCTGCCCGTTCCTATACTTCTTCTGTTGAAGGAATAGACATTTTCTTTAACACATTGATTATTGTTCTGGCAATAGTTGTTTTCTTTATCATCATGAACACGATGATTGTGAGCGTTATTGAACGTACCAGCGAAATTGGAACGATGAGGGCAATTGGTGCTGAAAAGAAATTTGTGCGCCGCCTTTTCTTTACGGAAAGTTTGATTTTGACTTTGGGGACTTCTCTTATTGGTACTTTGATTGCTGTTATTTTCGCCTGCATTTTTAATTCATGCAACATAGCTCTTACAAATGAAATTGCAAAAATGATTTTGGGTGGGGGGCAACTGCATTTTAGTCTTACCCCGCAAATTATAATTTCTACAATTGCAATTTGCGCTTTGGTTGGCATTTTGAGTAATCTTTATCCAGTTGCTTCGGCACTGAAGATTACACCGCTTAAAGCTTTGTCTAAAGGAAGTGACTGATGAAAGCTGTAAAAAAAACTGGTGCCAGATTTGCAGAAAGATTTGAAGTTTTTCGTCTGGCAATAAGAAATTTAACTAGAAACAAAAGAAGAAATCTGGTGCTTGCAATAGCTATTGCCTTTGGATTTTTTGTTGTAACTGTGATTGACGGTTTAACGACAGGTGCTGTTGGAAATCTGGAAGATGAAATAACTGAACTGGCCGGTGGAACTGTAATGATTGCCGGTTATGAAAAAGTTCCAGGTGAAAGTGAAGGCAAGTATCAGTTGGTAAATATTATTCGTGACAAGGAATACATTTCTTCGGTTGTAGATGAACTGAATGTTGACTACAAATATTTTTCCCGCTACACATCTTCTGCTGGTCAGTTGATTTTTTCAGGAAAGAAAATTCTTGGAACTGTTTACGGTCGTGATTTTGCTCAGGATAAAAATTTAATTGATTCATTTAAAATCCTTGAAGGTTCGCTGGAAGACATCTACGATGAAAATGCTATTGTCATGAGTGAGCAAATGGCACAAGCTCTTAACATTCAGCTGGGCGACACGGTCATGTATAAGGCTACAACGATTTACGGTCAACTGGAATTTGGCGAATTTGTTTTAAAGGCAATCATCAAGGGAAATTCTTTTATGAGCGGAATGATTGCTTATGCGAATATTGAAACAATCAATAAACTGGTTTCCATTCCAGAAGGCGGTTATTCAACATTCACCATTTTCCTGAACAATAAAAATTTACAGAATATTGTTGCCCAGTCGATTGAAGAGAAAATTCGAGAGGATGGAATAAATGTTTCCAGCAGGGTCCAGGCAGCTCTTACAAATCCGTCTAACATTGGGCGCGGAATAGACAAGCAGTTTGTTGGAAACGAAATTGTCTGGGATGGAGTAAAGTATGGAGTTGAAAGTTTGAACGATGAAATACCTGCCATGAAGACTGTGCTTTATGTTATTCATGTGATTACTTTTGTAATCCTGCTTGTAATTCTTTTGATTGTAATGGTTGGAATTTCAAACACTTACCGCATGGTTTTGCTGGAAAGAATTCGCGAAATTGGAACGATGCGTGCTTTGGGAATGAGTGGAAAAAATACAGGCCGGGTCTTTACGACAGAGGCGTTAATTCTTTCTGTTTTTGGTGCCATTGCGGGGCTTTTGGTAGGAATCATTTTTATGATTTTGGTTGGTCTTCCTGCCATTCACAACCAGGCGGTACAAATGTTTTTGTACAAATCCCATATGACTTTTAAATTGTCTTTGGGAACAATTATTCTTCAGTTTATTTTGATGATTTTAATGACAACGATTGCAGTGAGTGGTTCTGCAAAGAAGGCAGCAAAGATGCAGCCGGCAGAAGCCCTTCGCACTGTAAAATAATTTTGTGGAGGAAAGACAATGAAAAAGATGACAATGACTTTTATTTTTATACAGGCACTTTGTTTGTCTGCAATGGCTTATGCCCAGGTTTCGGATGCTGACAGCGAAAAGGCTTTTAAATTGATGGAAGCGACAGATAATGCTCTTGCCTACAAGGGGGACTATTCGGCTACGATGTCTGTTATTGTGGAAGAACCTGGTAAGGCAAAGCAAAGCATGCAGTACAAAATTTTCCAGCGTACAGATCAGGAAAAATTAACACTGGTTCAACTTTTTCCGGAAGCAGACAAGGGAACCGGTTACTTGATGGACGGAGATAATATTTGGGTTTACGATCCAATCAGTCGCAAATTTACCCACACGTCTTTAAAGGAAGCTTTGGGGGAATCTGATATAAAGCTTGATGATGTAGATCGTTCTAAAACCCACTGGCGGGACAATTACAAGGTTACTGAATTAAAAAGCGGTACTCTTGGAAAATATGAAGTTTACATAGTAACGCTTACGGCAAAGACCACAAATCCTTCTTATGCAAAAACTTCTTACTACATCCGGAAAGATGTAAATTTGATTTTAAAACAGGAAGATTTTTCTTCTTCCGGCCGCTTGATGAGGACAACTCTTATTCCAAAGTACACAAAAGTTCCGGCAGGTTACGTTCCTACTCAAATCATTATGAGGGATGAAATCAATGTGGGGGAAAGTACCCAGGAAATAGTTTCAGATTTGACTTTTGATAAATTGCCTGACACAATTTTTACAAAGGCTTACATTGAAAGTTTGAATTAGTTTGATTTTTGCTGCATTTTTTTTAGAGGAATGAAAATGAAAAAAATAATTTTTATTTTAGCCGGATTTTTCTTTTTGTCTGCGGGAAAAGTTTTTTCGCAAAATGCAGACGATTCTTTTTTTTCGGATGAAATGATTGAGGGGGAAAGTGAGTCGTCTTCTTTAACAGAAATTTCTTCAAGTGACGATTATTTTTTTGCAGATGAAATGATTGAAGAAGGTGATTCATCTTCGCCATCCGATGATGATTTTTTTTCAGATGATGGGATTGTGGATTTAAGCCAGTCTTCCAGCCAGGAAACTTCTTTAAATTCCCCGTCTTCTTCAAAAGGAAAAAAAGATTTGTCACACGGAGCCCTTTTTGAAAACGGCAGCATAAAAATCGGTGGAAAATTTTCTACATCGCTTTCTACAAGCACCGCTTTATACAAGGCGCCGTCTGAAACAGAAAGTACTTCTTCTGAAGGCCAGGGAACTTCTGCAGGTGACTCTGTTTCAGATGAAGAAACTTTTTCTGACAGACTGAAGGACACAAGTTTGACTCCTACCGCAGACGCAACTTTTACGATTGATGCCCGCCCTTCACAAACACTAAGAATGTATTCAAAATTCCAAGTGTCTTATCCTTTTACAAGTGCAAATATTTCTTCGGACACTTTTTCCCTTTCGTCTTTGACGTCCAGCCAGTCCCTTTCAAATGTTTCTGCACACGACATTTTTTCTGTAAAAGAATTGTTTACAGATTTTTCTTTTTATGACAGGGCATTTTTCAGGTTTGGACTTCATACGGTTTCCTGGGGAGCAGGTTTTTTGTATTCGCCTGTTTCGGATATGATAAACACTTCATCCATTGATATTATGAATTACACGGAAGCTGTGTCGCCTTCGTTTAATTTGCGGGGACAAATTATTTTTCCTGGCAGCATGAATACTCTTTATTTTTATTTGATTCCAGATTCTTCTTCATCAAGTGTAAAATTGATTGACACTGCTTTGGCTACAAAATATGAATGGCTTGCGGGTGGCTGGGAATTTGGAGCAGGGGCTTTTTATAAATATCAAAGTCCTTTTAAATTGATGTTTACTGCAAGTGGCAGCATAAAAAAGTTTGGTTTGTTTGCAGAAGCTGTTTATCAGTTTGGCTCCGAAAGTGAATGGAATGAGTCGCCGGACAGCCGCGATGACAAAACAAATATTTTTCAGTTAACTGCAGGAACAATGTACTACTGGAAGGATCCTTCAATCACATTTATTGGTCAATATTATTATGACGGCAACAAGGATGATTTAACGCATAAATATTTTACAAAGGGGCATAATCTTGCGGCTGTAGTTTCTTTTGGTCAAATTGCCGGTAATTCTGACTGGTCTGCTTCTTTGATTGGAATAATGAATGTGGGGCACGAAAAAATGACTGCTGAAGAAATTTCTTCTTCTGTAACAGATGACGAATATGCAAGTCTGGCAGACAGAATAATTGAAGAAACCGGCGGTGAATATACTTACTATGATTCTGACGGAACAAAGCGCACTGGCACTTATACCCGGGACCAGTTAATTGAAGTTTTAAAAGATGCAAGTGACAGTGGAAGTGATACAGCCAACTCTGTCGTAAACCAGGCAACTGATGCAGTAAATTCTATTTTGAATACGCTGACACTTTATGCAGCTGTAACTTATTCTCCAAACGATTATGTTTCTGTTTCTGCCGGTCCTTACCTTACATTCAGCGACTGGGGAAAAGCCCCGAATGTTTACTTCCAGATGAAGGTGAGCCTGGGTGGCGGAAAGTTTTAGAAAAAAGATTTTGTAATGGGAGCCTCTAAAAAATTGCAATTTTTAGAGATGCCCTAATTTGATTTTTAGATGGCAAGACTACATGGTGAAAATGTTTTTTATGGACTGGGATTTTTTCACCATAGTTTTTCAAAGGCATTTTTTATTTTTAGAGATGGGCTTTGACGAAAAAGGCTCCTCAAAAGATTTTACCTTTTGGGGAGCCTTTTTTGACCGCAGTTTTTTTAGTAAAAATTATGCTGCGAAAAAGAGGGCAAAGAAATGTAAGACGGCACCGGCACATGTGAAGATGTGGAAAATTCCGTGGGCGCCTTTTACGTTTCTGAGTTTGTAGAAGAATGAACCCAGCAGGTACGAAGCTGCTGCAGCGTAGAAAAATATTTTTACGTTTTGAGCAAGATTTTTATTTAAGGCAATCAGGATTGTAAGGACTACACCGCCTGCAAAATAAAGAAATTCTGAAAAGCCGTTCATTCTGACTTGCAGGGTTGAATACATGATGCTGAAGAAAAGAGCCAGTGCCCACAGAACTATAAAAATTGCCCAGCGTGGAGAAGATTCCGCCTGTACCAAAAGGTATGGAGAATATGCTCCGGCCAGCCAGAAGAATGTTGCAATTCTAGTGAGAGATGAAAAAACTTTTTTTGCACTGGTGTCTGTAAGGGCGTGGTACAAAGTGCTCATGAGGAAAAGCAAAAAGAGAAATGATCCATAAAGTGAGTAGCTGACTACTAAAAGATTTTTGTTTTCTGCTTTAATGAGTGAAGCCTTTATTACTAAAAGAACAAGTATGGCAATGGAAAGGCATGCTGCAATTCCATGGGTAACTGAATTGAAAATGTCTTCACCTAAAGTGTATTCGTGTGATCTTCTGGAATTGTATGCAATTTTAGCATTTGCTTTTTCAGCACGCTCTTCTTTTTTTTCTTCCTTTTCTTTTTGCTTGGAAAGTTTTAAATTTGGATTTTTAGAGTATTCAAGTTTTACTTCCCTGATGTTTTCTCTAGCCTGTTTTTTTATCATCCGGATTGCGTCCTTCTTTTTTGCTTTTAAGGACTTGCGTGTAATTTTGTGTGAAATATCAGCCATTAGTCTACCTCTGAATTTTTTTGAAACTTTTTACAAAAGCTGTTTCTGGAATTTTATTTTTCCGAAACACTTGTAAATTATCGCATAAAAGTTTACTAAAATAAAGGGGGCGACAAAAAAGTTTTTTTTGTCACAGCAAATTTTTTTGCGAATGTGATTTTTTCTGATCCGGATTCTGCGCGTCAGGCTATGGAGCACCCGCGAAGGCACTTTCAAGTGCCGAAGCGGAAGAAAAAGTCTGCATTATTTATGCAGACTTTTTCTTTGAGGGTTACCGAAGTGCGGAACAGCCGGTATGAAGAAAAAACTTGACGCCCATAAAAAGAAAAATATAAATTGATTTTTGATTGCAAAAGTTTATAATGTGGGCCTATGAGCGAAACAATTAATTTGACAGACAAATGTCCTTGTGGTTCTGGAAAAACTTATGGTGAATGTTGCCAGCCACTTATTTCTGGAAAAGCAAAAGCTGCTACTGCTGAAGCTTTGATGCGTGCCCGTTACACTTCTTACGTTGTTCATGCGATTGATTTTATTATTAACACTTGCGAAAAGGGTGAAAAAATTGCGGAAATTGATCGTAAGGCTACGGAAGACTGGAGCAACAAATCTTCATGGCAGGGTCTTAAGATTTTAAGAACTGAAAATGGTAAGGAAAATGATGAAGAGGGTGTTGTTGAGTTTGAAGCAACATACAGTCAGAAAGGTGTGCGCGATGTTCATCATGAAATTGCTGCTTTTAAAAAGATTGATGGTGAATGGCTTTACACTGAAGGCATGATGCGCCCGACAACTGTTGTCCGCGAAACAAGAAAAGTTGGTCGTAATGAACCTTGCCCTTGCGGTTCTGGAAAAAAATATAAGAACTGCTGCGGCAAAAACATTTAAGTTTTTTTAATTCTATGGCAGAAAATATTTATACTGGCTTTCATGCAATTGAAGAAAAAATCCGCCACTATGATTTTCAGCAGAAAAAATCTGGAAAAAAGCCGCTGAATCTGGAAGTGAAAATTTTTTATTCAAAAGCTGGGCCTCGCGTTAAAAAAATTTTATCTCTGGCAAAAGATGCGGGCATTGAATGTCTGGAAAAGGATGAAAAATTTCTGGACAGCAAGGTTTCTTCTTTGCCGGAAGAGGCGCGTGAGCATCGCGGAATTCTTTTGCTTGCGGCAGGGGACGCTGAACAAGTGCGCGCTTCTAATTCGGTGCAACTGGACCAATGGCTTTTAAAGTGTCCGGAAAAAGCGACAGTTCTTATTTTGGACAGCGTTACGGATCCTCATAATGTGGGAGCGGTTATTCGTTCTATGGACCAGTTTGGTGCTGACCTTTTGATTTTGCCTGACCACAGAAGTGCCGGTGATGTTTTTACAAGTGAAATTGTTGCAAGGACAAGTGCCGGTGCAAGTGCCTATGTGCCCCTTGCCAGTGTGACAAATCTGGTGCGTTCCGTGCAGCTTTTAAAGGATGCGGGCTTTTGGATTTTTGGAGCAGATGCGGGCGGGCAGTCTTTGCAAAATGTGCAGTTTCCTGAAAAAACCTGTCTGGTTATGGGCAGCGAGGGTAGCGGCATAAGTCATTTGCTGGAGGATTCCTGCGATAATCTGATTTCCATTCCAACTTGTGGTAAAATTGACAGTTTGAATGTCAGCGTTGCAGCCGGAGTTTTGCTTTACGAACGTTACAGACAGTCTTTGACTTTATAGGGCGAATAGGTTAAAATCAATCTTTAGTTATGGCAATGATAACCGCTCAACAGTTGGCCCAGTACTATAACGATTACAAGGCAACTGAGATAACTTTTACGAAAGCAATTCTTAAGACTTTAGGTCTGGATCCTCGCCAGGTTTATTTAAAGATTGATGGTGAGCAGTGGCCTTGTATTGTCAATTCAGCTTCTTTTACTCTTGCCAGAATTATTATTGGCAGAAACGGCGGTGCCTTTCAGCAAATTGTCAAAAATCAAAATCATACCATAAACCTTCACTTGAATTTCAGGCAGTCAGGTGGCCAGTTGCTGGGATTTTTTGTGTCTGGAAAAGTAACTGATGTTGTTCCTTACATGCAAAGCCAGGAACTGGTTGTAATAACTATTGCTTATAACCAGAGGCCTCCGGATGATTTTATAGAAGTTATTGGTAACCTGGTTGATGCTAATCAAAATGCCTTAAGGCGAAAGGAAGACCGCATTATTATTAACGCTGATTCCTGCCGTAAGATGGGGCTTTTAAAAGGTGAAACTCTTGTTGCCATTCAGGGTGTGCCGCGCCACTGTATTTTGCGCGATATTTCTTTTGGTGGTGTAAAAATAATTCTTATGGGACTTGCTCAGTTTTTGATGAACAAGGATGTTGTGGTTCAGCTGGAATTTGATGAACCTCGCGAAAGAATTATTTTGCGTGGCGTTATTTTGGGAACAAGTCCAATCGATGGCAGAAAAGATATGGTTGCTGCAAACGTGCGCTGGTATGAAGACAGCATTTCTTTTTCTTATAAGATTCATATCAACAATTATCTTACTACGACAAGAAAGGAACAGTTGGACAGCACAACTAAAATGCAGCCAAAACAGCTGTCTGCTTCTGAATTGCAGGCTAAGGCTGAGCAAGAAGCTTTTATGGAAAAAAAGGCGGCCGAAAAAAATGCCCAGTCTGCGTCTAATCCCAGTGGAGCAAAAGGAGGTACCAATGCAGGTACTTCTGCTGCAAATGCTGGACCTTCAAAAGAGGCTGGATCTTCAAAAAATGCTCCT
This sequence comes from Treponemataceae bacterium, assembly GCA_963649315.1. Lineage (GTDB taxonomy): Bacteria > Spirochaetota > Spirochaetia > Treponematales > Treponemataceae > Treponema_D. The sequence continues at coordinate 11,406 of CAVJHV010000005.1, read as the reverse complement.
TTGGACGACTTGTCTTTTTTGGATTCCCTGCCGGAAATTTAATATGACTTTTGTCTGGCTCCTGAAATCAAGATGCCGGGAGTCTTTAAAATATTTTCCAAAATAAATTTTACTTTTAAGGTGGCTCTATGAATTCTACAAATCCTTTAGATTCTGTTTATTTTATAAATTTTCCTGATGATTTAAAACTTTCCGAAAATGCCCTGCAGCTGGATCCTGCCATTCCTTTGCCTGTTCAAAAAAAGGAAAAGGATGATGCAGACAATTTTAATCCACAGGAAATTTCTGCTGAACAGATTTTGTCTGGCATTTTGTCTGTTCTGGCATACGACAGTCAAAATAAAAATGCGGATTACTACAGAAAAATAATCAAGCAGGCAAGGCCAAACATTCTTCGCGATTTAACGGAAGCTGCAATCCTTAAAACAAAAAATGAAGAGTGGGATCTGGCAGAAGAAATTTTTATGGCAGTAAAGGGTATTCAGCCGGATGATAAAAAAATCTATTTGAACCTTGCACTCTTTTTTGATCAAAAGGCGGATTCTTACAGAAGGCTTAGTCTTTATGATGACGCGGATGCTTATGATGACAGCGCCCGCCATTATTACACAGAGGCTATGGATGCCATTCCTGAAATTCCAGAAGCTTTTTTTAATGCAGGATTTTTTTATCTTAAGCAGAATAATTTTTCTGAGGCCAAAGGTTGCTTTGAAAATTTTCTGGCACTCACAGCTGACACTCCGGACGAAAAGATGGGCCAGGACGGTCTTTACAGAAAGGAGCGTGCTCAGGAATTAATCAATAAAATCAATGAACGCAATCTTGATGAAAGCCAGTTTCATCAGGCATATAAATTGATTTCTTCTGGAGAAGAAGAAAAGGGACTTGAGGTTGTAAGAAAATTTCTGGAAAATCATCCGGCTGTTTGGAATGCATGGTTTTTACTTGGCTGGGGACTTAGAAGATTGGAACGCTTTGAAGAAGCAAAGATGGCTTTTGAAAAAGCAAAAGAGTGTGAAGGCGATGATGAAAATGCGGATACTCTGAATGAGCTGGCCATTTGTCAGATGGAAACCGGGGATTTTGAAGGCTCTCTTATTTCCTTAAATGACGCTCTTTTAATTGATGTTGATAATGTGAAAGTCATTTCTAACTTGGGTGAAGTGTATCTTCGTATGGGCAATAAGGAAGAAGCAAAAAAATATTTTAAAACCGCATTGGAACTTGACCCTAATGATAAAATTTCCCGCTATGAATTGAATCGGTTAGGGGAGTGATTTTTTTTATTTGACAAAAAATTGCTTTAAAATTTAAAAAGCCTTTTTTCAATTCGAAAGAAGGCTTTTTAAATTCCTTTTTAAATTTCCGGCTTCTTAGTCAAAGAAAAATTCCTTTAAAGAAATTTCGCTTTTGTCTGCTTTTTCTACAAAGACTTTGTCTCCGATTGAAACGCCCATTTTTTTGTACCAACCTTGTGGCACTTCAAGGGCAAAACGAACAGACCGTGAACTTTGTATGCTGCTTAAGTCGAAAGGCTGCATGTCCAGAAGATCAGTGATTCTTCCAAAACTGTCAATGTAGGCGATTGTTAAAGGGGTTGGCGTGTCTTTCATCCAAAAACTTAAAATCTGGTCTTGTTCAAAAACAAAAAGCATGCCTGTTCCTTCAGGGATTTTTTTTCGCTTCATGTAGCCGTAATTTCTTTCAGCAGCCTTTACTGCGACTTCTGCATTAACTGAAATTTTACTGCCGTCGCTTTTTTCTATGACCAGATTTTCTTCCGGCAAGTTGAATTTTTTATTCTGGCAGGACAAAATAAATGGTGAAAATAAAAATGTTGCCAAAAGCAGTGCATGGCATTTTAAAAAATAATTTTTTTTCATTTTGATTTCCTTTTGATTTGTGATTTATAATTTTTCAAAATCTTCTTACTTTGATTTTTGTCAGTATGATTTTTGAGAGGCCGTTTTACAATCCATTTAAAAAATTATCCCGTGCCATTTCTTCGGCAGTTTTTTCTACCTGGGATTGATTTTGAATTTCCTCGTAAACAGCATTGTCCGTGTATTTTAAAGTTAAAGGTTTTTCTACAGACATTAAAACTTTTCCATCATTCCATTCTGCCTTTTTGGGATTCATGGAAGGCGGATTTCCGTACTTTTGGCACAATGTTGAAAAAATGGAATAGTAGTCCATCTTTGAAGATTTTATGTTGATTGTGATGATGTAAAGTTTTTCATCATGAAACTGAAAGTAGCAGCGGTTTAAAAAAGAATATGTGTTGCGGCTGGCATCAGTTTCTATGATTGTTTCCTGAGTGCTTGGCAGTAAAGAAACGTCGCGGTCACCTCTGTAACCAAACTGCGGATTTTTTTTGAGGGCAGATTTTACCTGGTCAACAGACATGCCCAGTTCAATTCCACCATAACCATTCGCTAAAGCTGCACCGTTTTCGCTGTCCTCTTCTTGTGACGACTTTTCCTGTGCAAAAAATGCTGAGGCGGAAAAAATAAATGCTGCCAGTAAAAGTAAAATCTTTTTCAATTTTATCTTCCTTTTAAGGTGGATTTGCAGAAACTTAAGGGCATCTCTAAAAATTGCAATTTTTAGGGGCTCCCTTAAATTCAATTTTTTAGCTGTATTTACAAAAAATTATTTTGCCCTTCTGGCATTTTGTTTTCTGTAAAAAGCTGCCTGTGAAAAAAGTTCTTTCAAATCCTTCACTTCAATTTTACCTTGAGTGATTTTCAAATTTTGATCCTGTGACAACTGGTAGTATGCCATGGACTGTTCCTGCTGGTTCATTCCACACATTGCCGCAATGTCCTGAACTGTTAAATCCGAAACAAAAGTACTTCCCTTAACAGGTGTAATTTTTAATTTTTCAATCTGCAGGGCCAGCATGTCTACCATTTTTTCTTTTGGATCAGTCAACTGTGTATTTGACAGCTGGCGGTAAAGAGCCCAAAGTCTTTCTGCAAACATTGTTGTAAGACGGGCAATCATTTGCGGCTGAGTAGAAACCATCTGGTCAAAGTTTTCTTTGTTTACTGCAAGAAGGCGGCAGTCTTCGTGAGCAATTGCGCTTGCGGAACGAGGCTTGTGTTCAAGAAGGGCCATTTCTCCAAACATGTCACCCTTTCTTAAAATGGCCAAAGTAACCTCTTTATCATTTACGACTTTTGTAATTTTTACAGAGCCTTCCTGAATGATAAACATGTCACTTCCAGCCTGACATTCAGAAAAGACCATAGAATCTTTGTGATAAAGGCGGATTGAAGCATCTGCTTTTGGTTCAAGGTATGGAGGATTTGTCCTTGGTTTTAGTTTTATAAAGGCCTGTTTTGCATATTCAAAATTTAATCCGTGAGGGCAGGCTTTTAAATACTGGTAGTATCCATAGCATGCAATATCCAGCAAACCATTTCTTTCGTAAAATTTTGCTATGCCAAAAATTTCTTCCGGGCTGGACGTGGTAACTTTTGCAGTGCTTGCCTTTGTAAGATTGTCATTTAAAGCACGCATTGTTAAAGCGAATGAGCGGACAATTTTCATGGCGACCGGAGTGTTGCGCATAATCAGTTCAGGGTACTGTTCTTTTTTTACCATGATTGCAACAACATCTGTCATTGCCAGGACAGATTCTGTGCTTCCATGCCCAGACATGCAGGGAATAACCGCAACAAAGTCTCCAGGTCCATAAAACTGGTTAACTCCGCCCGGCAGATTAAGGCTGCGGTAAACACAAACCTGGCCGCTTTGAATAATAAAGAAGCGGTCTGTAGCCGTAGTGCCTTCGATAGTTATGTAAGTATTAGCCTTAAAATTTACAAATGATAACTGTAGCAATTCTCTACCACCTATAGTTTTTTTAATTGTCGGTAAAATAAAAAAGTTAGTTAACAAAAATTATTTCGCATTCAAGCTTAAAGCCTGTCATCTGCTTAACCTTTTTCTTTGCCGCCAATACTAAAGCTTTGATGTCTTTAGCGCTTGCATTTCCTTTGTTGATAATAAAATTTCCGTGCCATGGTGCAATCTGAGCTCCCCCAATCTGCAATCCCTTTAGGCCGGCTTGATCAACTAAAGCACCGCTTGGTTTTCCAAAAGCGTGATTGTTTTTAAAAACGCTTCCCGCACTGGGGGCTTCAAAATGACCTCTTTTGCGTCTTTCTTCTACAAAATATTCATTTTTGTCCCGGATGGTTTTTTGTATTTCTAAAGGCGCCTCCTGGCAGCCTTTGTTAAACACATCTTTGTAAAGGCAGTCAAGTTTAAAGTTCACTTGAGTTATAAAGGCTTTTTTTTGCATGAACGGGGATTTTTTGTAAGCCCAGTCTTTTTCGTCAATGACATCTACTTTTTTTGAAGCCTCTTTAAAAATTTCCTTAAAAATTTCAGGACTCATTTTTTCTACATTCACTTTTTTTGCCTTTTTAAAAAGACATTCAAGATCAATGTATTCCACAGAATGCAGGCGGTCGCTGATGTTTATTTCGTAACACCTGGCATTCATGTAAGCTGCACCACCGGCAGTTCCTGGCAGACCAGAAAAATTTTCCATGCCGGAAAAGCCTTTTTTTGCGCAAAATTCGACAATGTCTTTTATAGTACAGCCGCTTCTACATTCAACTTTTGCCTTAAGGCTGTCGTCTTTTTCATCAGTAATTTTTTCTGCACTAAGCCCGGAATTTTCCTCTGAAGAAATGACTATTCCTGAAATCCCTTTATCACTTACAACTAAATTTGAGCCACCGCCCAAAGTGAATGTTTTGATTTTTAATTTTTCTGCCACAAGAAAAGCGTATGCAAAACTTTCTGCATCTTCAGGGCACAAAAAGATTTTTGCCGGCCCACCAACTTTCATTGTTGTGTGACAGGACATGGATTCTTCCACCTTTACGCTTCCACGGTAAAAGTTCGAGTTATTGAATTTTTCTACTATTTTGCTTATTCTCTTATTCATATTTATACTTATTATAACCAAATAATCTTTCTCTTTAAACAAAAAAAGTGAATATTTTGGAGGCAAAAAAGATGGCACTTAAATTATATAACAGCATGGGCCGTAAATTTGAAGATTTTAAGCCTATTACAGAAGGATTTGTAGGTTTTTACGGTTGCGGACCAACGGTTTACAATTACGCCCACATTGGAAATTTAAGGGCCTATGTTTTTTTGGACACATTAGACCGTACACTCACTTTTTTGGGCTATGACAAAAAGCATGTAATGAATATAACGGATGTAGGTCATCTTTCTGGTGATAATGATGATGGCGATGACAAAATGGTAAAAACTGCAGCAGAACGTCATCAATCCGTACTGGAAGTTGCAAAATTTTACACAGATGCTTTTATGAGCGACATTGACCGCTTAAACATCATTCACCCGGATGTAATTTGCAAGGCAACAGAGCACATCGCAGAAATGATTGACTTAATAAGGCAAATTGAAGCTAATGGCCACACATACATGGCTGGTGGCAACCTTTACTATGACATCACCACTTATCCGGATTACGCAAAACTGGCAAACCTTAACATGGATGAATTAAAGGCAGGTGCCGGAAGAAGAAAGCAGGTCGTAATTGATGAAAATAAGCGCAACCCCGGAGACTTTGTCCTTTGGTTTACAAAATCAAAATTTGAAGATCAGGCAATGGTTTGGGATTCCCCATGGGGCAGAGGCTATCCTGGCTGGCACATAGAATGTTCTGCAATGAGTATGAAATATCTGGGCCGCCACTTTGACATTCACACTGGCGGTGTAGATCATATTCCGGTTCACCATACAAACGAAATTGCCCAGTCAGAAGGAGCATTCAGTCCTCGGGAAAGGGAAGAAGGTCCCTGGGTAAATTACTGGCTGCATAATGAATTTCTGGTCATTGAAGGTGGAAATAAAATGTCTAAGTCAAAGGGCAATTTCCTTCGCCTGCAGTCTTTGATAGACAAGGGGTATGACGCTTTGGATTACAGGTTTTTCCTTTTGGGAGCCCACTACAGAAAGCAGATTTACTTTTCATGGGACGCAATGGACGGTGCAAAAAACGGCCGCCTTGGTTTGCTGCAAAGAATTTGTAAACTGGCAAAAGCTTCTTCAAAAGAGTCACTTGTAAAAAATGACAAATTCTTTAAAAAAGGACAGGCTGTCCTTGAAGACGGTCTTAGTCAAAAGGCAAAGGAATATCTTGAAGCCTTTAAGTCTGCTATGGAAAATGACCTGGCAACACCGGTGGCTCTTTCCCAGTTGCAAAAAGTTGTAAAAGATTCATCCATTGCACCAGAGGAAGCTTTGGATTTAGTAGCCCGCATGGACAGCGTTTTAGGTCTTAATTTGATAAAATGTGCCATTGAACTTTATGATAAGGAAGAATCTTCTGCCAGCAGCCAGTCCCTGCACGAAGGCGACCCTGAAGCTGCAGAAATTGATGCCCTTGTAAACGAAAGAGTTCAGGCTAAAAAAGCAAAAGATTTTGCCCGTGCCGATCAAATCCGTGATCAGCTTACACAAAGGGGAATCCTTGTAACAGACACGCCAAATGGCCCTGTCTGGTCAAGGAAATAGATTTTTACTTTAGAGGATTTATGCTGCATCCCTTAAAAGATTTTGGGGATGCCGTAACTTTGTTTCATTTATGACCTTTTAGTCATGATGATTTGAATTTGTGAATTATAATTTGCAGGAAATGCTTTTTTTTCCAAAAATTATAATTTTATAATGTAACGAAATTGAGGATACTGTGTTTTCATTAAAGAACGGGGATGGTGGCGAGCAATTGGATTGTTCAAATCCGGGGCACTTTAAAAATCTCTATAACCAGACATTTGAAATTCTTTTTAAGATTTCTTACCGCGTTGTAGAAGATGAAGAAGCGGCCGAAGATTTAGTTCACGATTCCTACGTAAAGGCAAACGAAAAAAAAATGGTTTTCCCTTCGCTGGATGATGCTAAATTCTGGCTGATAAGGGTTGTAAAAAACGCCTCACTCAACTATGCCAAGCGAAAACTTCGTGAAGCAAGGGCTTATCACAAGGCACTTTACGAAGGCAGGCAGCAGATGGAAAGCGGTGAAGTTGAACTCTTAAAGAAAGACGCTTTAGAGAGGGCGCGCAATGCTGTAGATCAGCTGCCACCAAAGTTAAAGGAAGTAATAATTCTCAAGGAATATGGGGATATGAACTATAAAGAAATAGGTGATGTCCTGGGAATTACAGAAGGTAATGTTAAAGTTAGAGTTTTCAGGGCTCGCGAGCAGCTGGCAAAACTCATAGGAGAAGAAAATGTCTATCTGTCCTAGCAAAGATCTTCACTCAGTTTATCTCGATAACGAAATGACTGAATCTTACAGGGCTAGTTATGAAAAGCATCTGGCATCATGTAAAAAGTGTCAGGATGAACTGGAAAAGTACAAATCCCTCAAAAAACTTTTTGCTAAAGAAAAAGAAGCTCTTGATTCGAAGCACTTTAGCCAGAAAGAGCTTGATGATTCTTATTCAATACTGCTTACCCGCATGTCTTACAGCAAAAATGTAAATTTAAGCAAAAAGCCTTATTCGCAAAAAATTAAAACTTCCCTTGGCTATGTAATTGGAGCGGTTGCCGCTGTTGCTGCCTTTGTTTTTGTTTTGCCGGGAAGGGCGAAAATGCTCAAGATAAATTCTTCTGCGGATTTTACTCCTCTTGCCAGAACAAACATTTCTTCTCCAATCACAAGTCATGTCAGCTACGATGGCACTTTAAGCCGTTCGGGACTTTCTTCTGTTTTTGCAGTTGAATCTGAAGAAGATTACTATCAGCAGGTGTCAACCTACACAAGCCTGGCTTCTACCAGTCAGATAAAACCGGCATCTTCTTCTTTTGCAAGTTATGATGTTTTTTACTGCGAACCTTCAGGTACACTTTCAAGTTCTCAGAAGCAGGAATTTTTTAATACAGCTTCACTTGAAAGGAATAAGGCTCATTCGGCACTTTCAAAAACAAATTTGATTTTCAGGTATAATTCAGCGTATAATCCTGACTAAGAAATTTTTCATCAGGAATGTACAATTGAATCCTTTTAAGTTTTTTAAAGAACTGCTCAGACGTTCTCCGCTGTTTAGAGTCATAGTTTTACTTCTTTTTGTAGCTTTAGTTTTTTTTCTTGTTTACCGTTTTACAGACGAATCAAAAGGGGCGCCTGTTATTGAAAGTGTAAATCCTATGGTTGCCGTTCCAGGTGACGTCATAACTGTCCGCGGGCAAAATTTTGGTAAAAGTCAGTCTTCTTCTTACGTAAAAATTGCTGAATCCAGACTGACCGCTTCTACAATCGAAAGATGGTCAGACACAGAAATCAAATTAAAATTGCCTCCAAATGTTGCTGACGGTCTCCTTGTTGTTGTAACAGACGAAGGAGAATCTCTGCCTTCATTTTTTGCCAATCGTGAAAATATTCCTGCAATAGTTTATGCGGATGCAGAAACGGACTATCCTGTAATCGAAGAAATTTCTCCGCAAAGCGCTACAGTTGGTCAGCTGGTAACAATCACCGGTAAAAATTTCGGGGCCAGCCGTTCTTCGTCAAAAGTATTTTTTACGGCCAACCACGGTGTAAAAACAACCGCCCTTAGCGAAGAAGATTTAATTCCCAGTGAGGAAGATTTTATTGCCGTAAACGAAAATGAATTTGATTACAACAGCTGGTCAGACACAGAAATTCGTGTTCGCGTTCCAGATGGAGCGGATTCAGGTTCCCTTTATGTTGCTACAGAAAAGGGTGAAAGTCTTGCAGTAAACATTGACGTTACTTTCCCGGCAGGAAAAAAAGATTACACTTCAAAGAAAAAATATATCATCCAGACAAGGACTCTGGTTTCTGTTCCAAAGCGTCAGGAAGCCACACTCACTTTATATTCACCGCGGCCGGTCATTTCTTCAAGCCAGCCATTTGTCCAGCTTGGCGACATGAGTGCAACGCCTCTTATCGCAGATGATTCAAAGGTATTAATTTACCAGATGTCACTCCTGCCAACCCAGGAAAAAAAATTTTCGCAAAATTATGTGATTACAGTTTATGGAGTGAGGTCAAATATAAAACCTCAGAGCATTACGCGTTATGTAAACACAAGGCGTGACCTTTACACAACTTTCACTTGTCCGGACAGTCTTATTCCCTGTGATGATGAAAAAATAATTGAATTGAAAAATGAAATTGTGGGAAAGGAAAAAAATCCCTACAGGCAGGCAAAGGCTGTTTACGATTATATTTGTGCGAATTTTAAATTGACTTCGGGGCGTGAACAAAATAGGAGCCTGATTGATTTTATGTCTTCAAAACGCGGTGACGCTTACGACTTTACGCTTTTGTTTACAGCTCTTTGTCGCGCTTGTGGCATTCCGGCCCTTCCTGTGAGCGGACTTTTAGTTGACAGCAATTCTTCTGTAAGCATTCACTGGTGGCAGGAAATTTATTTTGAAAATTACGGATTTTTCCCTGTGGATTTAGCTTTGGCCTGTGGACAAAAATTTAGTCCCTTTAACAGTCTGGATGAAAGTCCCCAGGAATTTTATTTTGGTAATCTTGACAGTCAGCACATTGCTTTTAGCCGTGGCTGGAATCAGATAAAATCTTCAATTTCAAGTGCAAAAACTTATGGTCTTACAAGAACTTATGCTCTTCAGTCAGTGTGGGAAGAATCAAATGCAGCAGATGCCTCTTACACTGCCAGCTGGCCAAAGCCTCGCCTGATTGGAATTGAATAAGGCATTTCTAAAAATTTGATTTTTAGTGATGGACACAATCAATTTGGGAGAAAAAAATGGTTACTAAAGTTTTGAGTGTTGGCGGTTCAATTATTGCGCCAAATGATGTTGATGTTAAATTTTTAAGTGATTTCAGTAAAATGATTACTGATTACCTTACATCAAACCCTGAAACAAGATTGATTTTTGTTGCCGGTGGTGGAGCTCCTGCCCGCCTTTATCAGAATGCCTACAAGGCAGTTGCAGCAACGTTCGATGAAAAGCAGAAAAATCTTTGTGGTTTGGAAAATGAAGATTCTCTTAACCAGGCATGCGATTGGATTGGCATTACAGCTACCCGCCTTAATGCCCAGCTTTTGAAAACAGTTTTTGGTCCTTTGTGCCAGCAGGAACTCGTAATTGATCCTACAAAAGTTTGCGATTTTACAGGCCGCATTTTGGTTGCTGCAGGATGGAAGCCAGGTTTTTCAACAGACAATGACGCCGTTCTTTTGGCAGAAAGATTTAATGCAGATACGGTTTTAAACCTTTCCAACATAGAAAAAGTCTACACAGATGACCCTAAAAAAAATCCTGACGCTAAACCGATAGACAATATTTCCTGGTCAGATTTTCGCGCTATGGTAGGAGATGAATGGGTTCCGGGCAAGAACTGTCCTTTTGATCCAATCGCTTCTAAAAAGGCCCAGGAACTTGGACTTACGGTCATTTGTGCTTCCGGAAAAAATATTGAAAACATTCGTGCAATCTTAGACGCAAAAGATTATGAAGGTACAACAATCAAATAAAATTATTTCCGTACTTCAAGCGCTTTTTCTTTTACTGACTGCTTTTTTTACCTTCTCATGCGTAAGCACATCTTCTTTGAGGAAAGATGTGGATTTGCCGGAGGGGGCTATGGCTGGTGAAAGAGAAGATGCGCTTTTGGAAAGTGGTGCTAATCCTTCAAAAAGAAAAAATCAAATTTCACGCAATTTAAGTGACAGGGGCATAAAGTCTGCAAAAAGGCTTTATAAATTTTTTATGGCCAATAATCCTGCTGCTGATAAAAAACAAGTAAAGCGGCTGGCAAAATATTATGTTCGTGAAGCAAGAGATGAAGGCATTAACAGTGACTGTGCTTTTGTTCAAATGTGTCTGGAAACAGGCTTTTTGAATTTTGGAGGATTAGTTACTGCAGATATGCACAATTACTGCGGCCTGGGTGCCATGGATAGTGAACACTGCGGCGAAGTTTTTGAAAGTGAGCTTTTGGGAGTTCGCGCCCACATTCAGCATCTTCATGCATACGCCTGTGACCGCCCTTTAAAAAAAGAATGTATTGACAGTCGCTACAAATACGTAAAACCTCGCGGCAAAGCGCCTACAATCGCTGGTCTTACAAAGACCTGGGCCATGGATCCTCTGTATGGCGAAAAACTTGACCGCCTGCTTTGTCAGCTGGAAAATTTCTAGAAATTGCCTTTATCAATTTTTAGGAGCCTTGTTTTTTGAAAAGTGATTTTTACCTTTCTGAAAAAGTGATTTTTATTGTTCCCCAAAAAAGTAAATCCTTAAAAAAGATAAAATCTTTAAAATAAAAAAAAAGCCACTCGATTTTATTCAAGTGACCTGCTGATGGAGGATGAGGGGATCGAACCCCCGACATTCTGGGTGTAA
>CAVJHV010000004.1:0-46663 GCA_963649315.1 Treponemataceae bacterium | reverse complement strand
AAAATGATTTTTTTAAAGATAGCCTGAATTTAATTTCTTAAAGCCTTTCTTTGTTTTACTAAAAATTCCAGTTCTTCAAGCTTTTCATTAAAATCATCCATGTCAAAATTTTTAACATCCGTTTTTACCAAAGCCGAAACTGCCCCAATAATTTTTTCTTCCAAAGAAAAAGCCGCCTGTGAATCCACCGGGGAAATATATTTCACATCATCACAAAGTTTTTTAATTCTTGCCTGACCTTCAGAAAAATTATCAATCTTTGCATTCCAGGAATCCGCCTTCATCCCCAGCATTTCAAAAGTTGATTTTACTTCTGTAATTTTTCCCAACAGTTTTTCTTCTTTTTCCTTTACTTTGCCAATATGATTTCCAGAAAAATATGCCGCATAAATCATGATTAGGCAGAAAAAGAAAAGAATCATTTCTACAATAAGGGCCTGTCTGATTTTTACAATATTCTGCAAAACCAGAACTGCGAACACTAAGGCAACTAGATCAAAAAGCAAAAAATTTAACCAGAGAGAAAAATGCGAATGAATTTTTTTGTCAAAGTTTTTTAAATTGATTGAAGTCAAGAAAACAGGCACAAAAAAAATCAAATAGCAAAAAGCCAGAGATCCCCAGAAAAATTTCTTATTTGCAGAAAGACCTTCTTCCGGCAAAGGCATATTCACCAAAGCGAAAGCCCCGCCAATAACAGCCAGACCCAAAATAAATAAAATTATTTTAAAAACTTTTAATTGTTTCGTATTCATGAAACTCTCCTGTAAAAGGCCACCCCACCGGCAGCCAGAAAGCGACAGCCCACCCGGCAAAAAATCACCAGGCGGTAAAGCGCCATTTTAAAACTACATTCTGTTTCCGCAGCTAGGACAGAATTTTGTACCAGAAGGAACATTTGAACCGCAGCGGGAACAAAGGTTTCCAGACAGCATATTGTTTACATCATTTTGGCTCTGCAAACTTGCACCGCAGACAGCGCACCGCTTTGCATTCACATCATTATCGCGCCCGCAGACAGGACAAGGATTGTAAGGATCACCGCAATGAGGACAAAAACGATTTGTTGCAGGGAAAGACTTTCCGCAGTGGGAACAAAAAACAGTCGACTTTTGATTGATAGCACTAGAGCCACCAGTCGCATTTCCCTGGGCAAAAGAAGTGCCACCAGAAGGAGTCATCATAGCGCTGCCCATACCGGCATTTCCGTTAATTCCGCCACCCATCATCATAGCAGCACCAATCATGCCCAAACCTCCGCGACTGTTGGAAACCGCATTGTTGACCGTACCAAAACTCTGCTTTTGCTGCCATGTGTAACCCGCTATATTCTGGGCACTTCTGTCACTCATAGCCTCAGAGATTTTTTTGCCTTCATCTGACGAAGTATCCAAATCCACAGAAGTAATATAAAATCCCGTCAGATCAAAACCATACTCATCCCAAAAAGCCTTAAGCGGCTGACCTATAAAATCAGACAGTTGATCCAGAAAAGCACTCACTTGCATAATACCCACATGATTTGCAGTCATGTAAGTAACAATAGCACTGTTAGTCTTAGCAATAAGAGGTCCCATAAAATGATCCGTCAACTGGGCGGAAGTAAAAGATTCCAGAGTCCCCACCAGCTTAACCAGAAACTTTTCAGCATCAATCACCTTAAGACCATAGCGCCCCTTGGAAACAATTGGCAGCATCTGCCCATAATCCGCATCCATAATACGCACCGGATTCGTAACCCAGTCAATCGTAAGAGGAGCCGCCTTATTTACAAACCAGACCTCTGCCGTAAAGGGATTTTTCTTACCAAAAGGAATTCCAAAAAGATTATGCAGGACAGGCAAATTTTCCGTAGAAAGAGTATGCTTTCCCGGCCCAAATTTTCCCAAAATCTGTCCCTTAGAAAAAAAGACAGCTTCCTGACTTTCCCTGACAATCAGCTGCGTCGCCGTTGTCAAATTATTTTCCGGATAGCGCCAGGCAAAAATATCATTGCTCTGAGGCTGCCATTCCACACAATCAATAAAGGCCATAAAACCCTCCATTAAAATTTTCAAAAAACATTCTACCACATTTTTTTAAAACCGCCGATTTTTTTTTAATTTTTTTTTATTTTTTTTAAAGCATCCCCTGTTTTGTTAAACGGCCCTTGCAGGGTTCCGCTTCGCTCCAGTGCCTTTTCAAGGCACCAGGCCCTTTCACGGCCGGCTAGGCGTCTTATGGAAAGCGAAAAAACATCTCGTAACCCAAAAAAAAGCGAAATCCACCATCGGAAGGAATGTTTTTGACTACAGTAAACTGCTTTTAAATTCGTTTGAATATGCTGCCACAGCCACTCTCATTCACATGAAATTTCAGTTTTTTTACGCCATTGCTTCTGCTGAATATTTCTGTATCCGCATTGTTTTATGCTCCGGACGAAAAATCGTTTGATGAAAGTGGTTTCGCAAAAGTCTACGAAAATCTACGAATGATTAATAAAAACTAGACAGCTATGTTTTTTTACAGTTATCATTATGGGCATCTCTAAAAATTGCAATTTTTAGAGGCTCCCATAAAAAATTACACTTCGAACTTCTGGAAATCCTGACCGGTCAGCAAATTTTTCCAGACGAATGCGCCTGCCTGGTAGGTCATGTAGGAATGAGGAGAATTTTCCTTGGGGAGCGACAGGGAGCCCGGATTCAGATAAGTGAAATTTTCGTGACAGGCAATTTTTGGCACGTGGGTGTGGCCGCAAAGCATGACAGAATTTCTGGCAAAGGGCAAAGGATTTTCTTCCGTATAAATGTGGCCGTGGCTGGCATAAATAAATTTTCCGTCCAGTTCAAGCACGGCGTAATCTGCCATGATCGGGAAATTCAAAACCATCTGGTCCACATGACTGTCACAATTTCCCTTTACGCAAATAATTTTTTCTGCATAAGAATTTAAAAGTTGAATGCACTTTTTGGGAGCATAGTCTTCCGGCAAATCGTTTCGCGGCCCATGATAAAGTAAGTCACCCAGCAAAAGCAGGCGGTCAGCTTTTTCTTCATCGTATTTTTTGAAAAGCAAATCGCAATATTTAAAAGACCCGTGCAGGTCAGACGCAATTAAAAGTTTCATATTTTCTTCCTTTTGGATGGCAGTTTTCGAAAGAGGCATTTCTTTACGAAAGAGGCACATCTTTGCGAAAGAGGCGCTGTTTACGAAAGAGGCAAAAGCGATTTAACAAAAGTCCTTTTGTTAAACAAAAATCCCTCCTTTCACAAGGTGTCTCTCCCTTTAACAAAAAAAAAACACAATTATCCCTGTGTCAAACAAAAGCCGCCCAGCCCAGCTTCAGTTTTAGAAATTCGCAAAAGCGATTTCACAAAAGTCCTTTTGTTAAACAAAAAGCTCTTCACAATTATCCCTGTGTCAAACAAAAGCCGCCCAGCCCAGCTTCAGTTTTAGAAATTCGCAAAAGCGATTTCACAAAAGTCCTTTTGTTAAACAAAAAGCTCTTCACAATTATCCCTGTGTCAAACAAAAGCCGCCCAGCCCAGCTTCAGTTTTAGAAATTCGCAAAAGCGATTTCACAAAAGTCCTTTTGTTAAACAAAAAGCTCTTCACAATTATCCCTGTGTCAAACACCCCCTCATCTTCCCCAACATCCCACCACAAAAAAAACGGAGGAAGCAGTCATCTTCCTCCAGACAAATTACTTATTGAACATTCCAGGCTTTGCAATCACTTTAGAAAGGTTTGGTCTTTTTACAAGGTCGCCCTTGAGGCCTTCCTCTCTAGCCTTGTTTACATAATCCGGTGACTGGAAAGAGTAAGTGAACTTTGTGTGAACATCATAAGTGCCCTTCATCAAAGCATAAGCGTCTTCTGTCATAACCAGTTCTTCGTCAGTTGGAATAACAAAAATCTTTGTTGCAGAATCATCAGCATGAATGAAAGTTTCAGCGTTGCCGGTAAAAGACCATTCATTTCTTTGAGGGTCAATTTTAATTCCATAATTTTCCAGACCAGAACAAGCCTTGCCTCTTGTAATAGGACCGCGTTCGCCTACCCCTGCCGTCCACACAATCGCATCAACATGCCCCAGTTCAGCCATATACTGACCAATATATTTTTTAATTCTCAAAGCTTCCATTTCAATACACAGCTGGCTCAACTTATCACCATCAGCAGCAGCAATCTCAATGTCGCGCCTGTCTGTATACTTAGTTGTAATTCCAAGGCAGCCGCATTTTTTGTTTAAAGCTTTGTCCATTTCATCTGCAGACATACCAGTTTTGCGCATAATGTAAAAAGGCAAAGCCGGATCCAAATCACCCGAGCGTGTTCCCATAACAAGCCCTTCCAGCGGAGTAATACCCATTGAAGTATCATAGCACTGACCATTTTTTACCGCACACATTGAAGAACCATTTCCAATGTGACAGATAATTAAATTCGTATCCTTTGGATCCTTTCCCAAAAGAACAGCCGCACGCTTTGCAGTGTAAAGGAAAGAAGTACCATGGAAACCATAGCGGCGGGCAGCATACTTTTCATACCATTCACGAGGAATAGCATACATAAAAGTTTCTTCCGGCATAGTCTGATGCCAGGCAGTATCCATAATTGCAGCATGAGGAATATTCGGCATAACCTTTTGAGCCGCCTCAATACCCATAATATTTGCAGGCATATGCAAAGGCCCCAGATCAATAACCTCGCGGAAACCATCCAAGACCTCAGGCGTAATCAAAACAGATTTTGTAAATTTTTCGCCGCCATGCAAAACGCGATGACCAACAGCACCAATTTCATCCATTGATTTTATTACACCAACTTCACCGTCCGTAATTTCCTTAATGATTAATTCAATAGCCTCTTTGTGAGTCGGGCAGGCAGATTCAATAACAGTTTTCTTACCATTAGCCTTGTGAGTAATTACCGAACCATCAATTCCAATACGCTCAACAACGCCATTCGCCATAACCTCTTTGTTATCCCAATCGTAAACCTGATATTTTGCCGAAGATGAACCACAGTTCAAAGTTAAAATTACCATTTCATTGCCTCATAAAAAATCTGATAGGTCAAAATTATAATCACATCGCAAACTTTTCTCAATCCGTAAAAGGCAAAAATACCGGTAAGATTTTTTTTCTTTTGAAGCATACCGCCTTTTGTCAAACGGCCCTTGCAGCCTTCGCTAACGCTCATCACCCGCAACGCTGTCGCGGGTGACTGCGGGCTTCCACGGCCGGCTATGCTGCTTTTAAAAAGGCATACTTCTCTCATAAAGCAATAGCCCCAACAATGAAGGACAGGCTAAGCTGCTAAAAAAAGAAACAAGTCTTTCCTAAATCAGCCACTCCCCAAAATTCCTTTCTAAAAAGCTATATCAAAATAGCATGAATAATCATTATCCCAAACCTGGCCGTTATACTTAACTTCTGCGGCAATTGCAAAATTATATTTTAAGCTGGTCGCGCTACCAAAGTTCATAGGGTTAAAGCCAAAGGTTGCCTTCAGTTCAATTTTTGCCTGTGGCAAAGACTTGCCGTTTGCAATGTCACTTATGTAAGAAGGAAAATCCGCAAAAACATTTCCTGTTCTGGAAGAGTCCAGGTAGTTGTAACCATAATATCCAGCCAGAGCCACCCTTATATCATTCAAATAAATAAAAGAAAAATAAGGGCAGGCCCTTTGAATTTCAGTTGCAAACAAAATTGTCTCCGCATAAATGTAAGCCAGAGATGGCACAGTATAGCCCACAAAATTACCACTAAGGCAGTTTGTACTGAAGGCTTGGAAAACAATTCTTGACGGCAGGTTGTATGTAAATCCCGTTGGACATTCAAAAGGCAAAAGCCTGGAAATTTTTCCTTCAAAGAAAAGTGAAATATCAAAATCAGAATAATCTTTTTTATTGTCAGACACATTATAACTGTAAGCAAAAATCGGAGACAAACCAAAAAGTATTCCGGACTTGGAAAGGCGGGCATTTGAAGTTTTGTGCATGTTAGAATAGTAAAGCATGCATGAAGACTCGCCGTAAAAATAATTTGACTGGTTCAAAGAAATTCCATAATTCTTCGGCAGATTTTTTAAACCAGGCCACCTGGCAGATATTTCATCAAAACCACTATTAGACCTTCCGTAATGGCCCAAAAGTGAAGGCGCAAAAACAAAGGCAGATTTTTTTCCAAAAGATTTTGCCACCTGGACTTTTGCACTGGCATCACTTGCTTTAAAACCCAGCCTGTCAAATTCCCCCTGGCCGGACAAAGTATAAGAATAAAGCCCAGTATCGCAGGAAGCAGTATAAGTTGCGGAAAGACCTGCCGCCTCTATAGTTTGTCCGTAACCCGCAGAAATCAGCAGCTGGTTAGACCCCCAGGGATTTGAAGCAGCATAAGTCAACCCCAAAGGCATTGTGTAAACCGAAGCGTTAGCATGGTCGCTGTCATAAGTATAAGACTGCAATGTAGAAAAAGGATAAATAAATCCCTTTAAATAATTAAATCTATTAAAGTCCTTTTTTTCTACACCCGCAAAATCTCTTATCCATTCAGCATCTTCTTCGTCACGCATGCTTTTTTCAAAAACATTTTTTTCTTCAGCCGGACTTTTTTCTGCAAAAGAAAAAGTCATCAAATCCTTTATAAAAATTCTGTCTTCCTTATAAAAGTGTCCGCTGTAAATAACATAAGAATCAAAAGCATTTGGCTGCCAGACTCCACCGGAAAAATCATCATCCGAAAAAGCAAAAGTTTTATCCCTTACAGAAAAAGTTGCCAGGCGAGGCATTGAATTTTTCTTTGTATATGCAAAATAAAAAATTTCATTCTGGCTGTCATAAGAAAGCCCTCTTATAGAATAAGGGCATTTGTAAGAAGACAAAATTTCCCCCTGAACATTTGCGCTGCAAATAGAAAAGCCCATGTTTTCCATAAGAATAAAAGAAAAATTTCCGTTACCACTTTCCACAAAAGAAAATGGCAGTTGATTTCTGGTAAAAGAAATTTCTTTTTCGTCTTCAAAAGCAAAATCCAAAATTTTCCTTATGCTGATTTTTTGATTTTGCCCCTTCACCTTCAGGCAGACAAGATAATAATCATTTTCATTTTTTACAACTTGCCCGTCTTTTAAACCATGTCCTTCCAGCCTAAGCCATTTTTTATTTTCAGTATCGTAAACGCTTATACAGGACCGGTAATTGGCAGAAGAAGTATCCCAGTAAGAAACAGCAATATATTTTCCATCAGCAGACTGCGATGCCTTTTCCATATTTTTAAAATAGAAAAGCTTTTCCACCTCAGGCTGACTTTTTAAAAGTTCGCTGCTTTTCACAAAATACAAATTCGAAGAAGCATCCAAAAAGGTCAGACCTTTTTTTGAAAGTGACAAAGTGTCAAAGCGGGCAGAACTTTTATTTTTTCTTGAAAAAGTTTTTGTTTCCCTGTCAAAAAAATCCTTTGTAAGACCGGCTGCAACAGGGTTTGCCTCCACAGCCGGAAGGTAATATTCATTTTTAAAATTTTCCCAGACATCAGAAATGGAAAGACCGTAAGTCCTTTTAAAAGCCCCGCCAATCATCAAAGAAGAATTCACGCATGAATACCACCAGGCAGCATATTTTTCCATTCCATATTTTTCCTGAAGATACTTGTGAAAAGCCCCGTTAAAATAATAATAATCACCAGACCTGCCAAAATCACTTGCCCCCTGCACATCTTTAAAAGAAGGAAAGTTGTTTTCAATTTTTGCCTGGCGAACCATCTGGTGTGAAAACTCATCATTCATTCTGCCGTAACCACCAGCACTTTCGCTGGTCATAGTTGCACCCTCTGCCATTCCCGGACTGACCGTCACAGAAGCTAAAGAAAGATATTCACCAAAAACAAAATCCATAACCCGCCAGAAACCATTTTTCATGTTGTAGGTAAAATTATGGGTCAACTCATGCCTGAAACAATCCAAAAAAGAATCCGTGTTTACATAAAGACTTTCACTGGGACTGGTCACGTACATAACAATGTGACTGTAAGGAAAAGTTGAATAATAGGCATTGTAAAGTTCCACATTGGCAGTCAAAACAACCGGCACCCTGCATGGAATAAATTCCCAGCCATACTGGTCTGCAAGTTCCACATAAATTTTATCCGCATTCGCATAAAGAATGGCCGCATCATCTTTCGTGGACTCCGTAAACAAAATGTCAAAATATTCAGTCTTTGCCACTTGCATTTTAGAGCCATTGTCACCGGCCATAATTCCGCCATAAGAAAAAACATTTACAGCCGCAAAAAAAACAAAGGCAGCAAAAAAAATCTGTCTAAAAAAATTCCTCATATTTCCTCCTGTTTTATTTTAAAACATTCCATCTTTTGACCATCGCTCATCATAGAGCCGGCCAGGCTGCTTTTGAATAGAAATATTTCTTTCGTAAAGCAGCTGCCACTCTCCAACTCCTTTAAAAAGCAAACACTTCTTTCTTTACGCAGCCACTACAAAAGAGGCGCCACTATTTTACACAACCAGCCAATCACTCTCCTGAACAAAGGCAGTTTTTTAAAAACTTCCATTGTAACCAGAGTGCATTCTTTTTTTGTTTCTTCAAAATCCTCTTCCAGCTTTTTCACACATTCACTTTTGTAAAGAAAAGCCCCGCATTCAAAATGGTGGTAAAAACTTCTGTAATCCAAATTAATGGAAGAAACCGTTCCCCTCTTGTTGTCAGAAACAAAAACCTTGGAATGAATAAAACCCGGATTGTAAAAATAAACTTTCACTCCATTTTCAATCAGCTGTTTTACAAAGCGATAGCCCACACAGTAAGTTATAAAATGATCGTAGTGACCGGGAAAAATAATGCTTACATCCACGCCACGGCTTGCGGCAAAAAGCAAATTGTTCATCATTGTATTATCAATAATAAGGTAAGGCGTCATAATATGAACATAAGAGTGAGCCTTATTTAAAATATAATTGTAAACATTTTCCGCAAGATCACTTTCATTAAAAGCATCATCCGCATAAGGAATTATTGCACCAGGAACATCGTATTTTTTGTAGCGGATGTTAATCCACTTAGAAAGATCCTCTTTGTCCAGTTTTTGCTTTCTGTCTATAGAATGCCATGTCTGCAAAAAAAGAGCAGTAAAAGTTCTGACTCCGCTTCCTTCAATACAAATATTTGCATCCTTCCAGTAATCAAAACGATGGTGATCCAGATTCACATATTCATCAGTCAAATTCATTCCACCGGTAAAACAGCACTGGCCGTCCACAATCATAATCTTGTGGTGATCACGATTATTCTGCCCTGTATCAAAAAAAGGAATAAGTGGTAAAAAAATTCTTGTATCAATTCCAAAAGATTTTAAATATCTGACATAAGACCTTGTTGCCAGGCGCAAAGAACCAAAGCCGTCATAAATAAGACGCACCGTTACTCCGGCCGCTGCCTTTGCCTTTAAGACTTCAAGAATTTCCTGCCACATTTCACCTTCGTCAATAATAAAATATTCCAGAAAAATAAAAGATTTTGCTTTTTTTAACCGAGCCAGCATATCCGGCCGCCAGGTTTCGCCGTTTGGGTAATAGGTAGTTTTATTTTCTGAGTAAGGCGGATAATTTTCTGTGGATTTCAGATAAGTTGAAATGTCACCAATTTTTGGATAATCAATAAGAGCCTTTTTTTCTTCCTTCAGATTTTCCAGAAAAACTTTTGACTCTTCTTTTGCAAAGTGAATTCTTTTTGAAAGCCTGTGGCCTCCCAGATTTTTATGACAAATCAAATATAAAAAAATTCCAAAGGCCGGAAAAATTAAAACTGGCAGCATCCACACCATTTTGAAT
The DNA here is from genome assembly GCA_963649315.1 of Treponemataceae bacterium. Classification (GTDB taxonomy): domain Bacteria; phylum Spirochaetota; class Spirochaetia; order Treponematales; family Treponemataceae; genus Treponema_D. The sequence goes on along the minus strand of CAVJHV010000004.1, from coordinate 36,832 downwards.
TCGTTTTTACCCTTTGAATTCACAATGTAAATCATAAAAACAAGACTCAAGGCCATGCTGGCCACTGCCATGTATTTTCCAGAACCGGCAATCTTTAAGAAAAGCAACACATAGAAAGCCAGCTGGACAAAAACCATAAAGGCTACAAAAAAAAGTTTACTGTAAATAAAGTTACGTACGAATTTATTTTTTAATCTTAGTTTCTTTCTTTTCTCTTTTCCCATAAGCCTGCCCCTTAAGGCCATTTACAAATGGAATGATTTTTTGTGCGACGGACTGTTTACGAAAGCAGCACCTGTTTACAAAACCGCCCCCTGTTTACAGAAGCAGCATCTGTTTACAGAACCGCCACCTGTTTACGAAAGCAGTGGCTGTTTGTGAAAGCGGTGCTTGTTTACAGAAGCAGCACCTGTTTACAAAACCACCACCTGTCCACAAAACCGCCACCTGTTTACGAAAGCAGTGGCTGTTTGTGAAAGCGGTGCTTGTTTACAGAAGCAGCACCTGTTTACAAAACCACCACCTGTCCACAAAACCGCCACCTGTTTACGAAAGCAGTGGCTGTTTGTGAAAGCGGTGCTTGTTTACAGAAGCAGCACCTGTTTACAAAACCACCACCTGTCCACAAAACCGCCACCTGTTTACGAAAGCAGTGGCTGTTTGTGAAAGCGGTGCTTGTTTACAGAAGCAGCACCTGTTTACAAAACCGCCACCTGTCTACAAAAGCAGCCCCGTCCCAAACTACCCCTTCAAAAAATCCATAATTTCCTTTCTATATTTAACCGCCGTTTTGTATCCGTGAATGTAGGACTTGTCCAGTTTTTCCTGACTGGTAGAAAAAACCCAGCAAAGATCTTCTTCCGGTTTAAGGACAAAAATTTTCCCCTGGTCAACAAGTTTTTTCATTCCTTCCATTTGAACAAAATATTCGTCATAGCGGTTCATCAAGTCCTCATACAGCTTAGGAAATTTCTGTTCATAAAGCGGAGATAAAATAGCCTTTTGCTTTCTAAAATCCGAAGGTTTATCATTAGGTGATTTTGTAGAAATAACAATCACCTTGTCACAGCCCATTTCCAGCGGTCTGTCATAAGGAACAGAATAACTTACGCAACCATCCGCATAATGTTTGCCATCAATCTTTACCAGAGGAAAAAGCATAGGCAAAGCGCATGTGCCATGCATCAGCTGCATAAGGCGCTTTTCACTTTTCCTTTCAGACATATAACAAATCTTGCCAGTTTCTGCACAAGTCAAACCAAATTCATATTCAGTCTGTGAAGAAAAGAGTTTTTTAAAATCGAAAGGGTAACCGCCGTAAAAACTTTCACCGCACATGTTTTCATATTCATTTTGAATTCCATCCAAAAGAACATGAGCCTTGTGACCAGCCCTCAACTTGCTTGGCGTCAAAACATAGCGCAGCCGACCCCTCTGAGTGGCAACAAAATTTATTGCCCCGTGAGCTCCACCGGAAACACCGCAAACATAAGGAAAAGAAATACCTTCATCAATAAAATAATCTGTGACCCCTGCAGTAAACATGCACTTCCTTGAGCCACCTTCCAGCACAAGACCTACTTTCATTTAATCTCCAAAACTTTTTGTTTAAGAGCCTTGCACTTCTGCCTGAAGTATTCACTTTTTTCAGCAAGATCTTTTGAAGAAGGAAGACTCTTGTTGCGAACAACATATTCAGCTACATCAACAATGTATTTTGTTCTGTGTGAAAATTTATAAATTCCATCAATTCCAATAGACACAACCGGGCAGCCGGTATAGCGGGCCAAAAAAGCAAAGCCGGATTTAAATTCGTTCAATTCTCCGTCCTGCCTCGTTTTACCTTCCGGGAAAATAATTACAGATTTCCCAGCTTCCAGATTTTTTCTTGCCAGCTGGATCCATTCCGTATCCAGATTAAAGCGGTCGCATGGAATAGTACCTTCGCCAGCCAAAATCCAGTGAAAAGCCTTTTTTTCGTACCAGTCTTTGGCAACAATTACATTCTTTTTACCGCGCAAAACGGTCATCAAAAAAAGCGCGTCCTTGGTTGAAGTGTGATTGGCAATAACAACACAAGGTTTTTTCAGCCGGTTAGTCTGAACCTTTTTATCAACAAAATAAGCCTTCGGTTTAAACATAAACCTCACCCAGCTTCTGATGCAAAACATAGCAAACTTTGTAAAAATTTTCATAATCACCTTTCCAAATTAGACTTTACCACAGAATAAAAAGTTGCAAAAGTGTTTTTTTTTCAGGGCGTTCCCCCATGTCATTTTTCAAGAAAAATGACATGGGGTCAGGCTTTCCGCACTTCGCCGACAGGCGGCTCATCCCTTCACTTCGTTCCGGGACTGCGGCTTGCCGCCGCAGGTGCTCCAATCCTTAACGCGAAAGTAAAAAAATACACGGCACTGCTTTACGAAAACTGCATTTCATTCCAAAAGAAGCATAGCCGGCCGTGAAAGGGCCTGGTGCCACGAAGTGGCATGGAGCAAAGCGGAACCCTGGAAGGGCCGTTTAACAAAAGAAGGTATGCTTCAAAATAAAAAAAATCAGGGAAAAATCTTCCATAATTTCCATTGAAAAAAAACTTTCATAATGTGATAATTGCCCATTATGAGTAAATATATTCTGGTAACCAGTGGCGTTTGTTCCGGACTGGGCAAGGGCGTTGCGGCAAGTACAATCGGTAGTCTTCTTGAATGCAGCGGGCTTAAAGTCGCAATGATGAAGTGTGATCCTTACATAAATATTGATGCCGGAAATATTTCTCCCTATCAGCATGGCGAAGTTTTCGTTACAGAGGATGGGGCAGAAACAGATCTGGATATGGGAAATTTTTCGCGTTTTACAAAGACCCGTCTTACCAGCGCCAACTGCATTTCTATTGGAAAAATTTACGAAAATGTTATCAGAAACGAAAGGGCCGGCCGCTATAACGGCAGAACGGTTCAGGTTATTCCCCACATTACAGATGAAATTAAACGCTGCATTCGTAAACTGGGGGCTTCAAGTGGTGCCGATGTTGTAATTGTAGAAATCGGCGGCACTGTTGGTGACATAGAAGCTTTGCCCTACCTTGAAGCGGCAAGACAGCTTTTGCGCGAATTTGGCAAAGAAAATTCTATAAGCATCCATTTAACCCTCATTCCGGTTATTACCGGCGATGAATTAAAGTCAAAACCGACACAAACTTCTGTAAAGCAACTGCAAACTGTTGGCATTCAGCCGGACATTTTAATTTGCCGCTGCCAGGCCAATGTCGAAGACGGCATGAAGAAAAAAATTGCCCGCTTTTGCAACGTAAGCCCTGACTGCGTTTTTGTTTCACCGGATGTTGAAAAGTCCATCTACGAACTGCCAGTCATTTTCCACCAGGAAGGTCTGGACGAAAAAGTCACAGAAAAATTAAAGCTGGGCAAAAGGTCATGCGAAATTCGCGAATGGCAGGATTTTCTTTACAAGCTCAACAATCCGCAAAAGTCTGTAACAATAGCCATGGTTGGAAAAAAGGACTATCTTGACGACTGCTACAAATCTGTCCAGGAATCGCTTTTCCACGCTGCGGTTACCGGCAACAATGCAAAACTCCAAATTAAAAAAATCGATGCGGAAACACTTGAAAAAACTGACGACTTTGCACAGTATTTTTCTGACGCAGACGGCATTGTCATTCCAGGCAACTATGGCCAGAGAGGTTTTTTGGGTTTATTGAAAACAGTTCAATATGCACGCATAAATAAAATTCCATACTTTGGAATTGATTTGGGCATGCAGCTTATGGCTATTGAAAGTGCCCGGAATTTAATTGGCTGGGAAGATGCAGATTCTACGGAATTTATTCAAAACTGTGCACATGCAATTATTTGTCTGCCGGAAGAAGAAACATGCCCTTCCGCTTCCGTCATGAAGCTGGGTCAATCTTCCATTGATGTCAGCGAGGGTTCAAAACTTTATTCCATTTACAATTCCACAAAAATCATGGAACGCCACCGGTCTAAATATACTTTTGACCGTCGCTACACTTCTCAAATGCAGGAACACGGACTTTTTATTTCTGCAAAGTCAGCCGCTGACGGCCAGACAGAAGCTTTTGAATGGAAAAATCATCCCTGGGGAATCGGTGTTCAGTATCATCCTGAATTTGTCAGCCGGCCTTCAAGTCCACATCCGCTTTTTACCGCTTTTGTAAAGGCGGCTTTGGAAAACAAAAAATCTTGATTTTTATGGAGAAAAGATGGCAAAGAAAAAAAACGCATCTCTAAGAAAAACTTTTTTAATTTACGCTTCAATTTTTTTGCCTCTGCTTTTCTCTTGTTCAATCAAGTACGAAAATGAAGTTTCCCCCAGCGAAAACAATCCTGAACTTACCTTCACCGATGCAACCTTTTACCGCTACGAAAACAATCAATTAAAAATCCAGCTTACTTCTTCCCTCATAGAACAATACAAAAGTGATCTTTCTTTTGCCCAGGATGCAGTTTTTTCTTCATGGGACAAAGACGGTCAGCTGGACACAAGCGGGTCATGCAAAATTCTTTCCATGGACGCCCGAAAGGAGATCTATACTTTTTTAAATGACATACAGATTGAAAGCCAGTCAAATGCCCTTACCCTTACCGCTGACGCCCTCCGCTGGAACGGCAAAACTGAGCAGCTCACTTCCAACCGTGACTCTCCCGTTTTTATCAGCAAGGATGACATGACCATCAGCGGCTCCGGTTTTTCGGCAAGTGCTGTTTCAAAAAGCTACTCTTTTGCTTCTCAAATTTCAGGTGAGATTTTCACAAATGACGGCAGCGAAAGTGATTCCCAAAACGAAAATATGATCAGCGAGGATTCCCTGCAATGATAAATAATAAAAATCTTCTGAAAAAAATATTAATGATTTCCCTCACTTTTTTTTCTTTCAATCTTTACGCTGAAAATATAAAATTTTCTACGGACTCAATGACGGGTTCCATTTCAAGTAAAAACAATACAACCATTTTAAGAGGCAATGCAAAAGTCATTACAGATTCCATAGAAATTTCTGCAGATGAAATTCAAATTTCCGGGGAAAATTACCGCTACATCAAAGCCACCGGGAATGTCAGCGGCTCAAGCGATTCTTTTGATTTTACATGCGGACTTTTAACATACGATCAGACAACAAAAAAAGCAAATTTACAAAATGATGTAACCTTAGTTGATGAAGAAAACAACGTCCGTGCCCAGGCAGAAATAATTGAATACAACCAGGAAACAGAAATTGCTGTCATGCAAATTTCAGTAAATATTCAGCAGGATGAAAACACATGTCTTGCTTCCTATGCCATTTACCGAAAAAAAGACCAGATGCTGGATTTATCCGGCAATCCCAACATAAAGCAAAAGGACGACATTTTCCGCGCCCAGCAAATTTCTTTAAACCTTAACACACAACAAATCACATTAGACGGTCGTGTCCGCGGTTCCGTAAACACAGACTCATCTTCCGGAGAAAAGAATGAAGACAAAAAATAAAAAATTAACTGGTTATGAAAGTAAAGACAGTTACGAAAAAGATCCTTCCAATGGGATAAAGGGGACTGGTTACGAAACAACCGCTTCTCCTTCGAAAGATGGCGCTGGTTACGAAAGCAGTGTCTCTCCTTCGAAAGATGGCGCTGGTTACGAAAGCAGTGTCTCTCCTTCGAAAGATGCCTCTCTTCCCCAAACCGCCACCACACCTTCAAAAGTCGCCACCCCACCATCCCCAGACGACTTCCCCACATACAAAAATCCCGTCCACGAACAGGCCAATAGCCAGACCAATGTCCAGACTTCTCAGAGCACGCCAGACTCAGCCCTTCGCATTGCATCTCTTTACAAAAACTTTGGCCGCAAGCGTGTCGTTCAGGGCATCGACTTTACCATGCATGTAGGTGAAGTCCTTGGACTTTTAGGACCAAACGGTTCCGGCAAAACCACCACATTTTATATGATAGTCGGATTTTACAAACCTACATCCGGCGAAGTTTTTCTTAACAATCAGCGCATCACAAAACTGCCAATGTACAAACGCGCCCGATTGGGCATTTCTTACCTCCCCCAGGAACCGTCAGTTTTCAGAAAACTCACAGTTGAAGAAAACATCTGGTCTATTTTGGAAACAAGACACGATCTTTCCAAAGCCCAGAAAAAAGCTCAGCTTGAGGATTTAATCGAAGAATTCCAGATAGGCCGCATTCGAAAACAGCAGGCTTACACTCTTTCGGGAGGAGAGCGCCGCCGCACAGAAATTGCCCGCTCCCTCGCCATAGAGCCAAAGTTTCTCCTGCTGGACGAACCATTCGCCGGCATTGACCCAATCGCAGTCGCTGACATCAAAGAAATAATCCGCCACCTTTCCAAAAGAGGCATAGGCGTTTTAATCACAGACCACAACGTCCGTGACACCCTGGAAATCACCGATCGCGCCATCATCATTTCAAACGGCCAGGTCGTAGTCGAAGGTCAAAAGGACGACATACTCAAGTCCGAAAAAGCCCGTGAAATTTATCTGGGCAAAGATTTTGACATGTGATTTTCATAGTTGCAATTTTTAGAGACTTCCTTAATTTAAAAAAAAATAAAGCCGCCCTTGTTAAATAAGAGCGGCTAAAAGCTCAAAAACTGACAGCCAATTACTCAGCAGCAGGAGCTTCTTCACTAGCAGGGCTTGCAAGAGCAGCTGCCTTCTTAGCAGCGCGAGCTTCAGCCTGTGCCTTGTTCTTCAAGTTAGCTTTGCAGAATTTACAAATCTTAACTTTTTTGCCTTCAACATCCTGTTCATACAAAATCTTGATCTGGCTAGCACCACAAATAGCGCAAGTTCCACGGCCGTGGTTAATATCGTTACGGACACCAGTTCCGCGATGTGACTTAGACATTGCTTACTCCTTATCAGCAGCTGCAGCTTCTTTCTTAGCAGCAGGCTTCTTTGCTGTTTTAGCTGGCTTAGCCTTTGCATCTCCCTTAGTTCCGTCAGCATCAGGATCAGGAAGCTTGTAATCTACCAATTCAAGGATAACTACTTCAGCAGCATCACCCTGGCGGAATCCCATCTTAAGAACACGTGTGTAACCACCATTGCGATCTTTCATACGTGGGCCAATTTCTGTGAACAATTTGTTCAAGATTTTTGCATCAGCAATATACTTAGCAACGATTCTTCTGTTGTGTACAGAATCCACCTTTGCACGTGTAATAAGTTTTTCAGCAGCGCGTCTTACTTCCAAAGCCTTAGACTTTGTAGTTGTAACTCTTTCATATCTAAAAAGAGAAGTTACCATATTGCGTGACATTGCGCGACGGTGTGCTGTTGTACGTGAAAGCGGATTAAATCCATTCTTGTGATTCATTCGGTTTCGTCCTTATGGTTACGGAAATTTACATCTCTCAAGTGAGTGTAGTCTGTCATTCCAAGACTCAAGCCTCTTTCTTCAAGCTTAGCCTTAATTTCTTCCAAGCTCTTTTTACCGAAGTTTCTAGTCTTAGTAATGTCTTCTTCCGTTTTCTTTGTTAATTCACCAATTGTGTGAATGTTTGCAGTTTTAAGACAATTTGAACTGCGTACAGAAAGTTCAAGTTCATCAACAGATGTATTCAAAATCATCTGGATTCTCTCATCACCTTCGTCATTGTCGTCGCTATTACCAACAGTGCTTTCATCAAAGTTAACAAAAATTGCAAAATATTCTTTAGCAATCTTAGCAGCTTCTCCCAAAGCGTCTTCTGGTTTAATAGTGCCATCAGTCCAAATTTCAAGGATCAGTTTGTCATAGTCGTTACGCTGACCTACGCGGCAAGGTTCAATTGAATATTTAGCCTTTGGTACAGGAGTAAAAATACAATCCATTGGAATTGTACCAACAACTTCAATGTAATGTTCATTTACTTCAGCTGGAACATAACCACGTCCCAAATCAACCTGAACCTCAAATTCAACATGACAGCCTTCCATCATAGTAAAGACATCAAGTCCCTTTGTCATGATTTCAAGCTGGCCTTCTTTTTCAAAGTCGTCACTCTTTACAGTACCTGGACCTGTGAATTCGAAGACAAATGTGTCCTGCTCAACGTCCCGCGGCAAGCGCAAACGAATCTGTTTTAAGCTGTTCAAGACTTCCAATGTATCTTCAGAAATATTTGGAATAGTCTCAAATTCACTGGAAATTACATGAGGAACACTGTTTGCATCATATGAAGTAATTCTAACTGAAGAAATAGCATATCCCTGAATAGAAGAAAGTAACACACGGCGGAGAGTATTTCCGATTGTGGTACCAAATCCCGGTTCAAAAGGATAAGCTGTGAACTTTCCATAATTAGGATTATCATCAAGGTGCTCAAATGTAATATTTTTTGGTTTTTTAAAACCTTTAAGCAGATTTTTGCGAGCCATCTGAACTCCTATAAATTCGAATTAAACTCAAAAGAGCAATTCTTTTTTCTGATTAAGCTCTGCAACACCAGCCAAGCTTTTCGCTTCAACCAATGCCAGCAGAATCAACTCATTAAACCTGTAAATACTGATTTCAGCTTTGCCAGGTTCAACACCAGCCATTTTTTTTCAACTTTGCTTTGTTCTGAACTTGATTCAAATTCAGAACTTCCACAAAAATTGAATCAAATTACATACGGCGTGTCTTGCGTGGGCGGCATCCATTGTGTGGGATAGGTGTTACATCAGAAATTGATTTTACCTTGAGTCCCAAAGTGCCTAAAACACGAATTGCGTTTTCACGACCCATTCCAGGTCCCTTAACGTAAACATGTACTTCACGAAGACCATAAGAAGCCGCACGCTGTACTGCCTGTTCAGCAACTGACTGTGCAGCAAATGGAGTTGATTTCTTTGCTCCGCGTAATCCCAGTCCGCCAGATGAAGCCCAAGAAAGTGCATTTCCCCTGAGGTCTGTAATTGTTACAATAGTGTTGTTGAAAGTTGCCTGAATGTAGACATTTCCTTCGTAAACACTCTTCTTCTCTTTTCTCTTTTTCTGTACTGCCATTACTTAACCTCCGCTTAAGCCTTCTTCTTGTTAGCAACGGTCTTCTTTTTACCCTTGCGTGTGCGAGAATTAGTGCGAGTGCGCTGGCCACGTACAGGAAGTCCCTTACGATGGCGAGTACCACGATAACTGCCAATATCGATAAGACGCTTAATATTCAAACCGATTTCTGTTCTTAAGTGTCCTTCTGTCTTGTAGTTTTCATCAATGTACTTACGGATCTTGTTAAGATCATCTTCAGACAAATCGTTAAGCATAGCATCTGGATTAACTTTTGTTTCTTCACAGATCTTGTTAGCTGCTGAACGACCAATTCCGTAAACATAAGTCAATGCAATATTGACGTGCTTGTTAGGGAGGTCAACTCCCGAAATTCGAGCCATCAGTTACTCCTCATCCCTGTCTCTGCTTGTGCTTAGGATTTTCACAGATAATACGAACGATGCCGTGTCTTCTGATTACCTTGCACTTGTCGCAGATGGGTTTTACGCTAGTGCGTACTTTCATAAAAGTCCCCCTGAAAATATGGATACCAAAATCAAACCATGGCAGTTCGCTATGAACTACAGCTTGATTCCCATTCAAAACGGCCAAAACCAATCAGCCTGCCTTTTCAAATGGTGGGAAAGTATACCACAATTTTCTAAACTTATTCTAGACCTAATCAAGATTTTACCAATATTTTAAAGCTATTATTAACGAGAGCCAAAAAATGACTCTCGTTACAAGCACAAACAGCTTTTACTAAAGGCTTCTTGATTTAATTCCCTTCTTTGTAAATCCATCGTGGTGATGCATCTTAAGAAGAGCTTCAACCTGTGACATTGTGTCCAAATCAACACCAACAAGAATCAACAGAGAGGTTCCGCCCATCAGCATAGAAACTGAAGATGGGAACTTGAATACAATCTGAATGACTGTTGGCAATACTGCTATAACAGCAAGGAACAATGAACCAGGAAGAATCAGACGGTTTAAAACCCTCTGTAAATATTCTTCAGTTTTGTCAGTTCTAATACCAGGAATAGAACCACCGTTTTCACGGATATTCTTAGCAATTTCAGTAGGGTTCAGGGTTACCTGAGTGTAGAAGTAAGCAAAGAATATAATCAACAAAACTTCGATTACGTTATACCAAACTCCTGTTGGACTAAGCCATCTGGCCAATGTTGACAGCCAGGTAACATTAGAAGCAAGAGAGTTAGCAATCTGCAATGGGAATGTCAAGAATGCACTTGCAAAGATGATTGGGATTACTCCAGAAGGATTAATCTTAAATGGAATGTATGTACTCTGTCCGCCGTACATTTTGCGGCCAACTACACGCTTAGCATAGTGAACCGGAATCTTGCGTTCACCCTGCTGTTCGTAAACAACAAGAGCAAGAATTACAACGAAGAGTGCAAGAGCAACAATTACGAATACAACGTTAATGCTGCCATCCTGTACCATCTTTATCAATTCCCAAATTGCGCTTGGAATGCGTGCTACAATACCAGCAAAGATAATCATAGAAATACCATTGCCAATACCGTGTGCAGTAATCTGATCTCCAAGCCAAACAGTAATCATAGAACCTGTGGTTACTGTAAGGATGAAAATCACATTAAAATAGACTTGGTTATCAAAAATGATTGTACCAGGAACTGACTGGTTTACAGACTTGGCATAAACTGTGAGGGCTAATGCCTGAATGATACAAACAAAAATTGTACCAACTCTAGTCCATGCCTGAACTTTCTGCTGACCGCCATCTTCCTGAGCAATTCTCTTGAGAGCCGGGAAAATTACAAGTGCGAGCTGCAAGATAATCTGTGTTGAAATGTAAGGCATTACACCAAGCATCAATACAGAAAATCTTTCAAAAGCTCCACCTGCAAAGAAGTCCATATAACTGGCAAACGCATTCTCAGCACTAGTTGCAAATGTATTGAAGTAGTGAACTAACTTGGTAGCATCAATTCCAGGAATTGTTAAAACACTTCCCAGACGAAAAACTGCGAGAATGAACAAAGTAAAAAACATACGATTACGCAGATCCTTAACTTTGAACATATTTACTACTGCATTGTTTGCCATATTTTACTCCGCTACCTTTTTAATTATTTAGCCTCAGCCTTAACTGTTACTGAACCACCAGCCTTTTCTACCTTTTCTTTTGCAGAAGCAGAAATCTTGTCTACATTAACAGTAAGTTTCTTTGTGATTTCGCCATCACCAAGTACCTTAATAAGAGAATCCTTTTTAAGAAGTCCCTTAGCAGTAAGTGATTCGCGATCTACAGTTTCACCATCAGAATACTTTGCATCCAATTCTCTAAGATTGATTGTAAAATATTCCTTTTTGAATGGGGCGTTTGAAAAACCACGGTGAGCAATGCGACGATACAAAGGCATCTGACCGCCTTCAAATCCTACATAAGGTCCACTCTTTCCAGAGCGAGACTGCTGACCCTTGTTTCCCTTACCTGCTGTTGTTCCCAGTCCAGAAGAAGAACCACGACCAACACGCTTTGGCTTTACATTTGCACCCTCAGGAGCGTTCAAGTTAAAATCTGCCATTAGTTGATCTCCTCTACTTTTACAAGGTGAGCAACAGCAGCAACCATACCCTGAATTGCAGGAGTTGCTTCCTGTTCTACAACAGAATGAAGCTTCTTAAGACCCAAGCTACGAACTGTAGCTTTCTTAGCAGGCTTCTGACCAATTGTGCTCTTTACGAGTTCAATGCGTAATTTCTTTGCCATGATCAGCCCCACATATCATTAAGAGTCTTACCACGGTTCTTAGCTACTTCACGTGCATTCATCAATTCAGCGATTGCATTGAAAGTTGCGCGAACAACATTGATTGAAGTTCTTGAACCCTGTGACTTTGAAATTACATCTGTAATTCCAGCTGCATCCATAACTGCACGAACTGGACCACCGGCAATAATACCAGTACCAGGACAAGCAGGCTTTAACAATACAGAAGAAGACTTGTACTTACCAATCATTTCGTGTGGCAAAGTACCATTCTTCATTGGAAGAGTAATCATATTAGCCTTAGCCTTATCAATACTCTTTCTGATTGCATCTGTTACATCATTTGCTTTACCGAATCCGTAGCCAATGCGACCCTTCTGATCGCCTACAACTGTAAGAGCAGAGAAAGACATTCTGCGTCCGCCCTTTACAGTCTTAGAGTTACGATTCAGCTTAACCAGCTTTTCTACGAATTCATCAGCAGGTTTTCTATCAACATTTTTTGAGTGTTCCATAACCTCTCCTAGAATTCAATTCCGGCTTTGCGAACTCCATCAGCGAGAGCCTTTACAACTCCGTGATAGAGATAACCATTACGATCGAATACTACCTTTGTAATATTCTTATCCTTGAGACGTCCACCCAATGCTTCACCAAGTTTAGCACCACTTTCTACATTGGCCTTGAGGGAAATAAATTCCTTTTCCATTGTAGAAATAGAAGCAAGAGTTTTGCCTTCATCATCATTAATTACCTGTACGTAAATATTACGACCACTTCTGAAAACTGTCATACGTGGACGTTCAGCAGTACCGTATACTGTTTTACGGATGTGAATCTTTCTGTGCAGGCGCTTTCTGTTCTTATCATTAAGTTTCTTCAACATATCAATTCACCCTTATTTTACACCAGTCTTGCCGACTTTACGTCTGATAACTTCAGTTTCATAGCGAATACCCTTTCCTTTGTAAGGTTCAGGTTTTCTAAGCTTACGAATCTGAGATGCAAATTCACCAACAAGCTGCTTATCCATTCCAGTAATTGTAATTTTACCGTTCTGGTCAGCAACAACTGTAAGTCCCTCAGGAATAGAAGCAATAAATTCAGATGAATAACCAAGATTCATAACCAATTCCTTGCCCTTAACTTCTGCACGGTAACCTACACCTGTGATGAGAAGTGCCTTTGTAAACTGTTCGTTAACACCAACAACCATGTTGTGGATAATTGAACGATACAAACCGTGAGCTGCAGAAGCAGCCTTTGTTTCGTTAACAGGATTTACAAGTACTTCTGTACCTTTTACTTCAACTGTTACAAGATTATTGAATGTTGATTTCAACTCACCCTTTGGGCCCTTTACTGTGATGTTATTTCCATCAACAGTTACAGTAACACCAGCTGGGATAGTAACAGGAAGCTTTCCAATCTTAGATGCCATATTTTTCTCCTATTACCATACTGTGCAAATCAACTCGCCGCCAACCATCTTTTCAGATGCTTTTTTGCCAGTTGTTACACCGCTTGATGTTGAAACAATTAATGTACCATAGCCATTGTAGACACGTGGTAAATCCTTGTAACCAGAATAAACGCGACGACCAGGTGTTGAAAGTCTCTTCATTCCGTGGATGATTGAATTATTCAAATCATCATACTTCAAGAAGATTCTGATAATACTGTGTCCGTTATCATCCTGAATTTTTTTGAAATTCTTAATAAATCCCTCAGTTTTGAGGATCTTTACAATTTCCAGTTTCATCTTAGAAGTAGGAACATCTACTTTTTCGTGACCGGCTTTTGCCGCATTCTGGACTTTTGCAAGCATATCTGCGATTGGGTCTGAAGCTGCCATTTCTATCCTCCTGCCACTACCAAGATGACTTTGTGACGCCTGGTAAGAGGCCTTCACCTGCTAATTTGCGGAAACAAATACGACAAATCTTGTACTTGCGCAAATATCCATGTGGACGGCCACAAATCTGACATCTGTTATAGCGTCTTGTGCTATATTTAGGTGTTCTTGCCGCCTTGATAACCATTGATTTCTTTGCCATGAACTTCTTCCTTACTTTCTAAAAGGCATATTGAACTTTGTCAAAAGTGCGCGGGCTTCATTATCTGTCTTTGCACTTGTAACAATACTGATGTTCATTCCAGAAATCTTAACGATTTTATCAAAGTCGATTTCCGGGAAGATAATCTGTTCTGTAATACCAAGAGAGAAGTTTCCGTGTCCATCAAAGCCAGTAGCCTTGATACCGCGGAAATCCTTTACACGTGGGAGTGCAACATTGATAAGACGGTCGAGGAATTCATACATAATGTTTCCACGAAGTGTTACCATTGCACCCACTTCATTGCCTTCACGAAGTTTGAAGTTTGCAATACTTTTCTTTGCTCTTGTCTTAACAGCTTTCTGGCCGGTAATCTGAGTGAGATCTGTAACTGCAGCATCAAGGAGTTTCTTATTCGTGAGAGCTTCACCAACACCCATGCTTACAACTACCTTTTTGATAGCTGGAATCTGCATCGTAGATGTATAACCGAGTTCCTTAAAGAGCTCAGGGGCGATTGTTTCCTTATAGACTTTCTTAAGCCGTGGTACGTAATTTTCCATTACAGCGTTTCTCCACACTTGCGGCAAACACGAATTTTCTTGTCGCCGTCAAGCTTGTAACCAATTCTTGTAGGACCGCATTTTTTACATACGATTGCTACATTTGAAATATCCAGAGGAGCTTCAACTTCGGCGATACCGCCTGCATCCTGCTGGGATCTTCTCTTCATTGCCTTCTTTACAATGTTTGCACCACCAACAATTACGCGTGTTTTTTCACCCTTAGTGAAAACACGTACAACTGTTCCGCGCTTACCCTTGTCTTTTCCAGCAATAATTTCAACATTGTCATCCTTGCGGATTTTTGTCTTCACTGCCATATTGGGACAACTCCTTAGAGTACTTCCGGAGCAAGTGAAATGATTTTCATATAATCCATATCACGAAGCTCACGAGCTACAGGTCCAAAAATACGTTTTCCCTTAGGGTTCTTATCTGCATCAACAATAACGCATGCGTTATCATCAAAGCGGATGTAAGTTCCATCAGGACGGCGGTATTCCTTTGCAACGCGAACGATTACTGCCTTCTGTACTGAACCTTCTTTGATTGTAGATGTAGGAATTGCTTCCTTAACAGCTACCACTACAATGTCACCAATACCAGCATAACGGCGGTGTGAACCACCAAGTACCTTAATAACCTGAACTAATTTAGCTCCAGAGTTATCGGCAACAGTCAATTTAGATTGCATCTGCAGCATAATTTAACTCCTCAAGCTTATTTAGCTCTCTCGATTACTGCATCGAGGCGCCAGCACTTATCTTTGCTGATTGGACTACACTCCACGATGCGAACAGTATCTCCAATATGAGCATCATTGTTTTCATCGTGAGCCTTACACTTCTTTGTCCGTGTGACATATTTTTTGTAAAGGCGGTCCATTTTCTTTGTATCGATAGAAACAACGATAGTTTTATCCATCTTATCACTAATGACGATACCTACGAATGAACGCTTTGCAGCCTTTGTCTGCTTTGTCTGTTCTTCCACGGGTCAGCTCCTAGTTTTTTGCAGCAATAGCTTCAGCAGCAGCACTTCTGAATTTTGCCAGATCCTGCTGGTGAATAAGTGTATTCAAACGTGCGATTTCGCGACGCATTGTACGCTTCTGCATTGGGTTATCTACATGGCCAATAATTGCCTGAAAGCGAAGGTCCATGTACTTCTTCTTAAGGTCATCGCGCTTTGCAACGAGTTCATCATAAGAAAGACTTTTGTCGTTCTTTTTCTTTGAATCAGCCATCTCTTACTCCTACTCAATTGTTGGGCGAATTGCCACTTTTGTTTTGATTGGAAGCTTACTTGCAGCAAGAGTCATAGCTTTTACAGCAAGGCTCTTATCTACGCCACCAACTTCAAATAAAATCATACCAGGTTTGATTACAGCAGCCCAGAATTCTGGTGCACCCTTACCTTTACCCATACGAGTATCAGCAGGCTTCTTAGAAACAGGCTTATCTGGGAACACACGTGTCCACATCTGTCCCTGACGATTTATACAACGGTTAATTGCAACACGGGCAGCTTCAATGTGTCTAGCAGAAAGCCAAACAGGTTCCATAGCAACAAGTGCTACTTCACCAAAATCAACGAAGTTGTTACGTGTAGCGTTTCCCTTTGGACGACCGCGCTGTACTTTGCGGTGTGCTACTCTTTTTGGACTAAGCATTTTCTACTTTTCCTTCCTCTGATTTTGGAGCACGATTTGGCTTACGGCTGTCACGACGTGGCTTTCTTACAACTTCACCAGCATCTTCTTTTGAATCATGACCGTAGTTCATTCCATTGAAAACCCATACCTTAATACCGATTTTTCCGTATGTTGTATGTGCTTCAAATGTTCCATAGTCGATATCAGCACGAAGAGTGTGGAGAGGAACACGTCCTTCCTTGTGCTCTTCAGAACGCTTCATTTCTGCACCACCAAGACGTCCTGAAAGGCGAACCTTGATTCCCTGTGCGCCATTCTTCATAGCCATAGCTGTTGACTGCTTAAGAGCCTTCTTGAAAGAACCTCTTCCTGAAAGCTGGCGGCCAATATTCTGTGCAATAAGTGATGCGTTGATTTCCGGCTTCTTAACTTCCTTGATTTTAATCTGAACCTTAGAAGTAAGCTGCTTCTGAATATCACCACTAATTTTTTCGATTGTAGCACCCTTAACACCGATGATAACACCAGGACGAGCCGTGTGAATAACGATTGTAACACGCTGTGGGTGGCGTACAATTTCTATTTCTGCAATGTCTGCGTTCTTACATTCTGGAAGTTCACTAACAATCTTGCGAATCTTCATGTCTTCGAGGAAGTAATCTGCATAATCACGAGGACTTGCATACCAACGAGACTGCCATGTTTTGTTTACGCCAAGGCGCAAACCGATAGGATTAACTTTCTGACCCATTATTTTCCCGCCTTTTCGTCAACTACAACTGTGATATGACACATACGCTTGAGCAACTGGTCAGCACGGCCACGACCGCGGAACCAAACTCTCTTTAATCTAGGACCTTCGTCGACACGGATTTCCTTAACATAGAGCATATCTTCATCAAGTTTCTTGTTCACATTAAGAGCATTTGCTACAGCAGACTTAAGAGTACCGCTGATTAAACTTGCGCCCTTCTGAGGCATATTTTCAAGAATTGCAAGTGCGTCTGAGCAAGACTTGTACTTAACAACATTAGCTACAGGACGAACCTTTGTAGGAGATGCAATTAAGAACTTTGTTACTGCTTTGTAACCTTTATTTTCTGCCATTGTCTACCTCCTATTATTTCTTTGCAGCTTTGTCGCCGCCATGACCCTTGAATGTACGAGTAGCAGCAAATTCACCAAGCTTGTGGCCTACTAAGTTTTCTGTTACATACACAGGAATCCATGACTTTCCATTATGAACTGAAATAGTATTTCCAACCATTTCAGGAATAATTGTAGAGCAGCGGGAATAAGTCTTAATAATCTTCTTATCAGCTGCTGAAGCTTTATTCATTTCGATAACCTTTTTATAGAGTGATTTTTCTACAAAAGGGCCTTTCTTAACTGATCTTGACACGATTATCTCCTATCCTACTTCTTACGGTGGCTAATAATGAAACGCTCAGTTGTCTTTCTCTTGTTGCGAGTCTTGTAACCACGACAAGGCTGTCCCCAAGGAGTAACTGGCTGATGTCCCTTACCAGCACCTTCACCACCACCAAGAGGGTGATCTACTGGGTTCATAGCCATACCACGAACTGTTGGGCGAATACCGCGCCATCTGTTACGACCAGCTTTACCGAGCTTTGTATTCATACGTTCTTCGTTACCAACAATACCAATTGTTGCATAACATTTGCCGTTGATACGTCTCATTTCACCTGATGGAAGACGAACACTTACATATTCACCTTCTTTACCAGCAACCTGTGCACCTGCACCAGCTGAGCGAACAAGCTGTCCACCACGACCGAGTGTAAGTTCAATGTTGTGGATTGTGAAACCTACAGGAATTGCAGAAAGTGGAAGTGCATTTCCAACTGTTGGAGTTGCATTTTCACCTGACAAAATCTTCTGTCCTACTGTAAGACCCTTTGGAGCAATAATGTAGCGCTTTTCACCATCAGCATATGCAATCAATGCGATGTCTGCACTGCGGAATGGATCATATTCGATAGTCTTAACAGTTCCAGGAATACCGTGCTTGTTTCTCTTGAAATCAATTTCACGATACTTTCTTTTATGACCGCCACCCTGATGACGTACAGAAATACGTCCGCCAGCTCCACGACCACCATTTGATTTGCGGCCTGAAGTCAAAGACTTTTCGGGTTTATCGGCTGTCAACTGGTCACGAATCAAATCAACGCGACCACGTGTACCTTTTGAATAAGGTTTATATATCTTAAGAGCCATATGGTTCCCCTTCTAATAACTGCCTGAGGGCTTATACGCCTTCAAACACCTTGATTGTTTCGCCAGGAGCAAGTTTAACGATTGCTTTCTTGTAACTGGCAGTTCTTCCAGGCTTAGCACGAAGGCGCTTAATTTTGCCCAGAACGTTTACTGTTGTACAGTCAACGACCTTTACATTAAAAAGCTTTCGTACAGCTTCCTTAATCTGAGTCTTTGTAGCAGATGAATCTACAATGAATGTATATTTGTTCTGCTCACGAAGTGCTGTCGCTTTTTCTGAAAGAACAGGTTCAATAAGAACATCTTCGAAGTTCATTATTTAGCCTCCTTTTCAGCATAGAATTCAGAAAGATTCTTTGCAGCACCTTCAAGTAAAACAATCTTTCTTCCGTAGAAGAGGTCATGTGCACGAAGGCGGTTATATGAAAGGAAATAAACATTTGGAAGATTTTTTCCAGCACGGCGAATAAGAGCATCGTCATTTGCAAGAATAACAACTGTACGTTCATCTTTTGCAAAGTTGTTGAGAATCTTTACCAAATCCTTTGTTTTTCCACTTTCTACAGTGAAGTCTTCAACTACTACGAGTCTGTCTGCCTGAGCCTGAAGACTCAAGATTGACTTCATTGCAAGACGCTTTTCTTTCTTAGGAATTGCATAGCTGTAATCGCGTGGCTTTGGTCCAAAAATTGTTCCTCCACCAACTGTAATTGGTGATTTTTTATCACCACGACGTGCATTACCAGTACCCTTCTGCTTGTAAGGTTTAGCATTGCTGCCATGTACTTCAGAACGAGTCTTTGTACAAGCTGTTCCTACACGCTTATTAGCTAATTCGTTTGTGATGGCATAATAGATTACATCTTCGTTGACTGGGAGTCCGAAAACTTTATCATCAAGATTAATAGTCCTGAGTTCTTTACCATCGATTGAATAGACTTTCTTTTCCATAAAACTATTCCTCGACCTTATTTCTTAACTGCAGCTTTAACGATAAGTGTTGCATCTTTTACCCCAGGTACTGCACCACGAACCATCAAAACCTTAAGCTCAGGGTCTACTTTGATAACCTTGAGGTTCTGAACTGTAACACGATCACAACCCATGTGACCTGGCATCTTAACATTCTTAAGACAGTGTCCAGGAGTTGTACAACAGCCAGTACCACCAGCTTCACGATGGAATTTTGAACCGTGAGTTTTACGTCCACCATGGAAGCCCCATCTCTTCATTACACCTTGGAAACCTTTACCTTTTGAAGTTCCAGTTACGTCGATGAAACGAACCTTGTCGAATAATTCTACACCAAGCTGGTCGCCAACTTTTACTTCACCGTCAAAGTCGCGAAACTCTTTAAGATGACGCTTTGGTGCAACATTGTTAGCTTTGAAGAAACCTGCTTCAGCTTTTGTAACCTTAGATTCCTTAACATCGTCAAGACCAAGGACAATAGCGTTATAACCGCATTTTTCTTCTGTCTTTGTAGCAACGACTGTGTTTGGTTCAACGCGGATCACGGTTACTGGTACCAGATTACCGTTTTCGTCAAATACCTGTGTCATTCCTACTTTTTTTGCAATCAGACCTTTCATCTGAATCTCCTATAATTTGCTGTGAGAGAGTAACTTTCTCAAAGCGTTTTATTGGTCGCCATCCCCGATCCAGGGGACCGTTACCTTAATTTTACAGTAATTTGAAACCCTAAATTACTGTTTAATTTCTACGTCAACACCTGCAGGTAATTCAAGCTTCATTAATGAATCCATCACTTCTGAAGATGGATCAAAAATGTCAATAAGGCGCTTATGTGTTCTCATTTCAAACTGTTCACGTGATTTTTTATTTACGAAAGTTGAACGAAGTACTGTAACCTTGTTGATTCTTGTAGGAAGAGGGATAGGGCCTGAAACTTTAGCGCCAGCCTTCTGAACCTGCTGTACGATGTCTTTTGCACTCTGATCGATAAGAGCTACGTCAAATGCACGAAGTCTTACACGAATCTTGCTGTTTGCCATGTTGTTCTCCAGTTTGGGGAATACAGAAAAATCCATATTCCCCAATATTTTTTCAGTCAAAAATAACGACTAAGACTATTCAATAATCTTTGTTACCTGACCAGAAGCGATTGTACGACCGCCTTCACGAATAGCAAGTTTAAGACCTTCATCCATAGCGATTGGGTGAATAAGTTCACCAATAATCTTAACGTTATCACCTGGTTTAACCATGTCTGTTCCAGCTTCCAATTCAACTGTACCAGTAATATCTGTAGTTCTAAAGTAGAACTGTGGGCGATATCCTGTAAAGAATGGAGAGTGACGACCACCTTCTTCCTTTGAAAGAACGTAAATCTGAGCTTCGAACTTTGTGTGTGGGTTGATAGATTTTGGTGCAGCAAGAACCTGACCACGGATTACATCCTTCTTTTCAATACCACGTACGAGGATACCAGCGTTATCACCAGCCATACCTTCCTGAAGTGTCTTGTTAAACATTTCAATACCAGTAACTGTTGTATCCTGAGTTGGGCGGATACCTACGATCTGAACTGCATCACCCATGTGAACAACACCGCGTTCGATACGTCCAGTAACTACTGTACCACGACCAGAAATTGTAAAGATGTCTTCAATTGGCATCAAGAATGGCTTTTCATCATCGCGAACTGGATCATCAAACCATGTATCCATTGCAGAAAGAAGATCTTCGATACACTTTGTGTTTGCTGGATCTTCAGAAGCGTTAAGTGCCTTGAATGCTGAACCCTGGATGATTGGTGTATCTTCAGAGAAACCGTAGCTCTTAACTGTATCTTTTACTTCTTCAACTACGAGTTCAATAAGATCTGGATCATCTACAAGGTCAACCTTGTTAAGGAATACGATAATCTTTGGTACACCTACCTGACGAGCAAGCAACAAGTGTTCCTTTGTCTGTGGCATAACTGAATCCGGAGCAGAAACTACAAGGATAGCACCATCCATCTGAGCGGCACCAGTGATCATGTTCTTTACATAGTCAGCATGTCCCGGGCAGTCGATATGTGCGTAGTGACGCTTGTCAGACTGATATTCAAGGTGACGTGAGTTAATTGTAATACCACGAGCCTTTTCCTCTGGAGCATTATCAATTTCATCGTACTTCAAGAGCTTATCACCATACTTTTTAGCACAGTATGAAGTGATAGCTGCAGACAATGTTGTCTTACCATGGTCTACGTGACCGATAGTACCAACGTTCATGTGAGGTTTAGTTCTCTGGAACTCTTCCTTTGCCATGATTTTCTCCTTACTCTACAAGCTGTTTTTCCCCTGCCTGTAGCATATGTTGTTTTTTATGTGCTGCACTTTAAGCCAGAAAATGCTACATCCTAAAAGGCCCGTAACACTTTCGCATACACACTTTACCAATTTAATGAGATGAATGATTTGTGATTAAGAATTTGACTTTCAAACAACCTATCTCCATTTTTACCAGGCGAGAGCCCGATTTTTCGAAGTAGTCTGGTCTTAATCCACCTAACATCATCTGTATCATAAAGCCGTAAAAACAGCCTTGACGACTGGTCTGGTATTCAGGACCTTATTTTGTTTACATTGCGTAAACCAGCCGGAACACAAAACCACCACTCAGTCAGCCAAGCAGCAGAAGGTGCAAAAATCTGAAAAGCGCCAGGAAAAACGCTTAACTTTACGATTTTGCCAGACATCTTCCCAAATGTCCGTCCAGCTTTCAAAGAACCTTTCTGCAAAGCATGCAGACCTTGCCCACAATGGACATGTTCAAAAAAATATACAGTTTTTAAAAAATAGTTTCAATAGTAAAAAGGATTTTTTAGCGATTTTAAACAGATTTTTTTTATTTTTTAGCTCAAAAGAATACAAACTGCTTTGCTTTTACTGGTACCATAAAAAAAAGCCCGTCTTGTTAAAGACGAGCTTTTTTAGAAGATTTTAACTACCAGCGGTAGTGAGCAAAAGCCTTGTTAGCTTCAGCCATCTTATGAACATCTTCCTTCTTTTTATAAGCAGAACCTGTGTTGTTGTAAGCATCGAATAATTCAGCAGCAAGTGTTTCTGCCATTCCGTGTCCGCTTCTTGCACGAGCTGCACCAATCATCCATCTCATGGCAAGTGCTTCGCGGCGTGATTCACGAATTTCCATTGGTACCTGGTATGTTGCACCACCAACGCGACGACTCTTTACTTCTACAACAGGCTTAACATTATCAAGGGCCTTGAGGAATACTTCAAGAGGATCCTTGTCTGCTTTTGCCTTAAGTTTGTCCAATGCTTCATAAAGAACATTGATACAAGTCTGTTTTTTTCCATCCAACATCATGCGCTGTACAAATTTTGTAACTGCAACGCTGTTGTATTTTGTATCTGGCATTACTGGACGGTTAATTGATTTCTTATGTCTTCCCATAGTGATCTAACCTCCTATTATGCCTTTGGCTTTTTAGCACCGTACTTAGAACGACCGCGCTTGCGACCTTCTACGCCGAGTGTATCTTTTGCACCGCGGATAATGTGATAACGTACACCAGGAAGATCCTTTACACGTCCACCGCGTACTAAAACTACTGAGTGTTCCTGCAAGTTGTGTCCAATTCCTGGAATGTATGCAGTAACTTCAACTCCATTGCTCAATCTTACACGAGCAATCTTTCTCAATGCTGAGTTTGGTTTTTTAGGTGTCATAGTCATAACGCGTGTACATACACCACGTTTCTGCGGACAAGACTGAAGTGCGGGGGCCTTAGTTCTGTTTGCAGCTGTCTGACGACCTTTACGAATTAACTGGTTAATTGTAGGCATCGGCCTTTTCTCCTATATCTATGACCCAGCAGCACCTGGGACAAAATGCGAAAAAATGGTATCTAACTA
Organism: Treponemataceae bacterium; assembly: GCA_963649315.1. Lineage (GTDB taxonomy): Bacteria > Spirochaetota > Spirochaetia > Treponematales > Treponemataceae > Treponema_D. The sequence continues at coordinate 13,662 of CAVJHV010000004.1, read as the reverse complement.
TAACGAATTCTTCAAGATACCGTCAATAGAATTCGCCCGAATTCCGCCAAATTTTATGGCAGAACTGCAAATTTTTGTAAGCAATCCAAAAAAGCCTTTTTTCGGAAATTGATTTAAAAAATGACCTTTCTTTATGGAAAAAGACTTTTCTGGAAGAGCGCAAGGGATTGTAGGGGCGCCGCAGGCGATGTTTTTTGCCGGGCAAAAAACATTGAAGCGACAGCGGAACCCCGAAAAGCCCGGTTCTGTCCTGCGACAGCAGGACAGAATGCGCCCAGAAAAAGAAACTAATCCTCTTCTGCAGAATCGCTTACAGACATTGAAACTACATCTTCCGAAGCTTCCTGTCTTGCAAGGTCAGCACGGCGGGCTTCAAGAACAGCTTCCATCTTTGCGTCAAGGTCTTCATTTGATTTGTCATAGAGTTTGACGTTATGGTACTGCCTCATACCCGTTCCTGCCGGAATCATGTGTCCAAGGATTACGTTTTCCTTAAGGCCGCGCAAGTGATCAACTTCACCCTTGATTGCAGCGTTTGTAAGAACACGTGTTGTTTCCTGGAATGAGCAGGCTGAAATGAATGAATCTGTCGCAAGAGCAGCTTTTGTAATACCCTGGAACATAGGGGCTGCTACTGCAGGACGACCACCTTCTTTTATAACCCTTTCATTTTCTTCACGGAATGTGTACTTATCAACCTGCTGTCCAAAGATAAACTTTGTATCACCAACGGCTTTAATTTCAACTTTGCGCAACATCTGGCGAATAATAGTACCAATGTGCTTGTCGTTGATATTAACATCCTGGGCGCGATATACAGACTGAATTTCATCCATAAGGAAGTTCTGAAGTTCATTTTCACCCAGAGCGTTAAGAACGTCATGAGCGTCAACTGCTCCCTTACAGAGTTTTTCACCAACTTTTACATGGTCACCATCGCGGACGATAAGTGTTTTTGTAAGAGGAACAAGGTGCTTGTATTCTTTACCGTACTTGTCTTCTACAATGATTTCACGTTTACCCTTTGCAATTTTTCCAAATTTAACAACACCGGTAATCTGTGAAATAACGGCTGCTTCTTTTGGTCTGCGTGCTTCGAAGAGTTCAGATACACGTGGAAGACCAAGTGTAATATCGTTTGCCTTTGTAGCAGTTTTTTCAACTCTGGCAAGATAGTCACCGGCTTTAACTTCGGCCTTGTCATCAACAGAAATAACGGCACCTGCAGGCAAGTGATAACTTCCAACTTCGTCACCATTTTCGTTGCGGATGATAAGACGTGGTTGTTTTGTATCAAGGTGAAGTGATGTAATGCTTCTGATTGTTGTGATGTTTCCTTCAACTTCCTTCTGGGAGGTTTCAAGAGTTACGCCTTCAACAATATCATCATAATGAACGAAGCCTGGTACTTCTGCAATAATAGGATCGCTGTAAAGTTCAACTTCACCAATTGGCTCTTCCTTGTCAGCAATTACCTGTCCATTAGCAAAGGCAGCATAGATGATAGAACCGTTTTCAATATCACTTTCTACATCATTGCTTACGAGATAAAGTTTTTTACCCCTGATAAGAACTCTTGCTGCGTCAGATGCAAGGATTTCTGTAGAACCGTGCTTTAAGATAACATTATCCTTTCTTACACGGGCACCGTCTTCAACAAGTACCTGATCGCCAGAAGCAATGTCATACTGATTAAAGAGTTTTGCAGTAACCATTGTACCACGACGTGTAAAGAGCCAGTCTTTGTTGTCTTTAACAACGTGCATACCACTAATGCTGGAAATGAATACCGGATATTTGATGACAATGTGATTGTCTGATGCAGATGTATCGGCAGCACCACCAGTATGGAATGTACGAAGTGTAAGCTGAGTACCTGGCTGACCAATTGACTGGGCAGCGATTGTTCCGACTGCTTCACCAATTTCAACAATCTTGTTACGTGCAAGGTCTTTTCCGTAACACTTAACGCAAAGACCGTACTTGCTTTCACAGGTAAGTACAGTTCTGATTTTTACCTTTTCTACGCCAGCACGATCAATTTTGTTGGCAAGGTCTGTAGTTAAGTAAGTATCTACATCTGCCAGCAACTCTCCGGTTACAGGGTCAAGTACGCGTTCAATTGTGTAGTGACCGGCAATTCTAGAAGCAAGTGTTTCCTGAATTTCATCACCCTTCTTGATTGCTGTGTAGTCAATACCGTTGATTGTTCCACAGTCCTCTTCGTTGATTACAACATTTTGTGCAACATCAACAAGGCGGCGTGTCATATAACCGGCATCGGCTGTCTTAAGAGCTGTATCCGAAAGACCCTTGCGGGCACCGTTTGAAGAAATAAAGTATTCAATAACGGAAAGTCCTTCCTTAAAGTTTGATTTAATAGGAAGTTCGATAATGTCTCCGTTTGGCTTTTGCATCAAACCACGCATTGCGGCCAGCTGAGAAATCTGCTTTGAAGAACCACGGGCTCCGGAATCAGCCATCATGTAGATGGTATTAAATCCGCCCTTGTCCTTTCCAAGCTGTTCGTAAGCAATCTTTCCGAGTTTATCGTTAGTATCACTCCAGATTTTGACAATTTGAGAATAGCGTTCACCCGAAGTGATAACACCGTTTCTTTCATCGTTTACAATCTTTGCAACTTCTTTATCTGCCTTGTCCACGAATTCTTTCTTTTCTGAAGGAACAAGAATATCTTCCATAGAAATTGAAGCACCGTAGAATGTAGCATTTTTGTAACCGCAGGCTTTGATTGCATCAAGCATCTGGATTGTAAGCCATGGGCCGTGTGTATGATAAACATTTTCAATCATGCCCTTAAGCTGCTTGTCACCCATCTTTTCGTTGTAGAAATCAACTTCAGCAGGCATTTCTTCATTGAATGCAAGGCGGCCGGCAGTTGTAATGATGTATTTTCCGTCCGGATCTGCATCATTGTGAACTTTCTTGCCCAAAAGTGATTTATGGATCTTGATTTCAGCCTGCCAGTCGATGTCGCCTGACTGTGCTGCAAGACGCACTTCATCCGTAGAAGAGAACATCTTATATTCAAGAACTTCTTTTCCATCAACCTTTACTTTTTTAGGACCACCCTTAGCACCGTCCTTGATAGAAGTCATGTAGTAAATGCCCAAAACCATATCCTGAGAAGGAGCTACGATTGTTTTACCGTTAGCCGGGTCAAGAAGGTTTCTTGCGCAAAGCATAAGGTTCCAGCATTCCATCTGGGCAGCCTGGGTAAGAGGTACGTGGATAGCCATCTGGTCACCATCGAAGTCGGCGTTAAAAGCCTTACATGCCAAAGGATGCAGTTTCAAAGCTTTTCCCGGTACAAGAACAGGTTCAAACGCCTGAATTCCCAAGCGGTGCAAAGTAGGAGCACGGTTGAGCATAACAGGGTGTTCACGGACTACTTCATCAAGTACACCGAATACCTCTGGAGCTTCTGAATCAACAAGAGCCCTTGCCTTTTTAATATTGAGTACAATCTGCTTGTCAACAAGTTTCTTCATTATAAATGGCTTGAAAAGTTCAAGTGCCATTTTTTCAGGAAGACCACACTGCCAGATTTTAAGTTCCGGTCCTACAACAATTACAGAACGACCTGAATAGTCTACACGCTTACCCAAAAGGTTCTGGCGGAAACGTCCCTGCTTACCCTTGAGCATGTCTGAAATTGATTTGAGAGGACGGTTTGAAGCACCCTTTACAACTCTCTGCTTACGCTTTGTGTTGTCAAAAAGTGAATCTACTGCTTCCTGCAAGAGGCGCTTTTCTGCACGGATAATGATATCCGGAGCAGACATAAGCTGCAGTCTCTTAAGACGGTTATTTCTGTTGATTACGCGGCGGTAAAGATCATTAAGATCTGATGTTGCAAAACGACCTCCATCCAGCTGAACCATAGGACGTAAATCCGGCGGAATAACTGGAATAGCATCCAAAATCATCCATGAAGCTTTGTTTCCTGATTCACGGAAATTTTCAACAAGTTCAATTCTTTTAAGGAGGCGCTTGTCTGTTTTTGCACCCTTTTCGCGCATTTTTTCACGGAGTTCTTCTGCCAGCTGATCCAAATCAAGTTTTTCAAGAAGAGTCTTGATTGCTTCAGCACCCATTCCTGCAGAAAAACCTTCGCCATAGCGTTCGTAGAATTCATTATATTCTTCTTCCGAAAGCAGCTGGTTCTTTTTAAGGTCAGGCACTTCGCCAGGATCAGTTACAATATACTTTTCGTAATAAAGTACTGAGCGGAGGGCTGCAACCTGTATATCCAGAAGAAGCCCCATGCGGCTTGGTACAGAATGATAGTACCAGATGTGGCTGACTGGAGCTGCAAGGTCAATGTGACCAGTTCTCTCGCGGCGAACCTTAAAATGAGTAACTTCAACACCACAGCGGTCACAAATAACACCCTTGTAACGGATGCTCTTGAATTTACCGCAGTAACATTCCCATTCCTTTGTGGTACCAAAAATGCGTTCACAGAAAAGACCGTCACGCTCCGGACGCAGTGTACGGTAGTTGATTGTTTCCGGCTTTTTTACTTCGCCGTATGACCATGCCCTAATTGTTTCCGGAGAAGCAAGTTTAATTTTAAGACTTGCAAAATCCTGAATATCACGCATTCTCGTCCTCCTTATCAAAACCAGCGCTTGACTTGTTAATCAATTCCTGATCGCGTTCTGTAAGAGCAATTTGTTTGCCCTTATCATCATAAATAGTGAAATCCAATGCAAGGCCACGAAGTTCCTGTACCATTACGTTAAATGATTCTGGAACACCGATTGGAGCTGAAGGGTCACCCTTAACAATCGATTCGTAAATCTTAGAACGTCCGTTCATATCATCAGATTTAATTGTCATCATTTCCTGAAGTGTGTTTGCAGCACCGTATGCTTCAAGTGCCCAAACTTCCATTTCTCCAAGACGCTGTCCACCAAACTGAGCCTTACCACCAAGTGGCTGCTGTGTAACCATAGAATATGGCCCTGTTGAGCGGGCGTGCATCTTATCATCAACCAGGTGATGCAGTTTCATAAAGTAAATTACACCAACAAAGATTGGATTAAGGAAAGGTTCACCAGTGCGTCCGTCACGAACAATCTGCTTACAGTCTTTTGTAAGACCTGCCTGCAAAAGTTTTTCTGAAATCTGTTCCTGAGAAGGTGTCTGGAATGCAGGAGAATCGTACCATTCGTTAAGAACCATACCTGCACGTCCCAATTCAGATTCCATCAGCTGACCAATGTTCATACGTGAAGGAACACCAAGCGGGTTAAGGCAAACATCAAGCGATGTTCCGTCTTCAAGGTAAGGCATATCTTCTATAGGAAGAATACGCGCAACAACACCCTTGTTTCCGTGACGACCGGCCATCTTATCACCAACAACCAGCTTACGCTTATCTGCAATTACAACTTTTACAATTTCTTCAACGCCAGGGTTCAATTCATCTACACCCCTCTTCAAGCGCTGAATATCAACAACAACACCCTGAACGCCATGTGGCAGAGTCAGAGATGTATTGCGAACTTCTTTAGCCTTTTCACCAAAGATGGAATTCAAAAGTTTAAATTCCGGAGTTGTTTCTGTTTCGCTCTTAGGAGTTGTTTTACCAACAAGAATGTCTCCTGAACGAACTTTGGCTCCAATTCTTACAATACCTTCTGCATCAAGGTTGTCTAAAGATTTTTCATTTGTTTGAGGAATATCACGAGTGATTGTTTCACGACCCAATTTTGTTTCGCGAACTTCAACCTGGAATTCGTGGATATGCATAGAAGTATACATATCTTCCCTTACAACTCTCTGGCTGATAAGAACAGCGTCTTCATAGTTGTAGCCGTTCCATGGAACAAATCCAACAAGAAGGTTGCGTCCAAGAGCAAGTTCTCCGTTGAATGTTGCAGGTCCGTCAGCAATTACATCGCCAGCCTTAACTTTTTCTCCAACAGAAACAGTCGGTCTCTGATGGTTACATGTATCAGAGTTGTTTTTCTGGTATTTGAGCAGGCGGTATTCATCAACTGCTCCGTCTTTAGAGCCCTTTACCTTGATTTTAATAAGGTCACTTTCTACCCAGATTACTTCGCCATCATGCTTAGCCTTAATCAAAACACCAGAGTCATAAGCTGTCTTGCGTTCCATTCCTGTACCAACATGAGGTGGTTCCGGGAATAAAAGTGGAACTGCCTGTCTCTGCATGTTACAACCCATCAAAGCACGGTTAGCATCATCGTGTTCAAGGAAAGGAACAAGTGAAGCTGAAACAGAAATTACCTGGCGAGGAGAAACGTCCATGTACTGAATATCTTCCGGAGAGCGCAAAGTGTAGTCACCACGACAGCGTGTAGAAACCAGTTCATCCGGGAAAGAACCATCATCGCCCATACCTTCAACAACCTGTCCGACAACATACTTATCTTCATCCATTGGAGAAAGCCATTCAACTTTATCTGTAGCCTTTCCGTCTTCAACCTTACGATAAGGTTCTTCAAGGAATCCGTATTCATTAACACGGGTAAACATAGAAAGGGAAACAATCAAACCGATGTTTGGACCTTCAGGAGTTTCAATAGGGCACATACGGCCATAGTGTGTATAGTGAACATCGCGGACTTCAAAACCTGCGCGGTCACGTGAAAGACCACCAGGACCTAAAGCGTTAAGACGACGCTTGTGTGTAAGTTCAGCAAGGGGGTTACACTGATCCATGAACTGAGAAAGCTGTGACGAACCAAAGAATTCGCGCACTGCAGAAACAATAGGCTTAATGGAAATAAGATCCTGTGGCTTTAAAGTTTCTGTTTCCTTAACATTCATGCGGTCTTTTGCTATGCGTTCCATGCGGGCAAATGCAGACTTAAACTGATTTGTAAGAAGTTCACCTACAGAACGAATACGACGGTTACCCAAGTGGTCAATATCATCCAAAGGAGCATCCTTGATGTAAACTTCGATCAAGTGCTTCATTGTCTGAATAATATCTTCCTTTACAAGAACTGTATCTTCAACTTCTTCTTTAAAATCCAGTGTCTTGTTGATTTTATAGCGACCAACACGGCCAAGATCATAGCGTCTTGGGTTGAAGAACATGCTTTCAAGATCCTTGATGGCATTTTCATAAGTGATTGGTTCGCCTGGCATAAGAACATTGTAAACTTTAGTAATACACTGTTCTCTTGTAGGTTCATCTTTGATTTCTCCGCCATCTTTCGAGAATTCAATTTCTTCTCTTTCAAAACAGTTAACAATCATTTCACTGTTGAGTGAAAGATTCTTTCCCTGCTTTTCTTTTCTGATTTTAGGATTGCGGGTATCAAATTTGATAACTGTGATTGTCTTTACATTATTTGCGTGCAAATCATCCAAATCATGAGGATGCAGTTTGTCTCCAGCGCGGAAAAGTTTCTTTTCTTCACCAGATTCTGCGTCTGTTACCATAACGTCGCTGGCAAGGACCTTATCCACAAGAGCTTCTCTTTTTGCAGCATCCGAAGGTACGTTTATATCTTCCACTTCATAGAAAGAGCGGATGATTTCTTCACGGCTTGAGTAACCAAGTGCACGAAGGAAAACAGTACCAAGGATTTTCTTTTTGCGGTCAATTTTTGCGTAAATCAATTCCTTTTTAGGATCAATTTCAAATTCCAGCCATGAACCGCGGTAAGGAATAATGCGGCTGGAGAAAACGCCTTTATCTTTTTCATTCTGGAATATAACTCCAGGTGAACGGTGAATCTGGCTTACAACTACGCGTTCTGCACCATTAATAATAAAGGTACCGCGGTCAGTCATAAGAGGCACATCGCCCATATAAATATCTTTCTGAAGGATAGCACCAGTTTGAAGGAATGTCAGATTAATGCGGGCTTTAAGAGGCACGCCATATGAAAGTCCCTTTTTCTTGCATTGGAGTTCATCATTTTTGATTCCGGCAAAATCAAGTTCATAACCTTCATATTCCAAAACCATATCTTCATTTGGACTTGTAATTGGGAAAGTAGACTGGAAAACATCTTCAAGACCTTGACATTCAAGTTCCTCATGATTTTCAATTTTTTTTCTCTGGATAAAACTTTCATAAGATGAAAGCTGGATGTCAATCAGATCCGGAAGCTGCATAAAATCTTTAATGTCTTTTCCGAAATACTGACGTTCAATTTTTTTGCTTTTTGCAAACATCAATTTCCTCTTGATTGGGGGAACTGGTACACCAAGAACTGCTACAAGCAAAAACTTCGCTCAGCACAAGAACTCGTGTCCTGCGGTAGTTCAATACCGTGCAAGATTTAGGGTTTAAAGGCTTAAAAAAAACTTTCCTGCAAGAGTTTTTTAGACGCCTATAGCCTCGAAAAAATTCAAACCTAAAAGTTCAAATTTTCCCGAAGCTATATTTGAAAAACTAAATTGCCGGGAGTGGCCCCTTAAGACCACCACCTTCATTTATAATGATTCCGCTGTGAAGCATTAAGCAATTATTTCTTTGATGCCTTACCACCAGCTGCTTCGATGTCAGCAATCATCTTGTCTGCATCAGCCTTAGAAACGCCTTCCTTAACTGTCTTAGGAGCGCCCTCAACAAGAGCCTTTGCTTCACCAAGTCCAAGACCTGTGATTGCACGAACAGCCTTGATAACTGCAATCTTTTTGTCAGCTGCAACAGATTCAAGTGTAACTGTGAATTCTGTCTGTTCTTCAGCAGCTGCTGCTGGACCTGCTGCTGCTACTGCTACAGGAGCTGCTGCAGATACACCAAATTTTTCTTCCATTGCTTTTACAAGGTCAGCTGCCTGCTGTACTGTCATGTTAGCGATTGCTTCGAGGATTTCGTCATTTGAAAGTGCCATAATTGTCTTCTCCATGATCTTTCTAGATCAAATTAATTGATTCCGCTGCAGTAAGAACAAACTGCCCTTTTTTGTCTGCATTTAGCGGGCCTGCTTTTGCAGGTATTCTGCGGAAAGTAATCAGCACATAGAAGCCTTACCGCAGTTTGAAAATTTCCACTGTGGATTTAACATTCGCCAAATCCTGCTGAATAATTTCTTTTGAAGAACTTACTCAGCTGCTGGAGCTGGAGCCTCTGCTGCTGGAGCTTCGGCAGGAGCTGCTTCTGCTGCAGGTGCAGCCTTTGCAGGACCTTCTTTTTCAAGTTTTTCAGCATAAGCCTGCAAAGTAGCAGCAAGTTTTCTTGCCGGACCATTGATTGCAGACATGAGCATTGCGATAAGCTGCTTTCTTCCAGGCAACTTTGAAAGTGCTTCGATTTTTGCAGCATCGTAAATTTCATTTTCTACCCATGCACCTTTTACAACAAGGGCAGGAGTATCCTTTGCAAAGTCAAAAAGAACTTTTGCAGATTCGTTAGCATCTTCTTTTACAAGAGCGATTGCTGTTGGACCAGAAAGGTATTGTGCAACTTCGTCATTCTTGAGTTCATCAAAAGCAACCTTAGCAAAGTTGTTCTTGAAAACCTTGAGCTGTGCATTCTTTTCACGAAGTCCAGCGCGAAGTTTAGTAATCTGTTCAACTGTAAGTCCACGATAGTCTACGAAAATAAAATTTTCATAGTCAGAAAGGACTTTTTTTGCTTCTTCGATTGCAGCTGTTTTAGCTGGCTGTGGTTTACTTGCTTTGATTGCCATTATTCTTCGTCTCCTTCATTGAATGAAACCCAAATGCCAGGGCCCATTGAAGAACTGATGGAAACAGAACGGATAAAGTCTGTTTTAGCATCAGCAGGCTTCTTGCGGTCAAGTTCAGCAAGGAAAGTTGTTACGTTTTCAGCTGTATCCTTAGCGTCCATAGAAACCTTTCCAACAGGAATGTGAACAACACCAGTTTTGTCAGCGCGGAATTCTGTACGTCCCTTCTTGAGTTCTGCAACAGCTGCTGCGATGTTAGGTGTTACTGTTCCTGTCTTAGGGTTAGGCATAAGACCCTTGCGGCCTAAAACCATACCAAGACGTCCAACATCTTTCATCATATCTGGTGTAGCAACTGCAACATCAAAGTCAAGCCAGCCGCCCTTTACCTTGTCCAAATATTCTGTAGAACCAGCATATGTGGCACCTGCATCAAGTGCTTCCTTTACACGGTCTTCCTTACAGAAAACAAGAACGCGCTTTTCACCAGTAAACTGATGTGGGAATACCAGAGTGTCTCTTACAGTCTGGTTCTTTTCGAGTTTGAGTGAAACTGAAAGTTCAACTGTTTCATCAAACTTAACATAGTGAAGATCCTTAACAAGCTGACAAGCTTTTTCTACATCATAAGATTTTGCGCTGTCATACTTTGTCAATGCGTTGCGGTAATTTTTTCCGTGTTTCATCGATTAAGCCTCCACCTCTACGCCCATACTGCGTGCTGTACCGGCGATGATTTTCTTTGCTGCTTCAACGTCATTAGCGTTAAGATCAGGGAGCTTCTGCTTAGCAATTTCTTCAAGAGCCTGCTTTGAAAGCTTTCCGACTTTATCACGGAGAGGATTTGCAGCACCCTTCTGTAAACCAGCTGCTTTCTTAATAAGAACAGCTGCAGGAGGTGTCTTGAGGATGAATGTGTAAGATTTGTCCTGATAAACAGTGATAACTACAGGGATGATAAGTCCCTTTTCCATGCTCTTTGTGCGGTCATTGAATTCCTGCACGAACTTTGGTGCAGAAACTCCGTGAGGTCCAAGAGCTGGTCCAATAGGTGGTGCTGGTGTTGCAGATCCTGCAGGACACTGCAATTTAATAACAGCGGTTACCTTTTTTGTGGCCATAATGTATCTCCTTACATTGGTGTGACTATGGTTGCCATGCAGAGCCATAATCTAGCGAAGTGCCTATGTCCAACGGACTTACACTTCTCCCAAATTAAGAAAAAGGCTTTTTTAGCCTCAATCTTTCATAGAACGGGGGCAGATTTCAGAAAAACCTGCCTGAAGAAAGCAGACAAAACTGCTTTTTATAGACAGTAAAAGCCTGCCACAAAGCGCAGGCCCCTTCATTACATTTTTTCAACTTCATCAATGCCGATTTCAAGAGGAGTTGTTCGGCCAAAAAATTCAACATTAAGCTTAAGCTTACGTGTACTGGCATTAACTTCTGTGATTTCACCAGCCATACCAACAAAAGGACCGCTGGTAATTTTTACTCTGTCGCCAGTTTCGTAATTCTGTTCGATACGAGCCTTCTGTTCACTCTTAACATCATCATCAGAAGCAAACATTGATTTGGCTTCTGCCGCAGTGATTGGCCTTGGGCGTTCAGAAGGTGCTGTTCCCACAAAACCTGTAACACCCTGAATTCTTCTAATTGTGTTACAAACATCTTTCCAGCCGATTGGAGGCAAATCCATTTCAACAAGAACGTATCCAGGATATGTAAGTTCATCTACAAGATGAGGCTTTGCACCTTCCTTTGGAACCTTCTTACCTACTTTGTTTGTCACCATTGTTACTTTTGTAACCTGTCTGCTTGGAACCTTTACATCAGAAAGAATATTTGAATCAACTTTACCTTCATCAATGTACTGCTGAACTGTGCGGCCGATTTTTTTTTCGTAACCAGTGAAAACGCTAAGAATATACCAGTTTTTTGACATTTCTTTCTGACTCCCAAAGAACAGACTTAAATCTGCTGACTAAAAATCCAAATTGAATTAACCGAAGATTTTCTGCAATCCTGTAGTAAATGCCCAGTCCAGAGCACCAAGGATAATTGCACAAACTACTGTAGAAATTAATACAACCTTTACGGAATCAATTACCTGAGCACGAGTTGGCCATGTTACTTTCTTGAGTTCTCCAACACATTCCCTGCAAAAACGGAAAAACTTTTTCATCTTTAGTTCAACTCCTTTTGTTAAAAAAAACAGGCCAGGCAGGACTCGAACCCGCGACAACCGGTTTTGGAGACCGGGACTCTACCAACTGAGCTACTGACCTAAATATATAAACTCTGCAGATTCTGCAAAAGCTTATTTTAACATTTCAAAGACCGACTGTTAAAAAACAGTCTTGTGACAGGCCGAACCTGCCACACATACGACTAAATTATTTAGCCTTTGTTTCTTTATGAAGAACAGACTTGCGGCAGAAAGGACAATACTTATTCTTTTCAAGTTTACCGGTAATATTTTTGCGGTTCTTGTATGTTGTATAGTTTTTGCGCTTGCAGTCTGTACACTGTAAAGCAATAATTTCTACGGCTGACTTTTTCTTGCTTGCCATATAAAGCTCCTTCTTTGTTTATATTGAAAAGCTCTCAAGCGGATTCGGACCGCTGACCTCATCGTTACCAACGATGTGCTCTACCGACTGAGCTATAAGAGCACAAACCCTTAAAACTCATCTGCCAAAATGGAGGGTTTTCAACATGTCTCAAAAATATATATGAAATAATTTTACATGTCAACTGAATTCAAAATCATCCGGGCAAAATTTATTGAAATTTTAAAAGATTTTTTTGATATTTCAGGAATTTCCCTCTCCTGATTAAAAAAAAAAGGAGCACTTGAAAAAAAATCCTTTAACAAATCCATCCGGCATCAATCCTTATTAGTCAAAACGGTTCCTTCAGGAACAGATTCTGTAACCCAGGTATTTCCCCCTATAATCGAATTTTTACCAATAACGGTTTTACCGCCAAGTATTGTGGCATTTGCGTAAATGACAACGTTATCTTCGATTGTAGGATGACGTTTTTTGTTCATTAACTCTTTTTTTACACTGAGGGCGCCAAGAGTTACCCCCTGGTAAAGTTTTACGTTATTACCGATTTCGCAGCTTTCGCCAATAACAACACCTGTTCCGTGGTCAATGCAAAAACTGTCACCTATTTTGGCACCAGGATTTATGTCTACCCCAGTTTTATTGTGGGCATGTTCGCTCATAATGCGGGGAATTACAGGCACGCCGATTGTGCTCAGAAAATGCGCAATTCTGTAAACCATGACTGCTTCCACCCCAGGATAAGAAACTATAACTTCTTCTTCGGACTTTGCAGCCGGATCCCCCATAAACATTGCATGCACATCCATTGCAAGTTTTCTGCGTATTTCAGGAATTTCTTCTACAAGGGCGCGGGCAGCAGCTTCTGCCAGTTCAAAACATTTGGAAGTGTCACCTTTGTCACTTACGTAAGCCAGGGCCTTTTTTATTTCCTGAGTAAGCATGGAAATTATGCGGTTTACGCGTTCCCCGACAATAAAGCGGACAGTTTCCGAATCTATTTTTTCTGCTGTACGGAAACCTGGAAAAATTAAATACTGAACATCCTGCAAAATTGAAATAACATTCTGGCGGTTAGGAAAAACCCTTGCTTCGTCAAGATTTATTCCGCCGTAATCTTTATAAGAATGAAGAATTGCTTCTATTGCTTTGTCACAGGTAATCATAAAGTCCTCTTTTCTGTGGATTTGCCCCCATATTGTAAAGAAGGATTTTTTTTTTTTTTAGCACAAAAGGATTTTTATTTTGAAGGATTCATAAAAAAAATTGACTTTCTATGGATTTTTTATAAAAAAGAAAGATTTTTAAAAGAATAGCGCCCCCGGTCCCTTTCGGAATCAAAGGCGCTACCGTCGAGTTTCCTCGACATCGGAGAGAGTTTATCAGCTTATTTACAAGCTGTCTTTAATATAGAACTTTCTAATTCATAAGTCAAGAAA
>CAVJHV010000003.1:0-48656 GCA_963649315.1 Treponemataceae bacterium | reverse complement strand
TTTTCATAGTTGTCTCTAAAAATTGCAATTTTTAGAGGCTCCCTTTATAAATTGATTATAAGCGCTCCGGATTTTTTGTCTGTCGGAGGAGTGAACTTAGGCATTTTGATTTGATATGCCTGACCTGAAAAAAGTTCTTCCCTGCAGACAACAAGCAAAAGTCCCAGCGAGGAGCATGCATAATACCCTGTCCTGTTTGCGGGCAGGGCTATTTTGTCTGAAACAATTCTGAAAGTTAAATTTTCCCGGCCGCTTTCTGCGTTTAAGTTTTTAAGTTTTTTGTTGCCCTTTTCTTCCTTTGAAAGCAACTGCAAAATATGTTCCTCTGTAACCTGGGCCTGACTGGAAGATGTTTTTTCGAATGCAAGGAAAGAAAGCACGGCTCTTGTTTTGCTAAGATCTGCTTCCTGGGAAAGTTTTTTCAGTTTGACGGGAGCGTCGTCAGTTAAAAAAGCAAAGTTGCACCATTTTTGACCGCCACCTTTTTTGCCCAGCATAGGGCAGTTTTCGTGGTGTGGGCATGGAGAAATAATTTTATATCCCCCTTTAATAAAATTGTCCCTTATGCAATGCAAAAATCTTGCGCTCGAAGGAAGTCCAGGTTCTACAATCAAAATGCGGTTTGTAGACGTCTGATCCACAAAAGAAGTTAACTTTTGAAAATATTTTTTTGAGTAAAAGTCAGGAGTCATGTCACCCCCCTGCAAAATTTCGTTAAACAAATTTGCGCATGTAAGAAGTTTTGCCTTTTCCTTTATGGTGGAATTTAAATCCCCTTTAACACGGATAATTTTCCACGGCTGACATTTTAATTTTGCAGCGACTGCAAGAAAAATATTTTCTCCGGCATTTAAGGCCAGCTGCGAAATGTCCAGGCAGTAAAAATTTAATTTTTTGTTTCTGAGTTCCGGGCGTGAAAGAAAAAGTGCAATGGCAAGAGTTAAAGGTCCGCTTCCAATGTCCAGGCAAATGTCACCGTCAGCCAGGTCAAAATAACTTTGCGGCAGGTTTGAAAAAAGTCTTGTTAATCGGACTAAATTCCACCAGAGAAAATAATGGATGTAGGCGCTTAAAGTCTGCGTCTTGTTCATATAGCTTACGTGCCTTTCATCCCTCTGGTCTGTCAGAATGTGACTTAACTGGCGGATTTCTTTTGGCAAAAGAGACCTCTGTTTGGAATTAAGGGGCTGAACCGAAAGCAAAATATTTTGAAAATCCTCTAAAATATTTTTTGCATCCTGGGGAATGGAAGAAGTGTCAAAAAGTGAATCTAAGCATTTTACGCTTTGGATAGCTTTTTCTTTTTTAAAAGAATTTTTCTTTTGACTTTTACCTTCTTCCTTTAGAGCAATTTTTTCCGGGACTGCAGAATTTTCTTTTTCGCGGCGGGCCTTTCTTAAATCCTTCTTTTTTTTATTTGATTCTTTTTGTGCACAAGTTACGCCCGCTTTTTTTTCGTACCATTTAAGTTCTGTGCTTTCGCTTTTACTGTCTGTCTCTTTCATCTTCACGATCCTGCCACTTTTGACGGCTGGCCTTCATTTCAATTTGAACAGGAATCTGATCAAAACCTAAATCCTCGCGAATCCTGTTTTTTAAATAGGTCACATAGGAACCTGGCACATTGTCAGGTCGGGTTGCAAAAATCAAAAAGTTTACCGGATTAACACTTATCTGTGTCATGTAGCGGATTTTAAAATGAATGGCCTTTGTTGCCGGCGGCGGATATTTAAATAGCCAGTCCTTCAGGGCAAGATTTAAAGAAGCAGTATCAATTTTGCGGTTCAGCTGACCGTACATTTCAAGAGCGGTGTTCATTAAATTTTTAATGCCATCTTTATTTTTCGCGCTGATTGGAATGATTGGTGCCCAGTTCATCTGACCAAAGGTAAATTGAATCCAGTCTTTTGTTTTTTTAAGAGCCTTGTTGCTTTGGTCTTCCATCAAATCCCACTTGTTCAAAACGAAAATTACACCACGACCTCTTTCAAAAGCAAGAGATGTAATTTTTTTATCCTGCTCTGCCAAACCTTCGCTGGCATCAATCATAATAAAAGCAATGTCACATTCATCCAAAGTTTTAATGGCACGGTTTACAGAATAATATTCAACATTTTCTTTTACCTTTGCCTTTCTGCGGATTCCGGCTGTGTCCAAAATCTGAATGTCATGGCCGTTGTAGCGGAAACTTCCTTCAACAACATCACGTGTGGTTCCGGCATAATCGGAAACAATGCTGGCCTGTGTGTGGGTAAGGGCATTGCTCAAAGTAGATTTGCCTGTGTTCGGTTTGCCCAAAATGGCAATGCGGAGGGCACGCTCTTCGTCCTGACCTTCAGTAACATTTGAAAAATCCAGACCTTCAATCATCTTCTGGCACAAAAGGGGCAGGTTGTCACCATGACTTGCGGAAATGGGCAAAATGTCTTTAAAACCGAATTTTAAATAATTGTAAGCAAGAGATTCATTTTTGCCACCTTCAGTTTTGTTAACCGCAGCCATTAACTTTGACCAGTAAGGGCGCAGGCGGTGGATCAACTCTTCATCTTCGGCAGTAATTTCAGCCGCGTCAAGAAGTAAAAGAATTTTATCCGCCTTGTCCAGCATTTCAACTGTTTTAGCAACAACCAGATCATCCATTTCGCTTTCACGACTTTTTAAATCGCGTGTAAGTTTGTAGCCGCCGGTGTCCATCAAATGAACAGGCATGCCTGCAATAAAACAATTGCCTTCTACCGGGTCGCGTGTAACGCCAGGCGTTGGATCTGTGATGGCACGCTTTGTGTGAGTAAGGGCATTGAACAAAGTAGACTTACCAACATTCGGTCTGCCCGCAATAACTATGAGGGGTAGATTGCAGTAACTTCTGTCTGGAAAAAATTTCTGCTTTTCGCTTTTTCTCTGGCTTTGCAAGTCATCTGTTTTTTTATTTTTTTTAGAAGTTTTTTCTTCAACTTCACTTTCAAGGTGCAAATCTGTAATCAACTGTTCTTCAATTTGCTCTTCAAGATTAATTTTCTTTTCTGGCTTTGGCTTAGAAAAATCCGGTTTACTCTTTTTCTTCATAAATAATTTTCCTTTTAGAAGGCAAAATCTGCCCAAGGTTATTCCTAAAGGGGAAGTCTAAAACAAAGAACTTCTGGAAATATTTTCAAGTTCATCTATTGTAAATTGAGAAAGTGTTTCCTTAATAACACTAATCTGCTTTGGACTCATGCTCAAATTGCGGACACCCATTCCTGCCAGGACAATAACGCTTTCCTTTTTGCCAGCCATTTCTCCGCAGACAGAAATGGGGATGTTTGCCTTTTTGGCATTATCGATTGTCATTTTGATTAAGCGCAAAACCGCCAGATGAAATTCATTGTACAAAGGAGCAACATCCGGATTTTCACGGTCAACGCCAATCGTGTACTGGGTAAGGTCATTAGTTCCCAAAGAAAAGAAATCAGAAATAGGAGCAAGACAGTCTGAACAAATGGCACCGGCAGCGGTTTCCACCATAATGCCCAGGGGAACATTTTCTTTGAAAGGAATGTTTTCGCTTTTTAAATCCATCATAACGCTGTTTGCAATGCCACGCACTGTTTCAATTTGCGAAGTGCCGGTAATCAAAGGCAGCATAATGCGGAGGTTTCCATAAACAGACGCTCTGTAAAGTGCCCGAAGCTGGGTGCGCAAAACCCTTGGGTAGTAAAGCGAAAGGCGGATGGCCCTTAAACCCATGAGGGGATTTTTTTCATGCAAATCAGGAAGATCGCCAGAAGAAACAAGTTTATCTCCGCCGGCATCCAGAGTACGGATTGTAACAGGCTTGTTTCCCATCAGCTGCAAAACAGACTTGTAAGCTTCAAACTGTTCGTCTTCAGAAACAGTGTTTGCAAAACCGGTGCGGGTATTATTCATGCCGTGCAGCTTATTCATAAAAAGAAATTCCGTCCTGAAAAGACCAATTCCGTCTGCCCCTTCGTCAAGAGCAATCTGCGCCTCTTCCACAGTGCCAATGTTTGCCAGAAGTTTAAAAACCGTACCGTCAGCCGTAACCGCCGGCAAATCCTTAAAATGCTTAAGCCTTTCCTGCTTTTCAACTTCTGCCTGGATTTTTGCCTGGTATTCACAAAGAGTTGCCTGGTCAGGACTGTTGATTACTTCACCCAGCAGACCATCAACAATCAAAGTTTCATCATTAGAAAAAATCTTTGTTACATTGTCTATGCCAACAACCGCCGGCACCCCGAAACTTTTTGCTAAAATGGCAACATGACTGTTAGTTCCGCCCAGGGTAAGAACAAGACCAATAATTTTTCTTTTTGAAAGAACAACTGTGTCACTGGTCTTAAGTTCCTTTGCAACAATAATCACATTATCCGGAACATTTTCTATATTAAAAGCATGGTAATCAATTAAAACATTTATAACCCTGCCATAAACATCTTCAATATCCTGGGAACGTTCAGCAAGATAATCGTTACCGCTGTTGCGCAGTTTGTCCGCATATTGACTTATCTGCTGTTCAAGAACATATTCAATATTTAAATGGCCCTGGTAAAAAGAATCCTGAGTTTCCTGCAAAAAAACAGGATCCGTAAGCATCAACTCGTAGGTTTCAAAAATAACCTTTTGCAGGTTAGAAGAATCCATGCCATCAAGCTGACCGTGAATTTCATTGTAAACCAAAGTGCATGCATCCTGAAACCTTTTCCATTCAGCATCTTTTTCTGCGTCAGCAATAATTTGTTTAGGAATAATCCTTTCTTTTTCTTCCGGCAAAATAAAAGCTTTTCCAATGCCAATCCCGCCCGAAGCAGAAACACCAAGATTTACATTCATACCCTAACTATATATTTAAAAGCAGAGAATTTCAACTTAATATATGGAGGAAAAATTCAGGAGGGCGGACAACCGCCCTACGCGTCCACTTCGTTGGCCGCTACCCACCGTGCAGGGGACTACATTTTTTACCAAGGCGTTTTTTCATAAACAATTTTTCTATTAAACGGCTCCCCCGCAACGCCCCCGGACCTTTCCCGCCGGGAGAATATTCATGCGGATTTTAAACAAGCAATTGAAAATATTTTTTTAAGATGCCTTTGAATTTTCATAGTTGCCTTCAAAAACTGGAATTTTCAGAGATTTCCTTTAAGAAATCATCTTTAGTTTTCAAAATGCGCATAGCCGGCCGTGAAAGCCCTTTAGTTGCGGAACGAAGTGGAGCAATGAGCGACAGCGAAGGCTGCAAGGGCCGTAAAACAAAAGGCGGTATGCTTCAAAAAAAATAAAAAAAAGACAACTTTTTGGAAGTATGATGTATGTAGAATTTAATTCTGCCAGACTAAGGCATGCTTTTTGCAAACAAGTCCCAAGTCTTTACAAATTCAAGTAAGTGTAAAATATGGGCAGTATCTGGGAAAGTTACTTTTTAGAGGCTCCCTTTAAAATTAAATTTTAACACCACGGGTGACTCTTGGCTGGCCTTCCAGATCTGTGAATATTTGAGTTTTAGAAAGGCCTGCTTCTTTAAAGATGTTTTCAGTTTCTTGAGCATTGTATTCACCGCTTTCGCAAAGCAGGACCCCGCCCGGAGACAAAAAGCCGTATGATTGGAAAACAAGATTTTTCATTATGCTTAAACCTCCGCTGCCTTTTGTAGAATTTCCTTCCAGATCAACATCACCGTCTAAGGCTAAAAGCGGTTCACCACGGCCGTCTTTTAAAAGTTCCCGGGCTTCATCCCCTGGAATGTAAGGAGGGTTTGAAACAATCAAATCAAAAGAGCCGTGAATCATTTGAAAAAGGTTTGTGCGCACAAAAGAAATTTTTTCCCTGCAGTCACCCAGAAGATTTTCCGCATTTCTTTGGGCAACTTCCAGGGCGGCCTGGCTGATGTCTGCCAGCACAAGGCGGGGCATATTTTCTTTTTTAAAAAGATGATTTTGCAGGGCATATTTGTAAAGTGAAAGTCCCACACAGCCGCTTCCGGTGCACATGTCCAGAATTGTCAAAATGTGATTTGAAAAAACTTTTTCTTCAAGAATTTCATAGGCCCTTTCCACAAGAATTTCCGTGTCTGCCTTTGGAATTAAAACATTTTGATTTACAAAAAAGTTGTATCCAAAAAATTCTTTTTGCCCCAGAATGTAGGCCACCGGTAAACCAGTCTGCCTAACTTTGACGTATCCCCTGAAAAGATTTTCTTCTTCTTTAGAAATGTTTTTTTGCGGATTAAAAAGCAGATATGTTTTGTCTTTTTTTAAAACCGCCCCCAGCAAAAGCTCTGTGTCCAGTAAAGGAGACAAAGATTTTGTGAGGCATTTTTTCCCATAGTTTTTTGCTTCCAGAATTGTCATTAAAATTATTTATTTTCGCTGTCTAATTCGTTGAACTTTTCTTCATTAGCATAAACGTTTAAAGCATCCAGCATTTCGTCCATGTTGCCCATCATAAAAGAAGGCAGGTTGTGCAATGAAAGATTTATGCGGTGGTCAGTAACCCTGTCCTGGGGATAGTTGTATGTCCTGATTTTTTCAGAACGGTCGCCGTTTCCAACCATACTTTTTCTTGTTGCCGAACGTTCAGCGTCTTTTTTGCTTTGTTCCAGGTCAAAAAGTCTTGCCCTTAAAACAGTCCATGCCTTTGCCTTATTTTTTATCTGCGATTTTTCATCCTGCTGGATTACAACAATGCCTGTGGGAATGTGGGTAAGACGGACAGCAGAGTCTGTCGTGTTTACGCACTGGCCGCCAGGTCCACCGGCACGCATTACGTCAACACGCACGTCTTCAGGTTTAATGTTGATTTCAGTTTCTTCTGCTTCGGGCAAAACTGCAACTGTTACGGTTGAAGTCTGCAGGCGGCCCTGGCTTTCTGTTGCAGGAACGCGCTGAACCCTGTGCACCCCTGATTCCCAGCGGAGTGTTCCGTAAACAAATTTGCCGTCAATCTTTGTAACAATTTTGTTAAAGCCGCCAACTTCAGTTTCCTGGGCTTCCATGGTTTCGTACTTCCAGCCCTTTCTGTCACACAGGTGGCAGTACATTTCCCACATGTCGCGAACAAAAAGTGAAGCTTCATCTCCACCCGCAGCCGAACGAATTTCCAGAATGATATTTTTTTCGTCCAGAGGATCTGGGGGAATGAGTTTAAGTTTTATTTTTTCTTCCAGTTGAGGTTTTTCTTCTTCCAGATTTTTTAATTCTTCGCGGGCAAGTTCCTTCATTTCGTGATCTTCTTCCTGGGTAATCATGAGTGTAGAATCTTCAATGCCGGAAAGAATTTTTTTGTACTTGTCATAAAGTTCCATAAGGTCACTAAGGTACTGGTTTTCCCTCATTGTGTCCTTGTATTTTTTTTGATCTTTAACCAGTTCCGGGTCTGCAATCTGCTGCTGGACAATTTTAAAACGTTCAGACAGTTCGTCTAATTTTTTTATCAAATCCATGGCCAAAGAATACTCCATTTTTTGCATAATATCAACGAAAGGAATTTTTCTTTTTTTATTTGAAGCATACCGCTTTTTGTTTTACGGGCTGTTCGTGGCTGCGCTGCCGCTTCGGTACTTCGCTTCGCGAAGTACTCACTTCGTGACCACTACCATCCCGGCTGGGCAATTTTTTTTACCAGTATTTTTTTACGAAAGAAATTTTCTTTTCGGATTTTAAATGCGACTAGCCCCGGCTGTAGCCATGCCGAAGGCAGTCACGGAACAAAGTGGAGTGACCGCGCGCAGCAAGTGGCGGAAGGCGGGTTAAAGGCAGGAAGTATGCTTTTTATTCTTGCAATTTTTAGAGACTCCCATTAAAAAAATAAAAAAGTAGACAAGGCACATTATTTTTTGTAAAGTCTAAAAAGTTATATGGAGGAATTTATGTCTATTGGTCTTATTGCCGTGATTGCGGCTGCTGTGATTGTGGTTCTGGCTTTTATTTCCTGCTACAACAAACTTGTTTCGTTAAGGACAAATTGTGAAGAAGGTTTTTCTACGATGGACGTTTATTTAAAAAAGCGTTTTGACCTTATTCCAAATTTGGTGGCAACTGTAAAGGGGTATGCTAAGCACGAAGCAGAAACTCTGGAAAATGTCGTAAAGGCCCGCGCGTCAAATGCGGCAATTACTGATGAAGAAAAAATTGAACAGGAAGCTGAAATTTCCAAGAATGTAAAAAACATTATGGCTTTGAGTGAAAGCTATCCTGAATTGAAGGCTAATACAAACTTTTTGGATTTGCAAAGTCAGCTGAAAACTATTGAAGAAGATATTTCTAATTCCAGAAAATATTATAATGGCTGCGTAAAAATTTATAATGTAAAGGTTCAGTCTTTCCCTTCAAATATTATTGCTTCAATTTTTAAATTCGAAAAGAAAAAGATGTTTGAAGTTGATTCTGCAGAAGAAAGACAGAATGTAAAAGTTTCTTTTGAGTAAGATTAGGATTTGCCTTTATGAAAAAACGGTTTTTCTTTCTGGGAATATTTTTTATTTTTTCTCTTGCTTCTATTTTTGCTGACCGTCAGGGTTATGAAATTAAGAATTTTAAATACAAGGCTACTTATCATTCTGACAATACCATTTCGGTCCGGGAAACAATCGATGTAAATTTTACAGAAGCCAGGCACGGAATTTACCAGAGCTTCTACGATGATTTTTATTTGAATGTAGCTCCTGCCGGCAAAGATGAGGATGTAAGGTATTACAAGTATAAAATAAATAATCTTTCTGCCCAGGGGGAAGACTTTTCTGTAAACCATGAAGACGGTCTTTATACAATTAAAATCGGGAGCGCTACTTCTTTCGTAAACGGCAGGCATACTTACAATATCAGTTACACATGCCAGCTTCCGGATGACAGGTACGATGCTGCGGATTTTATTTACTGCACTGTTTTGGGTGACCAGTGGTCTGTGCCTGTAGAGCATTTCGAATTTGAATTGACTTTTGAAAATGGTCTGCCTGCTTTGTCTGACTTTGCAATTTATTCTGGGGCTTATGGTTCCTATGAAAATGCCCTGGATATTATTGCGCAAAAAGACGGCAACACTATTTACGGGGAAGCAGATTTTGTTCAGGGGGGAAATTCAATTACGATTTTTTCCCGCCTTTACGAAGGTTACTTTACAAACGAAAGTCAGGCAAATAATTTTCTTCTTTCGTGGATTTTCTGGGGACTTGCTTTTGCCTTTGTCCTTTTCCAGGCGTTTTCGATTTTAAAAACTCACCACAAGACCATAATTCCTACAGTGGAATTTTATCCGCCGGATGGAATTTCAAGTGCGGAAGTGGGAACTATTGTAGATAATTGTGTGGACCAGAAAGATTTGGCTTCTCTGGTTCCGTGGTTTGCAAGTAAGGGTTACCTTACAATCGAACAGACTGACAAAACTGTTTTGGTAAAAAAATTAAAAGACCTGGAAGAGGGGACGCCTCTTTACCAGAAGAATTTTTTTAATGCACTTTTTTCTGCTTCGGACACAATGGCTTTTGATAATGCACCTGCTTCTTTTTATAATGATTATACGGCTGCCCGGTCTGCTTTGACTGCAGAATTTACCGGGGAAAAGGTTCTTTATAAAAACAAAAAGGTTGCATTATTTTCTTTGCTGGCGAATTTCCTTTTGACAATGCTTTTTTTAATGGACAATTCTCCTGTGGAAATTTTCTACAATGTTGAACAGTTTGTGCCGTCAGCAATTTCTTTGGTTTTGGGAATTCTGGCTACGCTTTTCGTAAACAAAAAAACTTTCTTTAAAGGAAAATTTCTTAGGGGAATGATTTTTCTTTCCATTTTCCAGGCCTTGAATTTTGTTTTTGCGGCTGTTTCCATTTTGACTTCAGAAGTGGTTATTCCAAAAAATCTTTCGATTTGCACACTGACACTTTCTTTTTTGGTCAGTCTTTTTGAATTCCGCAGAATTGTAAAGTCAGACTGGAATGTAGAAATTTCAGGCAAGTTGGTGGGCTTGAAGCAATTTATAAAAACGGCAGAAATCGATCAGCTTAAAATGCTGGTTGACGAAAATCCTGAATATTTTTACAAGGTGCTTCCTTACGCAATGGTTTTTGATTTGACAGACAAGTGGACAAATCTTTTTAAAGACATTGATATGCAAAAGCCTGACTGGTACCAGGATTCCAGGGCTGTAAAGAATACATTTAGTTATTATCCTTTGATGATGGCATCCTGCCTTAATTCCATAAACGGGGGCATTAGTTCGGAAATTACAAGGCACCTTTCTTCACAAAGCAAATCTTTTGCCGGTGGTTCTTCTTCTTTTGGCGGAGGAGGATTTTCTGGTGGAGGTGCCGGCGGTGGTGGAGGCGGCAGCTGGTAAAAAACATTATGGGCATTTTAAAAAGCGGTGAAATGCTTTTTTAAGATGTCCTTAAAAAAAAGTTATATTTTCTTCTATTATACATTTAACAAAAAATTATCGCTTAATAACACAATGTTTTTGAAACCTGCAATCATTAGAAATATTATTATAGTACAAAGGCCTTTCTGGAAAATCATTTTTGTTTTTTGAAAGCCCCTGTGATAATACGGAAAACGATTTTGGAGGTTTTATGATTCAGTTAAAAAAATGTCTGTTGACTTTGGCCCTTTTGCTTTCATCAGCAGCCCTTTTTGCTCAGTCTACGGAAAGTCAAGGTGACATTGAAGAAGCAAAAAAAGAAAGTTTAAAATACAACTTGACTGTAGACGATGCTGTGGATTTTGCCATAAAGGGAAATCTTTCTTTAAAGCAAAGTCAGCTTTCTTTGGATCAGGCAAAGCGGGCATCAGACAATTCATGGAATTCACTTATTCCTTCAATCAGGGGCTCTGCTTCTTATTCAAATGATTTGTCTTCTTCATCTACGGGGCAGTCTGTTTCTGTGGGAGCTTCTGCAAATTTTTCCCTTACTCCTTCAATTTATACCAGCATTCAGAATGCCCTTTTAAGTTACCAGCAGCAGGAAATTACTTACGATGAAGCAAAGCGCACTGTTGAACTGAGTGTAAGAAAAGCCTACTATTCGCTTTTGTATCAAAAGTCTTACATCAGTTTGCTTGAAAGCGAAGTTACTTCTTCCAGAACACAGTACAATACAAACCAAAGAAAATATAATGCCGGTGCTCTTGCCCGACTGGATGTTTTGAGTGCTCAGTATGCTTACCAGAATGCGCAGACATCTTTGGCAAGCCAGCAAAACTCTTACACAAATTCTTTGAATTCGTTTAAGCAGATTCTGGGCCTGCCAGTTGACGCTGAAGTTACCCTTGAAGGTTCACTGGATGCATTTTTGACAGTTGGTGACATAAGCCTTGAAGGACTTGAAATCAAATCTAATAGCGTGAAGTCTTTGGAAAAGCAGCTGGAAATGGCAGACATGAATCTTTTGGCAACAAGATTTTCGGCTTACGGTCCAAGTCTGTCTGCGGGAATTACTTATACCTATTCCGGTTCCAATAGAGCAGGTGACGGTTCCTTTGACTGGGGAGCAGGCGGACCTTCTTTAAGTGTGAGTGCTTCAATTCCTTTAGATGGATTTTTACCATGGTCGAGCGGATCACAGTCAGTTCAAAATCAAAAGGAAAATATTGAAAATTTAAATTTACAGCTGGAAAATGCAAAGCAAAATCAATTGATGAATATTCAAAATTATCTTAGTCAAATTGAACTGGAAAAAAGCAATATTTCTTTAAGACAAAAGAGTATTACCATTGCCCAGCAGACATACAGTCTTTCTTTGGACGCATACAACAAGGGTACAAAAGATATTATTGCCTTGCAGTCTGCACAAAATGATTTGCTTTCTGCAAAAGTAAATCTGCAACTGGAAGCATACAACATGGCTGTCGCTTTGCTGAATCTGGAAGATGCTGCCGGTTTGGAATACGGCACTTTGGAAAAGGCACAGAGTGGTGAAACAAAATAGTGTCACTTTAAAAAACAGTGTCACTTTAAAAAAGAAGAGAGTTTTTTAGCTTAGTTTTTTTACAAACAATTTTTTTTATTCGAGGACAAAATGACTGGAAATCTTAATGAAGAAAAAAACGAATTCACTGCTAACAAGCACAAGTGGCTGGCGGGAATAATTATTCTTGTTTGTCTTTTACTGGTTGTAATCACAATTATTTGTGTAATTATTTACAAAAAGAATGGCGGTAATAAAAAAGGCGGCTTCCCGGGATTTGGAATGCAGCAGACACAAACTGTTTCCGTAAGAGCGGAAGAAGCAAAGGCTGGAACTTTGCAGGATTATGTAATCACAAATGGTGAAATAGAAGCTCTTTCTTCGGTAAGCGTTTTGCCGGATATGGCAGGAAGAATTGTGAGCGTAAGGGTGAGCCTTGGTGATAAGGTCAGGAAGGGGCAGCTGATTGCCTATGTCGATCCTTCAACTCCAGGAAGCCAGTATGCAAACTCTCCGGTTTATGCGCCAATCGCGGGTACTGTAATTCAGACACCTCTTGCTTCAGGAACAAAGGTCAGCCAGACTTCTGTAATCACTGTCATTGGTGACACTTCAACTTTACAGGTAACTGCAAAAGTTTCTGAGCGTTATGTTGCAGATCTTGAAATCGGTCAAAAGGCAGAAATAAATTTGGAAGCCTATGGGAATGAAATTTTTTATGCAACTGTAAAACATATAAGCCCTGTCCTTGATGCAAGCAGCAGAACAAAGGAAATTGTTCTTTCGTTTGACAAAAAAGATTCCAGGGTTAACGCGGGTATGTTTGCAAAAATCAAACTGTACACAAATGAATATTCTGGTGCAGTCCTTCTTAGTCAGGACGCTGTTGTAGAAAAGAATGATACCAATAATGTGTGGATCTTAAATCCGGAAACAAAAACTGTAAGCCTGCGCCCTGTTACTCTTGGTGAAAGTGTGGACAATGTAGTTCAAATTCTTTCCGGTGTAGAAGAAGGCGAAAAAGTTGTAGTTGAAGGTATGCGCAATTTGAGTGAAGGTGCTTCTGTAATTGATGTTGCGGATTCTACTTTGGAAAATAATGCTGACACAAATGCAGTTATGCCTGATGGGCTTGATTTGGAAAATCTTCCTGCCATGAACTAAGGAGGCCTTTATGCTCAGTGAAAAAACATTACAGCATCCAGTTCTTACGCTGATGGTATTTGTCCTTCTGGGATTGATGGGACTTTTTACACTTTCGAATGTTTCTATCAGCCTTATGCCGGAAACAGATAATCCTTACCTTATGGTTTCTGCCTCTTACACGAATGCGGGACCTGAATCAGTTGAAAAATCTGTAACAAATGTTATTGAAGATGCGCTTGTTTCTTTGAATAATCTTAAATCAATTTCTTCTACTTCATCTGAAGGAAGAAGTATGGTTTCTTTGGAATTTAATTATGGAACAGATTTGGATGTTGCTACAAGCGATGTGCGTGATAAGCTGGACAGAATTACAAATCGTTTGCCAGATAATGTAACTCCTAACATCATGAAAATGGATTCTTCTTCCATGCCGATTATGCGTATTGCAATCCGCGGTAATCGTTCCACAGATGATTTAAAGGCCATTGCAGAAAATACTGTTGCGGATATTCTGGAGCAGGCCGATGGTGTAGGTGAAGCGGATGTTATGGGAGGAAGAAGTTCCATTGTCCGTGTTGAACTGGATCAAAACCGCCTTCAGGCATACAACCTTACTTTAACGGCTGTTTCTTCATCTCTTTCAAAACAGAATATTGAATTGGGCGGCGGTACAATTACAGAAAACACGACTGACTATTCCATTCGTACTGTTGGTGAGTACCAGTCCATTCAGGAAATTAATGATACTGTTGTAACAAGAATTAATGGTTACGATGTAAAGATTTCGGATTTGGGCCGCGCTTACATGGGCTACTCTGACACAACAAGTGAAGTTTACATTAACGGTGAACCGGGTGTTTACATAAGTATTACAAAGCAGTCTGGAAAAAATTCTGTTTCTGTTGCAAATGCGGTTTACGAAAAAATTGAAGAAGCAAAAAAACAGTTGCCAAGTGATGTAAGCCTTGAGCTTATTCAGGATGATACGGATGGAATTCGTGACACAATTTCTACACTGGTTGAATCTGGTGTAGAAGGTTTGATTCTTGCGGTTGTCATTTTGTGGGTTTTCCTTTGTTCATTTAAATCAACAATCATCATTGCCATTTCCATTCCACTTTCAATTATCATAACACTTCTTTGTATGAGTGTCGCAGGCATCACTCTTAATATGATGACGCTGACAGGACTTATACTGGGTATAGGTATGATTGTAGATGCTTCCATTGTTATGATAGATAACATTTATACTTATCGGTCGCGAGGAACCAAGCCGCGAATTGCTGCTATTTTGGGCAGTCAGGAAATGATGATGTCAGTTATTTCCGGAAACCTTACGACCATTTGTGTATTCATACCTTTCCTTTTGTTTATGAAGGATTTGGGATTCATGGGGCAGATGTTCAAGGGAATTATTTTTACAATCATTATTTCTTTGGCAAGTTCGCTTTTTGTTGCAATTTTCCTTGTACCGGTTCTGGCAGGTTACTTCCTTCCGCTCACAAACAGAAACGAAAAGCCTGTTCGTTCTCCGCTTTTAAAAGTTATTTATAAGGGATTTAATTTTGTTCAGGATCAAATTACACGCGGTTACAAATTTCTTCTTAAAAAGGCTCTGCGCTACAGAGGGGTAACAGTTGCCATTTGTACAAGCCTTCTTTTGATTTCACTTGCAATGATTCCTACTATGACAATGGTCATGATGCAAAATGGTTCGGATGACAGCGTTACTATTTCCATGTCACTGCCAATCGGTACGAACATTAATGAAACTTCCGAAGTTGTAATGGACTTTCAGAAAATCGTTGAAGATGAAATTAAGGGGTATAAATCTATAATTACAAGCATTGGTTCTGGCGGTAGAAGCGGTTCTTCTTATTCAGGTTCCATTCAAATCACTTTGCCGGAATCTGACAAGCAGATTGATGACGCTGCAACTATTCAAAATAAATTAAGAAAGCACTTTACAGAATATCCTGATGTTGCATTTACATTCGGACATGGTATGCGTGGCCAGATGACAGGTGATGACTTTGATGTAGTAGTCAGAAGTTCAAGTCTGGATAATGCTTTGTCTGTTGCGAAAAAAATTCGTGATGTAATGAAAACAATTCCGGATATTGGAGAACCTTCAATAGACACAAGCGAAGGTTTGCCGCAGATTGAAATTGAAATTGATCGTGAACGTGCTTACAGCATGGGCGTAAATGTTTACACAGTAGCCAGTGAAATTTCTGCATGTATTGAAGGAACAACTGCAACTACATTCAGAAAAGATGGTGAAGAATATTCTGTTTACGTAATGCTGCAGCCTTCTGACAGAACCAGTGTTGTAAATCTGGAAAACATTTATGTGTCCGGAACTTCAGGTCTTGTGCCTGTGTCTAACTTTGCTTCCGTTAAAAAAGGTTTGGGTCCGGTTTCAATTAAGCATGAAAACAGAACAAGAATTGTTCACGTAACTGCAAGCAACCTTAACGAAAAGCGCGGTGTGTCTGATATAGAAAATGAAATCAAGCAGGGCGTTGCAGAAAGTTTTATTATTCCGGATGGAGTTAGCGTTTCTTACGAAGGTTCCGCTGCTGAAATGAAAACACAGAGTCTTGTTTACATAAAAATTATTTTGCTTGCAATTCTTCTGGTATTCGGAGTAATGGCTGCAACTTACGAAAGTTTTAAAGCTCCACTTATCAACTTGATGACTATTCCATTCCTGGCAATAGGTGTTGTTGGCATTTACAAAATTTCCGGTCAGCCATTTTCACTTTTGTCTGCAATCGGTTTGATTATGCTTGTAGGTATTGTTGTAAACAACGGTATTATTCTTGTTGACTATACAAACCTTCTTGTTGACCGCGGAGTTGAAATGAGACAGGCTTGTTACGAAGCAGGGGCCAGCCGTTTGCGTCCGGTTTTGATGACAACACTCACTACAATTCTGGGTATGCTGCCTATGTGTTTTACAACAAGCGGCAGTGCGGGAATGGTTCAGCCAATCGGTGTAGCGGTTGTAGGAGGTTTAACATCTTCTACATTCATCACACTTTTCTTCATTCCTGTTCTTTACTCACTTGTAATGAATAAAAATTCCAAGCGCAGAAAAAACAAGATGATTTCTATTGAAGGTCAAAGCGGCTTGGTAGAGGCAAGGGCAAATTCTTCTATGCCTGGCTCTGAAAAAAATGATTCTGAAAAAAAGGACTTGTAATATGTACAGAGTAGAAATTTTTTCAAACAAATCTGTTGAAGAAGACATAACTGAAGCTTTGGAAAATTACATTCCAAACATTTACTATTCAACAATACCTTTAGTTTATGGCAGGGGAGGTGATGACCGTAAAATGGGCACCACTACCTGGCCTGAAACAAATTTCATTTTGATTTCTTATGTTGAAGACAAGGATTTGGATACTATAAAAAAAGTAATCAAGGCCATTAAGCAAAAGTTTTCCAGCGAAGGAATCAAGATGTTTGTTTTGAAGGCGGAAGAAATTTGATGGATGGTGTGGTTTACGAAAGAGGTGATTGTTTAGGGAAGAGGGGTGTTTAGGAAACTAACGCATCTTTTTAATACAACTACTTCTTTCGTAAAGGGGCTGCGGTATGTGGGCTGTTTACGAAAGAGGTGTTGCTTTTCAAAAGGGGCAACTGTTTACGAAAGCGGTGCTTGTTTCCAAAAGGGGCGTCTGTTCTACGAAAGAAACGCATCTTTCCAAAATCAGCACCTGCTTTCCAAACTGCCCCCTCTTTTACAAAAGACCTGCTTTTCCCCAGTCCGGTTACATCTTTCGTAAAGTCCTCATCCCCTAAATCTTGTTCTCACCAAAATATTTTTTTTCAATGACAGCTTTTATTTCATTAAATTTTTTCTGATTACTAAAATTATTATCCACACGCAAATGCAATTTACAAAGAATGCTTTTTACCAGCCACTTAAATTTTTCTTTTCCCCTTAAGACATTTTTTCTTTTGCAGTCCTGACTAAAAAGTTTTTTGTAAAGTTCAAGCCATGTGGCAGTTATAGGGCGGCTGCTTTTATTTTCTTTATTCCACGGTTTGATTTTATTTAAGCAGTGAATTATTACGGGTGATTTTCTTGCTTCTTCAATTTCTTTTTCAAAACGTTCAGGGTAGCGAGTTTCTTCTTCCCAAAAAGATTCTGGCGCTGCATATTTTAAATGCAGCGGCTTTATAGTTCCTGCCAAAACCTTATTTAAAGCGTCCTGATCATGCCAAGTACAAATTGATTTATTTTCACTTATAAAATTAAGGCACTTATTCTGAATGTCATTTTTGCGCCAGTAATTAATATTGATTAACAAAAGACCGGCAGTAAAATACCCATTTTCCAAAGGATAATTAAGGCGATCAAAGATTTCTGCATCATCTGTTCTGGCATCTGTGCAGGCAGCCATAGAAAAAGCGCTTAAATCTGTAGAATACAATTCTTCCAATGAATCAGTGCAAATTGTGTCGCCGTCAATATATAAAATTTTATCAACAGAGTCTGGCAAAAAAGACGGCAAAAATAATCTTAAATACGTTGCAAGCGAAACGTGGTCTTCTTTTTTTATTGTTGAAGAAAAAGTCTGCAAAATATCATCTGTCAAAAAACAAAATTCAAGACTGCTTTTTGCAGAATATTTTTTTACAGTTTCTTTTAAAAGATTCTGGCTTTCAGTGCAAAGTTTCTGGCTCAAAATGTAAAAAGTAAAATCTTCATCTTTGTTTGTCAAAAGAATTGTCATAATGGCAACTGCCGTAGGCTTTAAATAATTTTCGTCAGTCGCAAAACAAATATTCATTTTCATTATTTTCTCCTGTGATACTCTTTTTTGTCTTCATACATAATTTCGTCCACCTGGGTAATGGCTTCGCTTAAGCTTAAATTTTCTGAAAAATCAAAAATCTTTTGCCCCAGACTTACCGTCAGCTGGTAAGGCAAAGACATGTTTTTTGTCCTTTTCTGTAAATCAATTTCAATTTCGCGGCAATAATCAACTTTATTTTTCTTCTGACCAATAATTACAAATTCATCTCCGCCATACCTGATTGCAAGATAGTCATTCGGAATAGTAGAACGGATTGTTTCTGCCATAGTTTTTACAGCCAGATCCCCGTGCAAGTGACCGTGCCTGTCATTTATCATTTTCATATCATTGATGTCAGCAAAAATGATTTCTGTATTTTTCTTTTCAGCAATATTTTTTTCAAAAAGTTTCTGCGCATAAATTTCCATGCCCCGTCTGTTTAAAAGGCCAGACAAAGGATCTTTTGTGGAAAGCTTTAAAAGTTCCTGGCTCATTATGCGGTAGCGGCTGGTCTGACGGAATTTTTCAATTATTGTGCCAAAGTTCCGAGTCCAGTTGTAGGCATTTTTGTTTATAAGAATGTCAGTGCTGTTTTTGCCCACATAATATCCGTGGATATATTTTTGATTTAAAATCGGCATGAAAATATACATGCCTGTTTCCGGCCCCATAAGCGGCTGGGGCACCAAAGTCCTTGTTTTTATTAAAGGTGATTTTTCAATTTTTCCGTCAACAAGCATCACCAGGGGGCGCATTTTTTTGTCATAAAGAAAATTTTCCTTTTCGCCTTCGTTGCCTTCTTCCAGTTCCTTTATTAAACTTTCATTTAAAAGGATGGCCATATTGTTGCCTTCGTAAGTGTGGCGCTTTTCATAAAAATTTTCCAGATTTTTGTTTAGTTCCTGGGTGGACTGGTATTTTATAAAAACATCTTCCATGTGCCTTAAGTGACTGGCAAACCTTTGTGAAGCATCCAGCTCCCGGGGGTAAGACAAACTGAACCTGGTCTGCTGGCCTGTTAGAGTAGTCTGGCAGCCACAGCTTTGCCTGTAAATATTTTTTGCCTTTACCAAAAGGGTTTCTGCTTTTGAAGGCTTTCGTAAAAGCAAATCAACAGCCTCATGCCCCATTTTTTTGTCCTGGCAGTCTATTGTCGTAAGGGAAGGAATGATTGAAGGGGCAAAAGACACGTTGTCAAAGCCTACAATCTTAATGTCGTCCGGAACACTTATGCCCCTTTGGGAACAGATGCATTCGCATGCCATGGCAGCCAGATCGTTTACGCAGACAATGGCATCCGGCAGATTTTTATTTTTCTTTAAAAGATTTTTTGCCACATCAAAGGCCCATTCGTAAGAAAAATCCCCATTCAGAAAAACTGCTTTTTCATTCAAAGGTAAATTGTTTTCACAAAGTGCTTCTTTAAAAGCCTGGTAATTTGAAACAGCCCCGGCGTCATTTTCAGGACCGCCAATAAAAGCGAAGTTTTTACATCCATGTTTTTTTATTAAATGAAGAACCTGGTTTTTAAATGACTGGTGGTTAATGGAAGAAATAAAACTCAAGCCTTCCATAGGCTGGTAAATGCTGACCGCCGGTACTCCGGATTTTAAGATTTTAAGTCTTTCCTCTTCAGCCCTGGCCTGGTCATTAAAAAGATTTGGCGTAATAATAACCCCGTCATAATCCTTGTAGTTTATGAGATCATAAATTGAAAAACCTGTAGTGTTAGTCTGACCGTCCGGTTCATTGAATTTGTATGCCAAAAAAACGTAGAGATCCGTATTTTTAGCAAAAGCCGCTTCTTTCATTCCGTCAAGAAATGAACGCACAATGTCAACAGCCCAGCCCGAAGTAAGCACAGCAATTTTTTTCTTCATAGCATTAAAAAAAGTAAATCAAATTACAGATTCTATTATAACCCATATTCTGAAAAAAAATAATTAAATTTTGCCGGTAAATTTTGCCATTTCCTTAGCGCAAAGCTGGTCGCACATTTCGTTGTATTTTATGCCGGCGTGCCCCTTTACCCAGTTCCATTCAACATTCAAACTTAAAAAGTAAGCATCCAGCTGGACCCAGAGTTCCTTATTCAAAACATCTTTTTTTGCAGCCGTTTTCCAGCCGTTAGCCTTCCATTTTTTGATCCAGGAAGTAATGCCGTTTTTAACATACTGGCTGTCCGAAAAAACATTCACCTTGCGGCCCTTCCAGTCGTCATTTTGCGAAATCATTTTAAGCGCCTCAATAGCCGCCGTAAGTTCCATTTTATTATTCGTCGTAAATTTTTCCCCGCCCGAAAAGGCCAGTTCCCTGCCACCGTCCAAAAGTACAAAAGCCCAGCCGCCCGGCCCCGGATTTCCCAGGCATCCGCCGTCAGTAAAAACAAGAATTTCGTCCACCATGTCCCTAGAATAATGCGAAAATCCCCTTTGGTAAACACTTTTTTTTAGGGGAGGAGCCCCTCCCTCGCTTCAAAGCGCCGTCCGCAAGCGGCCGTCACTTTTCCGCTACCCACCCTACGGGGGCCAGCCCCCGTAACGCCCCCGCTTTTGTAAACAAATATTTTCTTCCCTGTTAGCAGCACTAGTCGGATTGGAGCGGGCCCGCAGGGATTTTTTTTGAAGCGAAGATTCAAAAAAAACGGAGCGCAAGCGGAGCCGCGGAAAGCCGTTACGAAAGGCGCCATCTCCTGAAAATTCAAAAAATAAAAATGGTCTTGTATAAAGAATAACAATGGATTATAGTATTTGTGAAGGTCGGCTCGTTGATGCCGAAACCATCTCTCTGGAGAGTTCCTTTTATAGGACGCCGAAGGGTTAAGGTCATATAGACCGATATCTCAGGCACAATGGACGGAGTAAAAAAAACTGTTCTACCCTTCAGAGAGCTCGTACAAGATACGGGCTCTATTTTTTTTGTTTCGAGGACAAATATGTCTTTTGAAAAAGTTCTTGACAAAATCGACGGTGTTGTATGGGGCATTCCAACCATCGCTTTGATTTTGGTTACTGGTCTTTTGATGACCATCATGTCTCGCGGCATTCAGTTTACAAAGCTTGGCCGCGCTTTTAGGAGCATTTTTAAGAAGAACGAAGGTCACGGTGAACTTTCGGGCTTTAGTGCTCTGTGTACTGCTCTTTCTGCAACAATCGGTACGGGAAACATTGTAGGTGTTGCAACCGCAATTCTGGCCGGCGGTCCGGGTGCTCTTTTCTGGATGTGGGTTGCGGCTATTCTGGGTACTGCAACAAAGTATGCTGAATGTATGCTTTCCATTAAGTACCGCGAAGTAAAGGAAGATGGTCACATTTTGGGTGGTCCTTTCTATGTAATTGAAAAGGGTATGGGCAAGGGTTGGAAGTGGCTGGCTGTTTTGTTTGCCATTTTTGGAACTTTGGTAGGTCTTTTTGGTATTGGTACTTTTACACAGGTAAACGGAATTTGTAGTGCTATTCAGAATGCATTTGACCCTGAAACTTCAAATGTTGCATTTACTATTGGTGAACATTCTTATTCTTGGGCTACAGTAATTGGTGGTGCAATCATTACAATTTCTACTGCTCTGGTAATTGTTGGCGGCTTGAAGAGAATTTCTAAGGTTGCAGAAAAAATTGTTCCTGCAATGGCAATCATTTATATTTTCTTAGGTCTTTCTGTAATCATCATGAATGCAACCCGCATTCCAGAAGCATTTGCTTTGATTTTCAAGGGTGCATTTGGTGTGGACACTGGCATGAAGGCTATTGCTGGTGCTACTGCCGGAACTATTATCAGAATGGCTATGCAGAAAGGTATTGCCCGCGGTATTTTCTCTAACGAAGCAGGTCTTGGTTCTGCACCAATCGCTGCTTCTGCAGTTCAGACAAATGAACCTGTAGAACAGGGCCTGGTAAATATGACTGGTACTGTAATTGACACATTGATTATTTGTACAATGACAGGTCTTGCAATTGTTTTGTCTGGTATTGATGTTTGGAACAGCGGTCTTGAAGGTTCAGCTTTGACTTCAGCTGCTTTCTCTGCAATGCTTGGTGGTGACGGGCATTCTGTTAAGTTCCTGCTTATGCTTTGTTTGATTTTCTTTGCATTCACAACCATTTTGGGTTGGGACTACTATTCTGAAAAGTGTCTGGAATATCTTACAAATGGAAATATGGTAGTTGTAAAAATTTACCGCTGGCTTTACATCATTGCTGTTGCAATTGGACCTTACATGACCATTTCTGCTGTATGGACAATCGCAGACATCACAAACGGTTTGATGGCAATTCCTAACTGTATTTCTTTGATTGTCTTGAGTGGCGTTGTTGCTAAAGAAACAAAGAAGTATTTCGAAAAATATCCTAAGTTGCAGTAATTCCTTTTAAAGGATTTTTATCGGAATTGAGTAAAAGAATATTAAGTAAAAATATAATCAGTTAAAAAAAAGCGCTCCTTTTGGGGCGCTTTTTTGTTTGGGGAGGAGTTGGGGTTTGGGGGAGAGGTATTTGTTTCGTAAAGTGGTGCCTGCTTTGAGGCGAGGTGTTTGTTTCGTAAAGCGGGGCATGTTTTGAGGAGAAGTGTTCTTTTCGTAAAGTGGTGCCTGCTTTGAGGAGAAGTATTTGTTTCGTAAAGTGGTGCGCGTTTTGAGGAGAAGTGTTCTTTTCGTAAACAGTCCCCCGTTTTTTCCTTCAAAAATCTGATAATCAAAATCCAAGAAATCAAAATCTGATAATCAAAATTCGAAAAAAATCAAAATCCGGAGAAAATAGAATCAAAAGACTAATTATTAAAGCGTGCCAAAAAAGCCTTTGTTCTTTCGGCCTTAGGGTTGTTGATTACGTCCTGGGGCTTGCCTTCTTCTACAATAACGCCGCCGTCCATAAAAATGATTTTGTTTGAAATGTCACGGGCAAAAGCCATCTCGTGGGTAACAACAAGCATGGTCATTTTTTCTGCTGCCAGTTCGCGGATTACGGCAAGAATTTCGCCTGTCAGTTCAGGGTCAAGGGCGGAGGTTGGTTCATCAAACAAAAGCACTTCCGGTTTCAGGGCAAGGGCTCTGGCAATGGAAACGCGCTGCTGCTGACCGCCTGAAAGTTCGCAGGGATAATTTTTTGCTTTTGATTCAAGGCCCATCCTTTTTAAAAGCTGCATGGCCATGTCTGTAGCTTCTTCTTTTGATTTTTTTAATACTTCCATTTGCGGGGCAACGACATTTTTTAAAACAGAATAGTGAGGAAAAAGATTAAAGTTTTGAAAAACCAAACCGCTCTTTAAAGTGATTTCGTGCCTCTTTTTTTTGTCAGCATAAACTCCATCTTTAACAAGAGCCTGACCGCAAATTTCAATTGTGCCGCCACTCACTTCTTCCAGCTGAGAAATGCATCTTAAAATGGTAGATTTCCCGGAACCGCTTGGCCCGATAATGCCAAGCACTTGTCCCTTTTCCAAATCAAAAGAAATATCTTTTAAAACTTCAACATTGTCAGAAAAAGTTTTGCTAAGATTTTTTACGCTGATTATTTTTGACATGCCTTTACTCCTTTTTTTGCGGTGGCTGGCTAGGAAAGTGGTATGTGTTTGTAAAAGGGGTACTTGTTTACGAAAGTTGCGCCTCTTTACGAAAGTAGTGTTTGTTTCCAAAACCGCTGCCTCTTTACGAAAGCAATGTCAGTTTCCAAAACCGCTGCCTCTTTACGAAAGTAGTGTTTGTTTCCAAAACCGCCGCCTCTTTACGAAAGCAGCGCCAGTTTTCAAAACCGCTGACTTTTTACGAAAGCAGCGTCAGTTTCCAAAATCACCCTCACTTTCCCAAAACCGCCATCACTTCTCCAAAATCGCCCTTACTTTCTCCAAAACCGCCATCACTTCTCCAGACCACCCTCAGTTCTACAAAACTACCATCACATCCCAATCCCACAGAAAAATCAATTATAATAAGATAACTTCTTTTCCAGTTTTTGGAATGCGAAAGAAACCAGATAGTTCATCACAAAATAAAAAATTCCTGCAATCAAAAGAGGGGTAAAAGAAACCATTCTGTTTGAAGAAGATTTTGCAACAAACATCAGTTCCTGAATGCTCAAAATGGTTACAAGAGAAGTGTCCTTTACCAAAGTGATAACTTCGTTGCCCATGGCAGGAACAATTCGTTTTATCAGCTGAGGTAAAATTATTTTAAAAAAGGTTTTACCCTTTGTGTATCCCAAAACTTTGCTGGCTTCGTACTGGCCCTTTGGAATTGCTTCCATTCCGCCCCTGTAAATTTCTGCAAAGTAGGCTGCGTAATTTATGGCAAAAGCAACAATAGCCGCAAGATATGAAGACCAGGAAATTGTTGTTTTAAAAATTTTCACTGCAATTAATTTTGGCACAAAATAAACAATCAAAAGCTGAAGCATAAGAGGTGTGCCACGGATGATTAAAAGAAAAATATTTGTTAACTGCGAAAGAAATTTGTTTTTTGACATTCGCCCCAAGGCTACGACCAAAGCCAGAGGAATAGAAAAAATTAATGTAAAGAAAAAAATGCTTACCGTGGTTCCGGTACCAGAAAGCATAGATTTTAGCATTACGCCATATTTATCAAAAAAAGCTGTCATTTATTTTTGTGGATTTGCCGCCCTGAGTCTGCAAAAGCGGCATTGCAAAAAAAAGCAGCGCCAAAGCAGACTCAGGCGCTGCATGTAAAAAATTATTTTCCGATTACAGAAACATCGCTTCCAAACCACTTGTTGGAAATTTTAGCAACAGTTCCATCAGCTGCCATTTCCAAAAGTGTATTCCAGACAGAGTCGCGAAGTTTTGCACCATCATCGTCCTTTCTAAAACCAATGCCGTAACCTTCTTTTGCAAGAACTTCATCTACAAGGCGCAAAGGCTTTTTAGAAGTAGTGATTGTATAAATTGCAACAACGCTGTCCATAACAACAGCATCAACTCCGCCAACTTCAAGATCTGTTAAAGCAGTAAGATTTTCTTCATAGTAAGTTACAGTTACTGCATCCTTAAAATCCGGAGTGTCATTGATTGCATTTTCTGCACTTGAACCAGACTGGCAGCCAACCTTTTTACCAGCTGCATCTGCAAGTGAATAAATGTCGCTGTCTTCCTTTACAACCAGAACCTGATCATTATTCAAATAAGCCTGTGTAAAAGACATAGCTTCAATGCGTTCGTCAGTAATTGTAAAACCATTCCAAATGCAGTCAATGCTGCCAGAAGAAAGTTCCAATTCCTTTGAATCCCAGTTGATAGGCTTAGCCACAAACTTGTAACCCAAGCGTCTGCAAACTTCCTTTGCCAGGTCAATGTCATAACCAACAATTGTTCCGTCAGCTTCTGTGTAACCCATCGGTGGGAAAGAAGCGTCCAGACCCAAAGTGAAAGTTTTTTCGCCTGAAGATTTTTTGCTGCAGCCCAGTGTAGCAAAAACCATAAGAGAAGCAAAAATTGCCATTAAAGATTTTTTCATAGAAACTCCTTATTTCTTTGCACGCCATTTTATTGGATTTTTTTACATGAGACAAGACAGATTTTTTTTGATTTTTTTCCGGGCGTATCCCTGCGTTCGCTTTCGCTCACTCCGGGCCGGGCTTTGCGGGGTTCCGCTGTCCGCTTCATTCCTCCGCTCAGCCTGAAGGCTTCGCTACGGAAGCAGCCTGCGGCTGCCCCCTCCAATCCCTTACGCAAAATTCCAAAAGCGTCTAAAAAAACATTCACCCATAAAAAAAAAGCAGCACCCCACGGTACTGCTTCCTGAGCGATGGGAGGATCGAACTCCCGACCCACAGATTAAGAGTCTGTTGCTCTACCAGCTGAGCTAATCGCCCAATAATTAAGTATCAAGACTATAATGCATTTAAAAATTTGTTTCAAGATGTAATATTGGAAGTGGACAATTTTTGCCTAAAACAAATTTCTTGCATGTAAAAAAAATACCGGTATAGAATTAAGGATAATGAAGTTGTAATGGGGAGCCTCTAAAAATTGCAATTTTTAGAGGCTCCCTTATTTTTATGATGATTTCGAAAATTCCAGGCAGGGCTTTAATCTTACGGAGGAAGATAAAATTTGTGACATGCTGCTAAAGGAAAAACATGAAATAGGGCTTACTTCTTCTGGTCAAGAACTTTATTCATTTGATTTTGTAATTGACAAAAGCAAAATGATTCTTGAGTGCTATTTTGACTATCCTTCCTTGCTGGAAAAATATATGGAGAAGGCTGCTTTTATATTTTCATCCGCCCGGGTGATGCAGAAATTCCTGGCTGACCTTTTATGGATGACTGCGAAAGGGATTGGAAGGCCTGCGAAGCAGTTCCTGCGCAGACAGGGACTGTCTGCGCAGGAATGGAGCGAAAGCGGAAGCCTGGAAAGCCCGGTCCATATTTTCTGGCACAGACAGAAAATATGGATTCGCCCATAAAATAAAAAAATTTAATTTGGGCTTTTATGGTAGCTTCTTTTGTTTTCGTAAAGGGCGGTGTCTGCTTTTTTTAAGAAGTCCAGTTTTGTCATGCCTTCCTGGTAGCGGGCTATGCCGTAAGAAATGGACACTGTGTAGTCAGCATCGTTGCGGCTGGTAAAGAAAATGACATTTTTGTTTACTTCTTCCATTATATTTTTAACGGTGCCATCGTCTTTTGCCTGTAAAAGAATTGAAAATTCATCGCCACCAAAGCGGTAAAGGGAACTTTTGTTTTCGCGGTAATTTCCCAGCGTGCGCTTCATGCCGTCTGCAATAGCCCTTAATGTGGAATCTCCTATGTCATGACCGTATTTGTCATTTATCTGCTTAAAGTCGTTAGCGTCAATGGAAACCAGGTAAAGGTTTGCGTTTTCCAGATGTTTAAAAGATGCAATCTGTCTTTTTATGGCAAAATTCAATTCCCTGCGGTTTGAAATGCGGGTAAGAGGATCCTGGGACATAAGGTTTTCAATTTCGTTTTGGTAAAACAGGAAAAATCCAAATGAAAGAATTACCGTGTAAAGCGGCAGGGCTGAAATGGCTG
Source organism: Treponemataceae bacterium (assembly GCA_963649315.1). Taxonomy (GTDB): domain Bacteria; phylum Spirochaetota; class Spirochaetia; order Treponematales; family Treponemataceae; genus Treponema_D. The sequence goes on along the minus strand of CAVJHV010000003.1, from coordinate 21,807 downwards.
TGTTAAAATATGCGGCAAGGGCGATTGTGTATGCCAGGCACATTATGGAAGGCAGGCTTTTCAGTTCTACTTCTTTGCCCTTTCTTTTTTGAATAAGATAAATAATCATGCGGACACTTGGCTGGCCTAAAAGGTAACCAAATGGAATAAGGCGGCCCAGAATAAAATATTTGTCCCTTACGTATTTATAGACCTTGTGGGCTGCATCCCATTCGAAATGGTAAAGGAAAGAATATTTCATGTTGATGATTTCAAGGGCAATTGTAAAAATAAAAGGTATAGAATAGAAGAATTTCGTTTTTTTGGTATGAATGTAACCCAGGCTGTATTCAAAATACAGGAACATATAAAGGTAAATAATTGCGTCAAAACAAAAGAAAAGGGTGTCTACAATTTTAAAGGCTAAAAGACTTTGCGGCAAAAATCCAGATTCCAGCCACTGGTACAAGGTGTCTACTGTAACAAGAAAAATGGCGCATGAAGCAAGGCGTATGCTGTAAACCCTGGCAATAGTATAGATGGAAGAAAATTTTTCCTTAAAGGCAATGAGTAAAAGTACAAATATGCAAAGGAGGCTTACCACTGAATATACCAGTGTAAAATTAAACCTCATAAGAACTAATTCATCTTGAAAATTCAAGTTTTGTCCCCTTAAAAAACAAAAACTTTCTTAATTGAATATCTTTACTTTCTTACTTTATGGAGTCTCTAAAAAATGCAATCCTCAGAGACAGCTTTGAAATCTCTACTGGAAAACCATTATTTCACTTTTTTCCCAGGTTTTCAATAAGTGAAAGGTTAAGCGCTGGTAAAATCCTTGGAAAAATTAAAAATCCCTTTGCAACTGTCCTTTTTGAAAATACTTGTTTGACTTAATTGCAGCAGATTAATAGAATGTGAGCAGAGGTTAACTATGAAGTTTAGATTTAGATCTATTATGATGAAAGCGCTGGTGCCGGTTGTGGCTTTTATGTGTCTTTCATCAGTTATTCTTGTAACTTTGGCAGTTAAAGTTGTAAGAAAAAACTGGCACTCAAATTATGAGGACAGACTTACTAATGATAAAAATGTTGCCAAACTTCTTATTGAAGCTGAAGTTGAAAATTCTTCAAAACTGGCAGATGAACTTTCAAAATTTTATATTGACCATTATGAAGGCAGCACAGACGATGCCATTGCTGACATAATCTATAAGAAAATCATTGACAGTGTGAATGTTGAACATTTTGCAATTTTTGGTTTGGATTCAAAATTGATTACACCCGCAAAATATGCAAGAAACACTCTGGCAAATTATAAAATCAAAGAAGCCCTTTCTGGCAAAACATATGACGGAATCTTCTGGAAAGACGGCCGCCTTTTTGCCAGCAGCGTAAAACCAGTTTACTACAACAGTAAAATTATTGCGGCCATTGAAGTTTCTGCAGAACTTTCCACTGACGAATTTGTGCAGCGCTTTTCAAAAGAAGTTGGCTGTGAATTTTCCATCATAAAAGAAGATAAAGTTGCCTATTCAAGCCTGGCTGACAGAAAAAATGAAAAAATTGATGCTGCCGTTTACGACAAAGTGAAGGCTGGTCAGGATTATCTGGATATTGTTCACTTTGGTAATGATGAATATTTTGCATACTACTGGCCACTGGGGGACGAAAACAATATTTCTTTGTTCGTAGGTGAAAACTTTGAGGCAATGAAGCAGGCCACCTCTCAGATTTACGCTGTAATTTTCTGGGCACAAATTATTTCTACAATTATTCTTGCAGCCATCCTTAACATATACATTTTCAAATTCGTAATCAGGCCTCTCAAAAAAACAAGTCTTGCCATAGAAGGCCTTTCTTCGGGCGAAGCAGATTTGACTTACCGCTTGAAGGAAAGAAACGATGATGAAATTACAGACCTTACAAAAGGCGTAAACAAATTTATTGAAATGCTCCAGCACTTGATGAAAAGTATTTTTGCAAAGCTGAGGGAAGTAAATGACATTGTAAACGAACTGGGGGCAAGTTCCCAGGAAACGGCAAGCGCTACAGCTCAGATTATGGCAAACATTGAATCTGTAAAAAATCAGTCCAGAAATCAAGTAGATGCTGTTGGAAACACAAATGACATTATTACAAATTCCAACAGTCAGATGAAAAAACTTGAAGACAACATTGTGGCACAAGCCGCAGACATTACAGAATCTTCTGCTGCCATTGAACAAATGATTGGAAACATTCATTCGGTTTCTAAATCCGCAGAGCAAATGGCAGATTCTTTCGCAGGCCTTAAAAAGGTTATTCAGGAAGGAGCCGGAAACGTTAAGTCAACCTCGGAATTGATTAAGCAGGTGGAAGAAAAGTCCCGCGTTTTGATTGACGCAAACAATACAATTAAATCAATTGCTTCCCAGACAAACCTTCTGGCCATGAATGCAATGATTGAATCAGCCCACGCAGGTGAAGCCGGAAAGGGATTCGCGGTTGTTGCTGACGAAATTCGTAAACTTGCAGAAGATTCCAGCAGTCAGGCTCAGTCTATTGACGACAACATTAAAGACATCACCGATTTGATTACAGAAGGTGGCCGCCTTTCTTCACTGTCGCAGGAAAGTTTTGAAAACATTGACAGTCAGGTAACAGTCGTTGACCCTCTTGTAAGCCAGATTTCAAATGCAATGGAAGAACAGACAACTGGTTCCTCTCAGATTTTGGAATCGCTCACAGACATGAAAAATGAATCTGCCCTGGTTGATGACAGTGCAAAATCTCTGGCCAGCGGAATTACCGGAATTGAAAAAGACATGACTTCTGTGAATACAATTTCTACAACTGTTTTGGACAGCATGGATGAAATGGCAGCCGGTTCCCAGCAAATCAGTCAGGCAACGCAAAATGTTTCCGACCTTTCACTTAAAACAAAAGACGCCGTTGACAACATCAACGAATTGATCAGCAAGTTTAAGGTTGAATAAAATTTTAATTTTTTGAAGCATGCCGCCTTTTGTTAAACGGCCCTTGCAGCCTTCGCTAGCGCTCATCACACGCGTCTTTTGCCGCGTGTGACTACGGGCTTTCACGGCCGGCTAGGCTGCTTTCGGAAAGTGAAAGAATTAGGCGAAAGGACCTGGCTTTACAACCTTGTTTCTTTTCTTTCCGTAATAATCCTGATCGAAAATGATGGGGCTGGCATCCGGGTTTTCGTATTTTTCTTCGCTTTCAAAGGCCATTGGAATGTCATCTGTTTTTAAAAGAGGGCATTTTATTTCTTTTATAAAATCATTTAAATTTGTTTTAAAAGAAATTTTTCCCTGGCTGTCACATTGCCAGTCAAAATAAATTTTGTTTTTATTGTCTACAAAAGCGTCACTTTCTTTTTTCATGGGACGGGCGCCGTTAAAGTAAGCGTTGCCCTTTGCCCAGACTGGCAACGATGTGTAGTAGCGGTCGCTGCCCGGGGATCCCATGCCACAGTATCCTTCAAAAAGTTTTTTCCATTCTTCAAAACTTTTGTAATCGTCGTAAGGAAAAGTTCCTGCTTCTACGCAGTTGTCATCCCAGTCATTGTTTTTTGTCTGATCTTGAATTTTTTTGAGGAAGGGGCGCAGTTCTTTCTGGAAAAAAACGTTGTTAAAGAATTTGCAGTCCCCGTGAAGAATTGTCATAAAACCGGCCACCTCTGTGCGGTGGGCAAAATGGTATGGCGTGTAGCGGGCAGAATTTTTTGGGCCGTTGTTTGTACCGCGCCCTACTGCACATAAACTGCCGCCAATTAAATTGTGAACAAGAGCGACACCCTGTGTGGCAAGTTTTACAGACCTGTCAGATAAAAGAATGTTGTTGTCCAGCAGGGTTGGACCGTGTGACACTTCAATGAAAATGTCTTCACCATAGCCGCCCATGGCTTGATCGCACATCAAGTAGTCAAAAGGAAGGGTGTTGTCATGAAAAAAGTTCTGGCTTACACGGGTGCCCTGGGCCTGCCAGTCCAGCCACAGGCCTCTGGTGCAGTGGTGAATGTGGTTTCGCCTGAAAATTACATCGATTGCGGCATGCATTTTTATACCGCCAATTTCTGCTCCTGCAAGATTTTGCTTGTTGTTAATGTGGTGAATGTGGTTGTCTTCGATTACGGAAAAAACTCCGCCCAAGTGGCCAACAATTCCTGTTTGACCGCAGTCGTGAATGTTGCACCTGCGGATTATGTGGGAACCGATTTTTTCTTTTGACCAGCCTTCAATTTGGGCCTGGCAAATGCAGTCGCGTTCAGTTTGAGTGCCATCTTTGTATTTCCACTTGAGCCATTTGTTGTCATTAGCTTTTTGCCTGTATTTGCCCAGTGAAATGCCAGAACATTTTGCTTCATAAATTTCGCAGTCTTCTATAATCCAGCCCTTTGACCAGTGGGGTCCGACAATTCCTTCCTGGTAAGCGGTTGGCGGTGCCCACTGACTGGCCGCCTGTGAAATTTTAAAACCGCTCAACGTGATGTAATTGATTCCTTCTTCTTCCGGATAAAAGCAGTTTTTTCTTACGGAAAATTCTACATTTTCCTGGTTAGGATTTCTTCCCTGGAAATTTGCGTAAAATACTGTTGAGTCATTTTTCCTGTCCTGTTCTGTGTACCAGACATAAAGTGAAAAATCCGCATCCCATGAAGACTTTGACTTTACAGGATTTTTTACTTCTTCAAGACTTTGCACTTGATAAAGAGATTTTTCGTTTAAGAAAATGTCCCCCAGGTTTGCTTTCATGTATGCAATAAACCAGTCGCCGCTCACCATTTCTGTGTATGGATTAAAATCACCAAAAAAAGAATTCGGCACGCTGGTAAAATAAACATTGCCTTCAAGATGCTGCCAGTTTTTTAAAAGTTCCGCCCCGCTTATGTGGGCTTGATTTTTTTCACTGCTGATGTAAGAAACAGGCTTTCCCTTTAAGCCTTTGTGTTTTGGATTTACCGCTTCCCGGTAAAGTCCCGGTGCAACAAAAACATTGTCCCCGGCAACTGCAATATCAGCAGCCTGCTGAATTTTCAAAAAAGGCCTTTCTAAAGACCCGTCCCCATTTTCCCTAGCATTCGCATCAACGTAATAATTCATGCACAAATTGTGACGCCACTTTTATTTTTTGTAAAGGGGTGAAAAATAAAGGAAAAACTTGACAGTTTGGTTTTAGTTTTTTTCTTGTGGGGATTGTGGAAATTAGACTGCGGTTTTTATTTTTTGCGAAAAAGATGGATGTGCAATTGAAAAATATAATCATCGTTCCAGTGATGCAGTCTGTTTTTTTGCGAAAGAAGTGTTGCTTCTGAAAGCAGCCTAGCCGGCCGTGAAAGCCCGTAGTCACACGCGGCGAAAGACGCGTGTGATGAGCGCTAGCGAAGGCTGCAAGGGCCGTTTAACAAAAGGCGGTGTGCTTCAAAATAAAAATCCAAATAAAAATCTTAAGTTGAGGAATTTTTTTAGAAGTGGTAAACTTTAAAAATGAGTGTTGATTTTCAAGCGAGCAGCCGCGTGGTGCGTCTTTACAATTTTAACGTGACTCGGGGACAGTTGGAGGATGAAATTTTTGATTACAGCGAGGGGAAGCCTTTTGCTTTGTTTAAGCGACTGGGCCTGACTTTGCCGTGTCCGCTTGCACTTTTTGCGGAAAAGACCGGGCTTAGAATTGAAGATAAAAAATCGCGCGAAGAATATATTCATTATTTTAACCAGGAACATTTGATTTCTGAATTTGAAAAAAATAATTTTAACTTGTCTTTTGAATATTCTGTTTTTTCTAACGAAGATAATTTAGTTCATAAAATTCAACACACCATGCTTTTGCAAAAAGATAAAAAATCGAATCAAGTGATTGCTTTGTGCAGCGCTCTGGATTTGACAGGTGAATCTTTTTCGAAAAAGCAGGCGGCTCTTGCGCAGAAAAAAGCGGATGTCAGTCATTCTGTGATTGAAGCTTTGATGAAGGATTTTTATTCCATCTGGCTGGTGAACAAAAATGACTGGTCTATGCATCTTTTTAAAAGCACGGATACCCTGGCAATAAAAAGTGCAGTTGACATGCTGCAGGAACTTTCTGACTACAGCAGGGGCATGGTTGCTTACGTGAACAAGTATGTCCTGTCCCATGAAAGGGAAAAAATCTTAATGGAAACAATTCCTGGTTTGGTCAGCCAGCGCATAAAGGAAGAAGAAACATATACTGTAAATTTTACCCGCCTTAACGAAGACGGTACAACAAATTTTCATCAAATTATTTTTGCTGACAGTTGCACGGATGAATTTGTGATGGCTTTTAGAAGCGTGGATGCTTTGGTTAAAAGTCAAATTGATAAAGTTTCCAACGAAATGAAGTTAAAGCAATACGAAGCGGATTTTATGTCAATGGAATTGATTTATGAAGCTTTGGGTTCTGGTTCATGGGGAATGACTTTTGATAAGGATTCAAAAATGCTTTCTTCTTTTTACAGCCAGTCATTTCGCAACATGCTGGGTTATAAAAGCAGCGAAGATTTTCCGGATGAATTTGAAAGCTGGACAAATTTAATTTATGAAGGTGACAAGAATCGTGTTTTAAATGCTTACTGGGATTGTGTAAAAAATGCAAAAGACAAAAAATCTTTTGACGTGGAGTACAGGCTTTACACAAAGACTAAAGGTTTAAGATGGTTTCACATGTTGGGCTGCCTTTCCAGACGGGAAGATTTTTCTCCGGAAAAATTTGTTGGTCTTTTTACAGATATTCAGGATAAAAAAGATTCGCAAAAGCGTCTTGTGGAACAGTGGAAAATTGTTGAAGCTTTGAGCAGCAACTATTTGAATGTTTACAAAGTGAATGTAAAGGAAAGAAGCGTCGTAATCATCAAGTTAAGGGGGGCTGCAAATCTTGAGGTGGAAGGATGTGAAAATCCTCAGACTTATTCTTATGACGAAATGATGACCAGCTATGTTAAAGAAAAAGTTTATGCTGAAGACGTGGAAGCTTCTTTAAAAAGTCTGAACCTTGATTTTGTAAAAGACAGGCTTTCTGAAAATAAGGAATATCTTTATTCTTATCGTGGCATAAGTGGAAATGTGCTGCACTATTATCAGTTCCATTTTATCCGCCTGCAAAAGGAATATGATCAGGACGAAACCATTATTGTTTCCTTGAAAAATATTGACGCAACGGTAAAGGCTGAAAGGGAAAGGGTTTCCCTTATTTATTTGTCTGAAACGGATCAGATGACCGGGCTTTTAAACAGGATAAGCGGGCAAAATAAAACAATAGCTGAACTGGCAAAACATGAGGGCGGAATTTTTATAATCATGGATATAAATCATTTTAAAATTTTTAATGATACTTTTGGCCATTCAACTGGTGACAAGGTGATTATTGAATTTGCCAGGGCCATTAAAGAAGTTTTCCGTGGTAATGACATCAAGTTCCGTTTGGGTGGCGACGAGTTTGCTATTTTTATTTCGGGCAACAGTAAAAGGGAAGTTGCTGAAAGTTTGATAAAGCGGTTTTCCACAAGGCTTGAAAATTTGAATATTGCGGAAATTGATGATACCCCGGTTTATGCCAGCATTGGTGTGGGACTTGTTCCTGAAAAAAATAGAATCGAATTTCAAAAACTTTATAGAAGGGTTGATGCTGCGGTTTACCAGAGCAAGAAGGATTCTGGAAAAACTGTGGCGACGTTTGTTGAATTTTAATCTTTGGATAAGGGGCAGTTCTAAAGATTTTTTTGGAGGAAAAGATGAAACTTTCTAAATATATTGATCACACTCTTTTAAGGGCAGACGCAAAAAAAAGTGAAATTGAAAAATTATGTGAACAGGCTGTTAAAAATGATTTTGCCACTGTGATGGTAAACCCCTGCTGGATTTCTTTAGTAAAGGAAAAACTTTCTGGCACAAATGTTATGGCTGCGTGCGTGATAGGATTTCCGCTTGGTGCAAATACGACGGCCGTAAAAGTTTTTGAAACTCAGGATGCCATTGCTAAAGGGGCTGACGAAATTGATATGGTCATAAATATTGGTCAGCTGAAAGATAAAAATGATTCTTATGTGATTGACGAAATTCGCCAGGTAAAAATGGCAGCTGGCAGTCACACTCTTAAAGTGATAATTGAAACTTGCCTTTTGACGGACGAAGAAAAAAATCGTGCCTGCAAGGATATTGCTTCAGCTGGCGCCGATTTTGCAAAAACAAGTACTGGTTTTTCAAAAGCAGGTGCTACGGTGTCTGACGTAAAATTGATGAAAAAGACTCTTGAAGGCAGCGATGTGAAAGTTAAAGCGGCTGGTGGAATCAGGTGTGCGGCAGACTTTAACGCAATGATTGAAGCTGGCGCCGAAAGAATTGGCACCAGTGCAGGAGCGGCTTGTCTGGGGGCGGAGTGAATGTTAAACAAAAGGCGTCTTTGTTTGAAAAATGTGGCAAGTGCTAAGCAAAAGACGCCTCGTGTTTACGAAAAGCGCCATTCGCAAAGCGCCACCTGTTTACAAAAGCAACTTTTGGCAAACAAAAAGCGCCTCGTGTTTACGAAAAGCGCCATTCGCAAAGCGCCACCTGTTTACAAAAGCAACTTTTGGCAAACAAAAAGCGCCTCGTGTTTACGAAAAGCGCCATTCGCAAAGCGCCACCTGTTTACAAAAGCAACTTTTGGCAAACAAAAAGCGCCTCGTGTTTACGAAAAGCGCCATTCGCAAAGCGCCACCTGTTTACAAAAGCAACTTTTGGCAAACAAAAAGCGCCATTCGCAAAGTATCATCACCCAAACAAAAATCAAATTTCCGCAATAAAATATTTTTTCTTACCCCTGCGGACAATGATAATTTTTCCTTCCAGGGCAAGGTCTTTTGTAATTATTTTATTTTCATCATTAAAAATCTGGCCGTTAATGGAAACAGCATTATTTTTTATAAATTCGCGGGCCTCTCTTTTTGAAGAAGCAATTTGATTGTTGGAAAGAAAATCAACAAGGTTAACTTCCTGGCTGTATTTAAAAGTCGGAACTCCCTTCATGCCAGACATAATGTCAGAAACGGAAAGACCAGAAAAATCTCCGGCAAAAAGTTTCTGGCTTACAAGGACGGCATTATCTGCTTCATCTTTTCCGTGAATATCCTTTACAACTTCATAAGCCAAAGTTTTTTGAGCAATGCGGCTTTCCGGATTTTCCTGCTGCTTTTTGTAAACATCTTCAATTTCTTCCCTTGAAAGGAAAGTGAAAACCTTCAGATATTCAAGCACCTTTGAATCATCAGAATTAATCAGATACTGATAAATTTCATAAGGACTTGTTTTTGACTTGTCCAGCCAGAGGGCATTGCCTTCAGACTTACCGAATTTTTTTCCAGTCGGATCAAGAATCAAAGGCATTGTAAAAGCGTAAGCCGGCTTGTCAAGAATTTTTCTAATCAAGTCAGCGCCAGTTGTAATGTTGCCCCACTGGTCAGAACCAGCCACCTGCATAATACAATTTTTTGTCTGGTACAAATGCAGAAAGTCATAACCCTGCATAAGCATGTAAGAAAATTCCGCATAAGTAATTCCGGTTTCCAGACGGCGCTGAATAATATCTTTTGCCAGCATGTAATTTACATTGATGTACTTTCCAATGTCACGCAGAAAATTTAAAAAAGTGTAATCCTTTAACCAGTCGTAATTGTCAACCAGTTCAGCGCCAGGAACCAAAGCACTTACCTGGGCGCGGATGCCCTGAATGTTGTGGTTTACACTTTCGTCGCTGATGATTTCGCGTTCAGCACTTGGGCGTGGATCTCCAATACGGCCAGTAGCACCGCCACACAAAAGCACCGGATGGTGCCCCGCATGAGCCAGTCTCTTTGCCATACAAAGTGAAGAGTAGTGGCCCAGATGCAAACTGTCCGCTGTCGGGTCTGTTCCCCAGTAAAAAGAAAAAGGCTTTCCGTCCAAAATCTTTTGCAGTTCGGTTTCCTCACCGGCAACGTCTTTTATTAAACCGCGCCATTTTAAATCCTCAAATAAAGTCATTTTATCCTCCAGAAAATTCTGTGATTTTTACAATAAAAAAAGGCCTTCACGCCCAACGCGGAAAGCCTCTGTTTGCCATTTAAATTTCCAGTCAACTAAAGCACTTTTGAAATTTCCGCAGGCACAAAAAAACAGCTCAAGCCTTGGTAAAGGTAAGCCAGCGTAGAAAGTTTAATTGTCTGTGCCCAACGGGTTGTGTTTTTCATAACGCAAAAACTTTAGCAGATAGATTTTTTAATGTCAACCGCATTTTCCCTTTTGATTTTTTTCTGAAGCATCCCGCCTTTTGTTAAACGGCCCTTCTGCCACTCACTAACGTTCGGTTGCCTTCGCTTTGCTCAGGCAACTGCTTCGCATGGCGCCAGGGCCGGCTATGCCTTTTTCAAATAGAATTACACTTTTCGTAAAGCACTTAAGTCAGGCTTCGCTAAAAAATTGCTATGCAGGTTTAAAAAAAGATTTTAGGGCATCTCTAAAAAATCATTTTCAATACTTTTTTAGAGGTGCCTTCGAATTTTTATAGTTGTCTCTAAAGTTGCATTTTTTAAAGGCTCCCTCTATTGTTTTTGTTTTGAAAAAAGTTTGTCTTTTTCCAAATTCGCCTAGCCGGTCGTGGAGTGGTTTGCCGAAGGCAAAGTGCGCAGCACCGAGGCGGATAGCCGAGCCACGCAAGGACCGTTTAACAAAAGAGGGTATGCTTTTAAAATTTAAAATCTGTGCTTGGGATTTATTTTATCTGCGTCTTTTTCTTCGGGAATAAGGCCTGGCACTAAGTGGTCGGCTGGGACGCGGCAGGGTAGGCCATCTTTGTTTACGCAGGCCCAGGTAACGTCTGCCATGGAACAGATGGTGCCGTCTTCTTTTCTGATCACCTGGTGAAAAACGCCACGGACAGCGCCCATTTTTACAGGGGTTGTGTCTATAAAAAGAGTGTCGTCTAAGAGGGCGGAAGCTTTGTAAAAAATGTCTACGTGGGTAACATAAATGTAGTAGCCGGCTGCGACAAAATTTTTGTAATTGAAACCGACTTGTCTTAAAAATTCCAGGCGGCCGTATTCAAGATAATTTAAATAGTTTGCATTGTTCACGTGATTGTAACTGTCACATTCGTAAGAGCGTACCCTAAGGCTGCAAGTGCAAGTCATTTCTTTGTCCTTAAAATTTTCTTTTAGCCTTCGTCAATTTGAACAGGGAAATTCTGCAAAAGCTGAACTAAAAGATAAATTTTTTTGTAAGCATCTACGCACATTCTTTTTAAATTTCCTTCTGCAAATTTATCAAGGTCGCGCCAGTTTAAAACAAGTTCGCTCTTTGGATATTTGACTAAATCTTCCAGAGCCATTTTTAAATTTCTGGCATAGGTGATTAAATGCTGGTTTGTCCTCATAATCATTGTTGCAGCAGCGTTGTTAATGTCGCGCAATGTTGTTTGAATAATATTTCTGGATTCCCTGTCGCGCTCTGAGCGTGGCAAAAGAGTCTTTAACTTCATTCCCAGGTTGCTGTGTTCGCTAAGGCCTTCATCTAACTGGGTAATTTTTTCTGAAATTTCCAAAAGCTGGTGGTATGCTTCGCTCATTGGTTTTGACACCTGCGGATTAGACCAGTCACCGCGCACAAGAATAATGTCTGACAGTTCGCGAATTTCTTTTTTTACGTAATTAATCAAAAATGTTTTTACATAGCCCAAAGGTTCGCAGTACATGTATGAACCAAGATTTTTTCTTTCAAAAATATCTGATTCGTTTATTGTGTAATATTTTAAATGAGTAACGGCACCTTCACCAAAAATCTGTGAAGCAATTCCTTCTACTTTGTTTGCGGCCTGTTTCTTTTTTATTTCTTCAACAGCTTCATCCACCTGCTTGTTTAATGAAGAAAAATAATCATCCCCAATGTGATATTCTTCCGCAGAAAGAGTTACCTTGTAAGAAGGATCTTCTGAAATAAGCTGGATCATCATTTCAAGGGCTTCTTTGTCCCGCATATTTTTAATTCTGTTTAAGATTTTTTTCCATGTTCCGTAAGCAAGAGGTTCTACTCCCTTGATGGATTTTACCAGCTTGAACATGTCCTCCCAGTCCCAGTCTAAAGGAAGGGGCCATGCTACAGAAATGAAATTTTTTATATCTTCAAGAATGTAAGTTCCGTTGATGGTTTGAAATCTTGGGTTTGAAGTAAAATTTCTTTCCCTTAAAGAAGCGTCAAATTTCTTTAACATAAAATAATAATCAAACTGAATGAAATTCTTAAAAAGAATCAGCTTTGTGTAAAGCATGTCGATTTTTATTATTTTTTCTTCATTAAACTGAGCCGTCAAATTCTGTAGGCGGTTGTAAACTTCTTCAACGTATTCTTCGACTTTTTTGCCCTGGGCTTCTTTTAAAAGATTTTCTTTTGTAAAAGAGTCTGCAAGTTCCTTTTGCTGATCCGTCATTGCGGAATTAAGGACAATGTTTTTTAAAGCATTTGGACTTGTGCTTTCAAACATGGCCTGGGCAGGCGAAATGACCTTGTAAATTTCGTAAAAATATTTTGCAAAAGAGGGATCTATTTCGTGACTGGCAAATTTATAAAAATGAAATTTGGATTTTGAAAGAGTCTTTGAAATGTTTTTTAAAAGTCGCTTTTTTGCAGCTTCTGGATCTTTACTGCCAAAAATAGACGCGAATAAATTCAAGAAAAAATTCTCTTTTGCCATGCTTGAAATAATACGCAAAAATCTATCCGCTGTCAAATATTGAAAGAAATTTTGGCTGGGAAAAGGCGGCTGTTTACGAAAGGTGCAATTCGTAAAGCGAAGATTTTTTTGTTTTCGAAAGGCGCAATCCAAAAGAAACTGCACTTTTTTGAAAGGGGGCTGCCGAAAGGAAAAGACGGCTTAGTCCGCCCTGTAGCAATGCGAAGCAGTCGGCCCGCATGGGACGACCGAGCGGCAGCGAGTTGCGGAAGGACGGTTAGGAAAAAGGTATTCTTCAAAAAAAAGAAAAAGACTTGCATTTTAAAAAGCTAATTCGAAAAGCCATTTGCGAAAGTGGCGGCAAAATGTTAAAATTGGGGCATGACCGAATTATTATCTCCTGCTGGAAATATTGAAGCTCTTGACGCTGCCATTGGCGAAGGTGCAGATGCAGTTTACCTGGGCTTAAAAAGTTTTAATGCCCGCTTAAGAAGTTCCAACTTTGCATGGAATCAGTTTGAAGCTGCGGTTTCTTCATGCCACCGTCTGGGCAAAAAAATTTATGTTACCGTAAATACTGTTTGTCAGGAAAATGAAACGGAAAGGCTTTACCGCTTTCTTTCATATTTAAATAAAATTGGACCGGATGCCCTTATTGTTCAGGATTTGGGAGTAATCCGCATGTGCCAGGAATTTTTTCCAAATCTGGAATTGCATGCTTCAACGCAAATGAATGTTGCAAGTGCGGATGCTGCAAATCTTTTGTCTAAGCAGGGCCTTAAAAGAGTTGTTCTGGCGCGTGAACTGGGGCTGGATGAAGTTGTAAAAATCAAGCAGTCAACGAATGCTGAACTTGAAATGTTTGTGCATGGGGCTCTTTGTGTAAGTGAATCCGGCCTTTGTCTTTTTTCAAGTTACCTGGGCGGAAAAAGTGCCAACAGGGGAATGTGTACTCAGGCATGCCGCCGCTACTACACTGCAGAAGTGCCGGGTGGAATTGAAAAGGGGTATTATTTTTCTCCATGCGACCTGGAACTTATAAATCACATTCCGGAACTTTGCGACGCTGGGATTGACAGTTTTAAAATCGAAGGCAGAATGAAAAGTGCAGAATATGTTGGTTCTGTAACTGCCGCTTACCGCTATGTAATTGACCATTACAAGGAAGACAGAAAGGGTGCCGTTGCGGAAGGAAAGCGCATGCTGGCAACAGATTTTGCCCGCAGCAAAACTGACTACTGGTACGGTTTTAAAAATCTTTCCCAGGGGATTGAAGAAGCCGGTCAAAAAATTCTTAATCCTAATCAGGCTGGTGGAACTGGCATTTACCTTGGAAAAATTGCTGATTTAAGGGAAGCGTCTGCCAGCGAAAAAAATGAAGCTAACACAAACCTTTTGCGGTCACAAATGCGGAACGAAGAAAAAGAAGCTTTGCTGGAAGAAACAAGCGATGAAATTTCTTCTCCAAAAGAAAGTGGCAAGGAAAGTGTTAAAGGTCAAAAAGACAAGTCAAAAGAAAAGGTTTTTTCTTCCATACAGATGGCGCTTTTAAAAGGCGGTTCTTATGATCCGGATCCTGGTGACAGCATACGCCTTCACAAAAGCGATGACACAGGCCGCCTTAGTCACAAGGTGCGTGTTGTAAGGACTGACGACCAGGGCCGCAAATGGATTGATGTTCCGGAAGGCTTTACCCGCGGTGATTCAGTTTATCTTTTGCAGACAAAGTCTATGTCAAAAAGGTACAGGAGGGTGCTTCCTTCGGATTTAAGCCGCTTTAGAAAACAGCCGTCTAACGACCAGCTGCCGGTATTGGATTTGACAGTGGCAGAAAAAAATCAAATGGCATTTTTCCCGGAAGGCTTGTATGTTGGCGTTTCTACAATCCAGGATGCCCACATGATTCAAGGCCTGCACCCCGTAAGAGTTTTGCTTGAATTGAATTCAGAAACCGAATATGACTTACTGAATAAGGACAGTCCACAAAAGCCTCTTCTTCCTTACCCAAAGAAAATGCTCTTTTTAAATCTGGATCCTTTTGTGGCCGAAGGAAGTGTCGGTCATTTAAAAGAAGTTCTTAATGCCTTGATTGAAAAGGGGTGGACGAATTTTGTTGTAAATAATCTTGCCCAGATAAACATGCTGAAAGGAAAAAAAGTAAATCTTTTGGCAGGTCCATACCTTTACACCTTTAACCGCTGGGCTGTAAGTTTTCTGGAAAATCAAAATGTGATGAATTACATTTCGCCTCTTGAAAATTCGGAAGAAAATTTAAAAGATACTTTTTACGCCAGGGGTGAAAAGGACCGTGTTCTGCTTACGGTTTTTGCTTATCCTCAGCTTTTTAGAATGCGCTTTAAATTGCCTTCTTCTTATGATTTTACTTTTTTCTCTGACAAAGAAGGTTCTTCTTTTAAAGTGAATTCTACTGTGGACGGTTCTTTTGTTATGCCGGAATTGCCATTTTCACTTTTAGACAAAATGAATTCCCTGCATTCAAAAGGCTTTACCCACCAGTTGATTGATTTTTCAAAAACAAGGGTTTTGAAAAGCGACATCCGTGATATGATAAAAATTATTCAGTCAAAGGAAGTCATACAAGGGGCTTCCCGCTTTAACTGGAAAGACGGTTTTTACAATCCTGAAAAAATTGAAGCTTACCAGGAAAAAGCAAGACGCCAGGCAAAGGCTGACCAAAAAAGAAAGAATCAGCCTCTACCTGGCAAGAGGAGTTTATATGCAGGAAAATAAACCCAAGGATAAGGGAATCTCTAAAAAAATCTGATTTTTAGAGACTCCCGTAAAAAGAAGGGGCCTTTTTTGCTAGGAGGTACAAAAGCTAAAGCCTCTCTTCTTTTTTTATTTTTACAGAAGATTGAAAATTTACTTTGGCTTTCCTTTTGCTTAGAAAGCTACTTCTCCATTTTCAACTTCTTTTTCCGCAGCAGCGGCTGCTTCTGCCAACATTGCAAGTTTCTGTTTTTTTGTAGCAGGCGGGTCCCCTGCAAAAGCTGATGCAGGGCCCTCCTTTTCAGCATCTACTTTTCCTTCTTCGCCTTCCTTTTTAAAGTAGGGCTTGAATTCAACATGTTCTGCAATGACCTTTACTTTGCTGTGAGACTTGCCCTCTGTGTCTGTCCAGCGGTTTTGCTTAAGGCGACCAACAACACGAACGCCTCTTCCCTTAGGGCACCACTTTGCGCAAACATCAGCAAGATTTCCAAAGGTGTCAATGTCAAAATACGAAACCTCGTCCTGCGAATTTCCATCTGCAGTTTTAAAACGACGGTTTACAGCAATAGGCAAAGTGCAAACCTTGCCACCGTTAGCAAAATCTTTCAGTTCTGGCTGACGGGTAATGTTTCCTTCAATAATAATTGAGTTAAGTGAATTCATAATTTCCTCCACGGTTTTATTTGCCCCAAAAGTGTGCACTTGTTTTTGGAAGCGTCACTTATATAATTGTTTAAAAAAATCAGGAATGTAGACAAATTGTGATTTTTTTTAATTTTTTTTTCTGTGGAGGATTTTTTTTCGGATTTGGGGCGATTGGATGGCTGAACCGCCCTCTATTTTGTCAACTGTTTTTCCGGGGCACTTTTTCTTTAGCCCTGGTTTTATTGATTTTCAGTTTTTTTGGATTTTTCTTCCTCTTCCTTGTCTGAAAATGGGGCCATTAAAAGGGCGTAAACTGGACTTGCTACCAGCCAGATAATCCATGTACCTTTCCAGGCGCTTGAAAGGAAACTGATCAAAAAATAGAGGAGGGTGACAAAAGGCCAGTAGGCGGTTTTCAGGATTTTTTCTACTGTTGATTTTTTTTGATTTGCTTTTGCTGCCTGGTCTGTGCCTTCCGCCTTTTCTTGAGATGAGTTTTTTCCCTGCAGGACTTCTGCAATTCCTAAATCTTCGGCAAGGTCTTCCAGCTTTCCGAATTCCGCAATTACGGTTCCGATGGCTTCGTTTTCGTTTTTGCCCTGGCTGATTAGTTCTGCGTACTTGTCTTCCATCATCTGTAAAAGTTCTGCCTTTGCCTTTAAAACTTTTTTTGTTGCAGGCAGGTTTTTGAACATTGTTTCAAGATAATTTTTGATGATTTCCATAATGTGCCTCCTTTTTTAGCCACCTTGTGCTTTTGGCATTGCCTTTTATTTTTTTATAAATTTTTCTACGACTTCCTGGGTCAGTTTCCATTCATCGCATTTTTCTTTGTAATAAGCCCGGCCTTTTTCTGTGATGCTGTAATACGTGCGGCGCTTTCCGCTTTCTGCAATTTGCGAATATGATTCAATATAGCCGTTTTCTTCCAGCCGGGTAAAAGCTGAATAGAGGGTTGTTTCTTTGATGATGTATTTTTCCTGGGTTAAAGATTTTATCTGCCTGGAAATTTCGTAGCCGTATGAAGCTTCGTCCAAGAGCAAAAATAAAATCATTGTGTCATTGTAACCTCGGATTACATCGGAGCTGATTGAAAGCATTTGTACCCCTTTAATTTTTTTTCTACGACTGACAATGTAACGTCTGTCGTAGTATGTCTGACATAGTATAATTTACATGGCAATTTTCTTTCTGTCAAGTCTTATTTATGGGCAATTTTCTGGACAGGATAAAAATATTTTTTAACCTTTCCCTGTAAAAAAATGATTTTCTGGAAAAAATATTTACAAGCATTTTCTTTCTTAAAAAAATGTTTGTAAAAAAAGAGGCTGCTGCCGTCCCTGGACCACCCGCGAAGCTTGTTTCAACAAGCGAAGCGGAAGAAAAAAGTGCCGCCATTTGCGGGACTTTTTTCTTTGAGGGTTACCGAAGTGGGGAAGGGGCTTTGTAAAAAAGAGCCTGCCCCAAAAAAAATTGAAATTAGGACAAAGTTAAGTTATAATTTGAAAGATATGGCTACGACTTCAAATATTTTGACACTTTTGAAATTTTATTCCTCTAAGCAAAAAAGGCCGACTGTGGATTTTGACGAATTTGACAGTTACATAAAGCGCTACGCCCAGCACCATCTGGCTGAAAATGTTGACCTGGCAGATTATGTCGGGACAAAAAGTGACCGCCTGAGGCAGGAGCTGGACAAGCTGGTGGAAGAAAAACAAATTGCTATTAGCCACACAAACAATGGTAAGGAATATATTTTTGTTTTGTCTTTTTTGATTCAATATTGTGCTTCACGTTACGAAGAAATACAGCGCAATCTTAGCATCCCTTTTCCTAATGCTACGGATTTGCCTAAACATGTTCCTAATGAAGTTGTCACCCGCAAGCAGGCCATTGATGTTATTTTCCAGCGGCTGGAAAAAGAAGAATTGAATGACAGAACTTTGTGGACCCTGGTTTTGAGCGAAAGGGTTCCGCCCATTCTTTTTCCTTCCAGCGTGAAGGTTACTTTTTTGATTGAATGTGCCATAAACAAACTGCATGACATGCTGAGCAAGGAAGAAGTTCACGATTATTATCTGAAAAAACTTACCATTTCTAATCCTGGCAAGGAACTTTCCATAAAAAACTTTTTTACAAAATTCTGTTCTAAGCCAATGGACACACTGGAAGCTTTAAAGCAGACGGGGGAAGGTTTTTATTACTGGAATCAATTTTTCCATTTTATTAAGCAGGATTTTAATAAGACAAAAGATTTGACTTTGGAAGATACGAATATTTTGCAGTCTGTTGCTATTGTTGAACTGGCAATTTCTTTTTACAAAACGGCTTCCACCCACAGAATCCAAAAGGAAACGGCTTTTAGAAATTTAGATATGCTTTTGCAGCAGCCGCCTTACTATTACACTTATGCTGACATCACAAAATTTAAGGATCCTAATGGAATTGATTTGCTGGGGCAGTATTCTGAGGACTCCTTAAAAAAATATTTGAAAGATAAAATGCAGCATACGGTTGGAAATGATTTGCCGGATATGCTTACTTTTGCCATTGATGAAGGCGAGGATTATTTTATTCTTAAAGAAAAGGTTATGCCGCTTATGATTCGCCTGTGTCATGACGCCAGGGCGACTGTCAGGTCCAGCCTTACAAGTGTCTGGCAAACTTACCTTGTGAATTTTGAACAGCTGCCTGAAATGAAAGATGACAATGCTTTTGAGCGCTGCCTGCAAAGGGAAGTAAAAGCTTCTGATCCGGTTTTGTATGCTTTGCTGAACACTGCATTTTTACCAGTGCTTTCTTATGAAGACCAGACGCCGGGAAAACTTACTCTTTACCGCAACAACCAGCTTATTCCCTACAGCGAACTTTTGATGGTGGGCCGCCAGGAAATTCTTTCTGACGCGAAAATAAAACTGCCTTTCTGGTATTCAATGCCGATCGTGATATGGTTTATGTCTTTGCTGTTGCACAAGCCGAAGTCTAAAACAAAAAAGGCAAAAAAAACTGCCAGTGAAAAAGTTCACGCAATGCAAGTGGAAGAAGAGCGCCTTAAGGACGAAGAAATTGAACGTAACGATCATTCAGATCCAAAGTTGAGCCGCAAGAAGGATCTTAGAAAGGCGGCCGGAGTGGCAGAAAAAGTTTTTGTTCCGGAAAGTTCAACTTTAAGCCGTGAATTGATTTCTTACTGTCACGAATGGAATAACCGGATTGGCAAGGAAAATTATGACAACCTTACAGAAGACGTAAATTCTCTGGTGCGCGATTACATGCGGAAAGTTTTGCGGACATTAAAGGCTGAAAATTTTAACGCTGACCGCATTCAAAGCCTGGCCCAGTCTTTGGTGGAAACGCCCAGCCTTTTGAAAATTCAGAATCACGAGGCCCTCAAGCGCTATGTGGAACTTTACATCGTAAAGCTGGTAAAAAATATTCCTTGATTTTTTTAAGAGAAAAGAGCATCTCGTTAAAAAAAATAAAAAATCCCCAGACTGAAAGCCCGGGGATTTTCTTTTTAGAGATGATCTTTTTATTTGTCACTGCTTTTTTTTGCAGGAGCTTTTTTTTGTTTAGTAGTTTTTTTTGCTTTTTCTTCCAGTTCGCTGGCGTGTTCTTCGGCTTTGATTATTTCGTAGAACTCTTTGCCTTCCATGGTTTCTATTTCCATAAGGCGCTTGGCTATGAAGTCCAAAAGCTGCTTTTTGCTGGTCAAAAGTTTTACTACATATTTGTAGCGGTCGTCGATAGTAGAAGAAATTTCCTGGTCAATGTACTTTTGCGTGTCTTCGGAAAATTCGCGTACAAGTGTTGGTTCACCTGAGCCATAACCGCCGCCACGTTTGCCTAGAGTCATGTTCTTAAACTTGCTGCCCATTCCGTAAACCGTAATCATGTCACGTACAATGTCTGTTGCCCGCTGAATGTCATTTGAAGCGCCAGTTGAAATTTCACCCAGCATAACTTCTTCAGCTGCGCGGCCACCCAGCAAAGTGTCTATTTCGTTGAGCATGTCTTTTTGTGTCTTAAAGAAACTTTCTTCCTGTTCGCGGTACTGGGTAAAGCCACCAACACCGTGGGAACGTGGCACAACTGTAATTTTGTTTACAGGAGGATAGTCTGGGGTAAAGGCTCCTACCAGGGCGTGGCCTGTTTCGTGGTAGGCTACAAGAGTGCGCTCCTTGGCATTTTCGCCGCGTGTTTTCTTTTTAAGACCAATGCTTACTTTGTCTATGGCTTCGTTCAAGTCTTCCATGGCAACTTTTTTGCGGCCGTTTCTTACGGCAAGAAGGGCTGCTTCGTTAATGACATTGGCTAAATCTGCACCGGCAAAACCTGATGTTCCGTGGGCAATTGAGTTAAGATCAACGTCATCTTCCATTTTGACATTTTTTGCGTGAATTTTAAGAATGGCTTCACGGCCTTTTACGTCTGGTCTTTCAACCGGTACCTGGCGGTCAAAGCGGCCCGGGCGCAAAAGGGCTGGGTCTAATACGTCTGACCGGTTTGTTGCTGCAAGGACAATAAGACCTTTTTCGTTGTCGAATCCGTCCATTTCTACAAGCAGCTGGTTTAATGTCTGTTCGCGTTCATCGTTGCTGGAAAGGCTGTTGGCTCGGCTTTTACCAATGGCATCAATTTCATCAATAAAGATGATGCAGGGAGCTTTTTCGCGGGCAGTTTTAAAAAGGTCTCGCACACGGCTGGCTCCCACACCAACAAACATTTCTACAAAGTCTGAACCTGAAATTCTGAAGAAAGGAACTCCTGCTTCACCGGCAACTGCGCGGGCAAGAAGAGTTTTACCTGTTCCCGGAGGTCCAACCAAAAGAACGCCCTTTGGAATTTTACCACCAATGTCTGTGTATTTTTTAGGATTTTTAAGAAAGTCTACAACTTCCATTAATTCTTCTTTTGCTTCATCAACACCGGCAACATCAGCAAAGCGGGTTTTTACCTTGCCTTCGTCAACAGCCTTGTTTTTGCTGCCGTTGCCAAGTACGCTGCCCATGCCTCCAACTCCGCCCATCCTGCGGAAAATAAAGAAGTAAATAAGGAAAAGAAAAAGCATAGGTACTGCCAGCTGAATTAAAAGCTGCAGCAGGTAGTTATTTGATTTTGTGATGAATTTGTAAGTAACGCCTTTTGCATCCAGCAGGTCAATGAAACTTTGCATCAAAACACCTGTTGTCCTGTAAACGGTGCCTTCTGATGTGGATGTACTGAAAATCTGTGAAATTACAGAAGTAGAGGCATCCTGGGAAGTGGCTTCTTTTGTGTAACCGGTGAATGTTGATTCCCCAATTTCTACACGTACGATTCTGCCACTTTCAACATAACTTCTGAATGTTGAATAGTCGATTACTTGTCCGCTTGAGTGAGGGGTTAAAAGCAAGTTGAAAATTACAATTATTCCAATAAAAATTATAAGGAAAACCCAGAAAGGCATTTTTTTTGGTTTGCCAGGACCTTTTTTATCTTTGTCATCCTTGTTGTCTGTGGACAATTTAAAAAAGTTGTAAGGATCGTCCTTGTCGTCTTTTTTGCGCTTGTCGTTTTCGTCGCTCATTTTTTACTCCGTAGGCAATGCTATTGCTAATAAATATAGAATAAATTTCGTAAATAATCCACAAAGAAACAAAGAATTTATATTCTGATTTGATGCAAAAAAAAATGGCACCTTAAAAAGTGAATTTTAAAAGGTGCCTTCGAATTTTAAATCTTTGAAATACAAAGACTTAAAATGTCGCATTTTCAT
>CAVJHV010000002.1:20718-75657 GCA_963649315.1 Treponemataceae bacterium | reverse complement strand
CTCTTTCGCGTCGGATTTTGAAAAAGACAAATTCCTTTCGTAACACGAACAGTAAAGTCTATTTTAAAATCATGCTTGAATGCGCGGAGCGGAGGTTCTAAAAAGTGCGACATTGGAGCTTGCTCCACCGGAGCACTTTTTAGGTTCTCCGCGGGAGCGCATTCAAGCGAATTTCAAATCAATTTTTCTATTCAAAATGCCCCCTCTTTCGCGTCGGATTTTGAAAAAGACAAATTCCTTTCGTAACACGAACAGTAAAGTCTATTTTAAAATCATGCTTGAATGCGCGGAGCGGAGGTTCTAAAAAGTGCGACATTGGAGCTTGCTCCACCGGAGCACTTTTTAGGTTCTCCGCGGGAGCGCATTCAAGCGAATTTCAAATCAATTTTTCTATTCAAAATGCCCCCTCTTTCGCGTCGGATTTTGAAAAAGACAAATTCCTTTCGTAACACGAACAGTAAAGTCTATTTTAAAATCATGCTTGAATGCGCGGAGCGGAGGTTCTAAAAAGTGCGACATTGGAGCTTGCTCCACCGGAGCACTTTTTAGGTTCTCCGCGGGAGCGCATTCAAGCGAATTTTAAAGCAGCCCCACTTTTCTTTATTTTTATTTTACGAAATCCTTTTTCAGTTTTCAAAATACGCCTAGCCGGCCGTGGAAGCCCCCTGTCACCCGTGACACAGTCGCGGGTGATGAGCGTAGCGAAGGCTGAAAGGGCCGTTTGACAAAAGGCGGTATGCTTCAAAAAAAAGTAAAAATCAGTCGCGGGATTTTAAGGATTCGACCATACTGATTTTTGTGATGGATTTTTTCATGATGAGATTGACGAAAAATGTGAAGAGAAGGGAAAGCAAAAATGCGGCCAGGTAACTGAAGGGGTGAACGCTGCGGCCCCACATGATGACATTGACTTCGGTTGCGTGGACGACGATGGCGTGAAGGGGACCACCGAAAAGCAAACCTAAGAGGCTGCCCAAGACGGAAAGAATATTTATTTCGCGGAAGATGTATTTTCTTGCTTCTTTTTCGCTGTAACCTAAAACTAAAAGTGTGGCGATTTCTCTTTTGCGTTCACAGATGTTTATGTTTGCCAGGTTGTACAAAACGATTATAGACAGGAGGAGGGATGTTATGATGATTACAAAAACTACTATGTTGATGGCAGAAATGGATTTGTGGGCGCTTGCAACTAAACTGTCTATCCACATGGCGTAAATGACGCTGGACGATTCCATGAGGTTTGAAACGCTTTGCTGATTATTTTTTTCTTTTGTGAAATTTACAAGGGCTGCTTTGTAGGCTGGCTCTTTTCCAAAAAGATTTTTGTAAAGTTCTTTTGTGGCGTAGACGTTTGCGTACATGTAACATTCGTTTGCAGCAGAAAGTAATACTTCTTTTTTTATGCCGTCAGAATTTTCTATGGTAAGGAAGTCACCTGCTTTGACTCCAAGAATTTCGCACTGCTTTTCTGTCATGACAATGCCGTCTTCTGTGAGAGGAATATTTTTGTGGCCCCTGCGCGTCCGAAGGTTCATAAAAGTGTTAATGCGGTCTTGGTCTTCTGGTACGTAAAGCTGCATATTTAAAGACTTGCCTTTATAGGAAACATTTACGTTTTCACTGGCAACTTTTAGGTAAGAGGAAACTGTACTTTTGTCATTTAAAATATTTTTTACAATGGAATCTTTTTCAAATGCTTTTTCATCATTGACCATCAGCGAAACGTTAAAGACTGCCAGGTCATCAAATTGAATTGTGATTATGTCCTGAAGGGAATCGCGAAGGCCAAAGGCTGCGACTAAAAGGGCTGAACAGCCGGCAATGCCTGCTATGGTCATGAAAAGTCTTTTTTTATAGCGGAACATGTTTCTGGCTGTTACCTTGCGTGAAAAACTTAATCGCTTCCAGATGGGTTTTATGTATTCAAGAAAAATTCTTTTTCCAGGCAGGGGGGCTTTTGCAGATAGTAAGGCTGCAGGGCGGGCGGTACATTCTGAAAGACAGGCACATGCTGTGGCAAATAAAATTACGCAAATGGCAATTAAAGAAACTGGTATGGCGATGGACCAGATAAAGGGACGGTTTCCTAAGGGAACGGTGTACATCATGCTGTAGGAAAGGGAGACTGCTGCAGGGAAAAGTTTAAATCCTATGGCAAGACCTATGGCACAACCTAAGGCGCTTGAAAGGAAGGCATAAAAAATGTACTGGGATAAAATTTGAGCGCTTGAAAATCCTAAAGATTTTAATGTACCGATTTCATTTCGCTTTTCTTCTACAAGGCGGGTCATTGTGGTAAGGGCAACCAGCAGGGCAATGAAAAAGAAAAATGCCGGGAATACTTTTGCAAGAGATTCTATTTTTTCAATATTGTCTTTGTAACTTGAATAGCCTGTACTCTGACTGCGATCCTGGACAGAAAAAATATTCTGCCTGTAAGAGTTTAAAGTTTCCAAAAGATTTTTTATTGATTGACTTGCCTTCGAATATGATGTGCGGTTTTCTTTTGGCGAAAAAATTATTTCCTGGTCTGCCTCTAAGGCCTGTAAAAATGAAATATTATTTTCCAAGGATTTTTGTGAATTTGATTTCTGCGAAAAAGATGATGGCGACAGCAAAGAAATTATCTTTTTATGATTTTCCGCTGCTTCAAGTTCGTTTTTTAAAAGTGAATTGTCAGCAGCGGCGGCTTTTTGGAATGCAAGGGCCAGGCTGTCTGTCATTTGATAAATGGAATCCAGTCTTGAAAAAATTTGATTTTCTATTGAAGAAGAAATTTTTTCTTTTGTATTTTCTACAAGTGCCTTGTATTCACCGCTCCACGTGTCAAGTTTTCTGGCATTTTTTATGGTGACGTAAAGGTGATTGACAGAATCATTTATAAAAAAATCAGGATACAGATAAAGGGCTAATTCAAGTGAGCCTGAACCTTTCAGGGAAGGTTCTAATTCTGCGGAAAAAAATACCGGGCTTTGCACAATGCCTGAAACTTTTACTTTTTTGCTTATATAATTTTCGCCGCTACCTTCAAGGACTGTAAGGTAGTCACCAACTTTTGGGGCAGAGGCACTGTAAAGGCTGACCAGTTGAACAAGACATTCATCGCTAGAGGCAGGGTAAGTGCCTTCCTTTAATTCAAAACAGTTTATTTTTAAATCTTTATCTTTGGGGAGGATTCCAAAAAGGCGGACTGTAAGTCTTTTTCTTTGCTGAGTTAAAAAAACATCATCTGCAACAATGGCTTTTTGAATGTCTTCAATGTCATTTATTTTCTCCAGACTTTGAATTTCTTCCTGATTAAAGCCCAGCTGGTTAACAAGGTCAAGATCGTAAAGTTTGTATTTGTCCATGTAGGAGTCAGCAAAATTTTTCATATCCGGACTTGTGGCCATCAGTCCGCCCAAAAATCCAGCCCCTAAAGCAACAATGGCAAGAATTGCACAAAAGCGGTTGAAAGAAGATTTTATTGTCCTGAAAAGATTTTTTTTGCTCGCCTTAATTTTCATTTTACCTTCCTAAAAAAATTACCATTCAATCTGGTCAGCCCTTAGCGGATTTTTACAAAGTTCCGTACTTACGGCTTTTCCATTTTTTATTTGAATGATTCTGTCTGCCATTTTTGTGATTGCATTATTGTGGGTAATGACAACGACTGTTTTATTATTTTTTTTGCATGTATCCCAAAGCACTTTTAAAACTGCGGTTCCGGTGTTTGTGTCAAGGGCGCCGGTCGGTTCATCGCACAAAATAAGTTCCGGATTTTTTGCAAGAGCCCTTGCTATGGAAACACGCTGCTGTTCCCCGCCGGAAAGCTGGGAAGGAAAATTGTCTGCACGGTCTTTTAAACCGACTTCTTCTAATGATGTCATGGGGTCAAGTGAGTCTTTGCAAAGTTCAAGGGCCAGTTCTATGTTTTCCTTTGCGGTTAAATTTTGAACCAAATTGTATGACTGGAAAACAAAGCCGACGCAATTTCTTCTGTGATCGGTTAATTCTCTGGCAGAAAGATTTCCAATTTCCTTTCCATCAAAAATTACTGAGCCGGAGCTAACGCTGTCCATGCCCCCCAAAATGTTCAGAAGGGTACTTTTTCCAGCACCGGAAGGGCCAACTATTACACAGAATTCCCCCTTTTCGATTTCAAAAGACATTCCGTCCAGAGCACGGATTTCATGGCTGCCGCTTTTGTAAATTTTATAAACATCACTGAATTTTATGTATGGCATTTTTTCCTCCTTTATTGTGATGGATAGATATTTTGTAAACTAACATCGCATTTCGTAAACCGTCACCGCTTTCGTAAACCGGCACCGCTTTCCCAAACATCCACGCATTTCGTAAAGCCCCCCGCCTCACATCCGCAAAATCTTTTTCCTGTAAGTTGCAGGCATGTGTTCCGCCAGCAGTTTTTTAGCCTCCTGACCTCCATCCTTTGCCAGCAAAGAAAAATAAGAAAATATTTTTGCAAAATCCGAATTCAATTCAATTTGGGGAAAAGAAAAATCAGCTGAAGAATTTTCTTTTGCGGATTTTTCACTTGAAAAAGATTTCAGAAACTTTTCTTCAAGGCCGTCCGAAAAAAATCCAGAAGAATCATTTGAAGAAAGTTTTGAAAGCTGCGTTGAAAAAGCCATGACCAGTTCGTAGCATGTCATTCCATCTTCGCTCAAAGATTTTGAAGTAAAGGAATGGCGGTCATTGTAATAAGAAGAAAGTGAAGGTGCTAAATCCCAGACACAGGAAAGTGCCATGTCCATTTTTTCTGCAGAAAAATTTTCGCTCTGACTGTCAAGAATTATATCTTTCCCGGCCCGAAAAAATCCCCAGGCAGCCAGTGGCATTTTTGGCACCAGGTCAGTGGGATTTATAAAATTAAAAATATTGTAATCCACAAGGGAAGAAATATTTTTTATTGTCGCGGGACTTGCAAAAGTGTAAGCATAAATATTTTTTGGATTGTAGTATTCGTTTAAAAGCAGGGCCAGGAGATTTACAACCGCCCCGCCCCGGCTGTGACCTGCCAAAATGATTTTTGCATTTTTATCTGAGATAATATTTTTTACATCAAGAAAAATTTCTTCTGCGCAAAACAAAAAGTTTGCAGCAAAATGAGTATCATCATTTGCAGAAGGAGCAAAGTCAAAATTAGAATACCATTCGTTTCCGTCTGTGCCGCGGACAATCAAAATGTAGGCAGAAGATTTTTTTTCTTCTATTTGAATGCTGCCCTTCGCAAGTGAATAGGCTGCCGAATGTTTTATTTGATTTGAAGAATTTTCATAATTTTTTTGTTTAAGAATTTTAAAACCGTAAGAAGACAAAATAGCAGCCGTATTTTTTTCTGTGTGACCAGTGGACACTTCCAAAAGGGAAAGGGCAGCTTCTTTTGTAAAAGTAGAATTCTTTTGCGGCAGACGCAATTCTTTTGCGAAAAAATTAATGTTTACAAAAATTGCAAAAGTAAAAAGAAAAATTCTTTTTAAGTTTAATTTTTTTATCTTCAAGATGGCCCCCTTAAGATTTATTTTTTTCAAGTGCAAGTTTCCAGTCAGGCAGGCAGGCTTTTACATTTTCAAAAGCAAATCCTTTCTTTAAGAAAATGTCATAAGCCGTCTGTGGTTCTTCGTGTTTTATGTCAATTTGACTTTTGCAGATTTCAAATTCATTTCTTTCCAGCAGGGAAAATTTGTTAAAGGCGTTTTCTGTTAAATAAATGCGGCCGGCCGGGCATGAAGAAAAGCGGCATGCGTAAACAACAGCCTTACCGATTACAGAATATTCCATTTGTGAAGCAGCCTTGTAAACGTTGCCAAAATCAATGCCGGAACCTAAACCTGTTTTTACATTGCTTAAGTCAAAATATTTTTTGTATTCGCCAAAGACTTCTTCAAAAATCCGCTGACAGTCAATTGAACAAAGAATTGCATTTAAAAGCCCTTCCCTGCCACTAAAAAAATCCGGAAAGAAGGCAAGAAACCCATCCCCGGTAAATTTGTCATAAATTCCATAATAGTCTTTTACGGAAGAAGCAAGCCCTTCAAGCAAATGCGTTATGAACTCAGAATAAATTTCAGGGCTTTGACATTTCAGCATGAGTTCAGTTGACCGCCTTATGTCCACAGAAAGAATTGTCGCATCAAATTTATTTTTTTCAATAAATAGGGAAGCAAATTTTTCATCTTCTACCATCAGGACGCCGGCATCATTTCTGACGCGGGCCATAAAATTCATAAGGCGGGCCTGATTTTCTACATCGTTTTTGTAGCGCTTTTTTAAGATTTTTTCGAAAGGCAGTTCCAAAAAAGATTTACCCTTTGAAGATTCCTTTCGTAAACTTAAATGCCTGTCGTAAAAGTCAGAAACAATCTGGTTATGCTTTTCAATTTTTTCCGGAGTTAAAAATCCTATGGAAGACAAAAAGCTGTAAAACTGGGCATTATTTTTTTCAATTATGCACCTTTCTTTTTTGTGGCGGTCTTCTATTTCTTTAGAAATTCTTTCCTGAATTTCTTTTGTTGAATTATGCGGATTTAATTTTTTCTTTTCCATACACTCTATATTATAGAAAAAAACACTGTTAAAGAAAAGAAAAAGATGTTATTCTTTTCTGAAGAATTTTAGACTAGTCCCAAGGAGACTATTCATATGAAGAAAAAAAATCTTTTGAAAAAAATTTCAATTTTTGCTTTTGCAATTCTAGCCCTTGCTTTTACCTCCTGCGCATCCTCTTCCAAAGTGGCAGAAGACTCACAGGCTGTAAAAAGTGAAAAAACATCAAAGGTAAAAAAGGCAAAATTGAGCGAAGAAAACAGCCGCTTTTTCTGGAGAATTGACGGAACGGACAAAAAAGGCAAACCTTCAACCATTTATGTTCAGGGAACAATCCACATTGGGAACGAAAAATTAAATCCTTATCCTGACCAGGTAATGAATGCTTTTAAAAATGCAGACCGCGTTTACGGAGAAATTTCTACAGATGATTACGGTCGCCTTGAAGCCATGACAACACAGTATGTCATGGACTCTTACAAGGAAGGCAGAAATCTTTATGATTATCTGACAGACGAAGAAGTTGAAATTCTAAAGCAGCTTTTTACGGAAGAAGGCATGGAGCAATACCTTGCTTTTGAACCTTGGGTAATAGAAAATATTTTGACTTCTGCAATTTACTTTGCAAGTGGACTTGATTCAAATGCTTCTGTTGATTTGTATTTTGAAAATGAAAACATTTCTATGGGCAGAAAGACACAGGGCCTTGATACATTAAAAACTCAGCTGGACGTTTTGCGCTTTGGCGACTACAACTGCCAGCTTTACATGTTGAAAAAATCTTTAAGCGAATATCCTTTCGCAGAAACGCTTAACTCTCTGTATGAAATGTACGGATACTACCTGGCTGATGACAGGGAATCTTTGGAAAAAAGTTTTGACGATGACAACGGAGAACTTTCTAACGAATACGAAGAAAAATATTTCGAAGAATTAATTGTTAAACGCAACAAAAACTGGACTAAAACTTTCAAAAAACTTCTTGATGAAGGCGGAACAACATTCGTCTTTGCAGGCAGCGCCCACTTTTTGGGCGAAAATTCCGTTTTTGAATTTTTAAAGCAGGATGGTCTTTTGGATTTTTAATATAATTGAGAGGTCTGCTTTACGAATGGAGTCCTTCGGAATAAGACCAGCCCTTCTTTACGAAAGCAACATTTCTTTCAAGCAAGGGCTGCTTTACGAATGAAATAATGCTATTCAAAAACAGCATTTCTTTACAAAAGCAGTACCTCTTTCAAATTCCACCCCCCTTTACGAAAAGCGCATTTCTATTCAAAAAAGGTCTGGCCGGCCGTGTAGCCATGCCGAAGGCAGTCCGAAGGACCGCGCGCAGCAAGTGGCGGAAGGGCCGTTAAACAAAAGTCGGCATGCCAAAAAAATAAAAAAAAATTAAAGTAAAAACTTAAAAAAAGTCAGTAGACACTTAACTTTAATTAACATAATATTTAAGCGAATTTTCTTTTTAGGAAAAATAATTTTACTCTCAGGAGATTTTTATGAAATACGGTTATTTTGACGATGACAAGGCTGAATATGTCATCACTCGCCCGGACACTCCAACTTCTTGGAGCAACTATCTGGGGTCTACCGTTTATGGAGCTGTCATTACAAACAATGCCGGCGGTTATGGTTTTTACAAGTCTGGAGCCCAGGGTCGTTTTATGAGACTTCGCTTTAATTCTATTCCAATGGATCAACCTGGCCGTTATTTTTATCTTCGTGATATGGAAGATGGTGATTTCTGGTCGGCTTCATGGCAGCCTGTAGGTAAACCTCTTGATCAGTACAAGTCTGAATGCCGCCACGGTACTGCTTACACAATCATCACTTCTGAATACAAGGGAATTAAATCTGAAACAAAATATTACGTTCCTCTTGGACAGAATTTTGAATACTGGCGCCTTAAGGTAACAAATACTTCTGACAAGGCCCGCAAAATCCGTCTTTTTTCTTACTGTGAATTTGCCAACCAGTGGAATACAACTCAGGACCAGGTAAATCTTCAGTATTCTCTTTTTATCGTAAAAGGTGAAAAAGTTGCTGATAATCTTCTCCGTTATTCAATTCAGGACAATCTTTATATCCAGCATCCGGAATGGGAAGTTGGCGGTGCTTATATGAGCCAGTGGGTTGCTTTGGTTGGAACTCCGATGACTGGTTTTGATACAAGCCGCGAAGCATTTATTGGAACTTACGGTTCTTATGAACATCCAAAGGCTGTTGTTGATGGAGCATGTACAAATTCTGAAGCTTATGGTGATAACTCCTGCGGTACAGTTCAGGGTGATTTAGAATTGCAGCCTGGCGAAACAAAAGAAGTTATGCTTATGCTGGGTATTGATGATGCCCGCGCTGTTGGCCAGAAGATTGTAAACGAATTTGGAAACTTCCAGCGTGCAGACCAGGAATTTGACAAACTGGTTGAAAACTGGCACGCAAAACTTGGTTCTTACAAGGCAATCACTCCAGATGAAGACATTAACCACACAGTAAATGTCTGGGGACTTTACAACTCACTCATCACTTTTGCCTGGAGCCGTGCAGCTTCTCTTGTTTACAACGGAGAACGCGATGGTCTTGGCTACCGTGATTCAGTTCAGGATATTCTGGGAGTTTCTGCCGCAATTCCAAAAGAAGCAGAAGAGCGCCTTGTCCGCCTTATTTCTGGTCAGTGCCAGAATGGTGGTGCTGTTCCTGTTATTTCCAAGGATTTTAACGCCGGCCACGAAAAGGCTCCAAAGCCGGAAGAATTCCGTTCTGATGACTGTGAATGGTTCTTTAATGCTGTTCCTTGCTATGTTGCAGAAACAGGTGATTTTGACTTCTACAATAAGGTTGTTCCTTATGCTGATGGCGGAGAAGCTACAGTTTACGGTCACTTGAAGCGTGCCCTGGAATTTAACCTGGAGCGTATGGGTGCAGACGGACTTCCTTGCGGTCTTTTGGCTGACTGGAACGACTGTCTTAAACTTGGCTACCACGGTGAATCTTTGTTCGTAACATTCCAGCTGCGTCTGGGCCTTACAACTTACGCTGATATTTCAAAACGCCTTGGCAAAAATGATGAAGCAGAGTGGGCTTTGGCTCAGAGAAAAACTCTGGACGAAAACATTCAGAAAAAATGCTGGGACGGCAAATGGTTTGTCTGGGCAATTGGCGAAGACGGAACTGTTTACGGAACTCACACAATCGAAGAAGGACAGATTTATCTTAATACTCAGGTGTGGGCTGTTATGTCATCAGCTGCAACTCCAGAACAGGCAAAACTTTGTATGGAAGCTGTAAAAGAAAAACTTGCAACTCCTTACGGTTTAATGCTTTGTGCGCCTCCATTCGTAAAGACAAGAAGCGACATCATGACATCTGTAGTATTCCTTAAAGGTATTAAGGAAAATGCCGGTATCTTTAACCATACACAGGGCTGGGGCGTTATTGCAGAAACAATGCTTGGAAACGGCGACCGTGCTTACGAATACTGCAAGGCTTCAATTCCTGCCGCTTACAACGACAAGGCAGAAATCCGCCAGAGCGAACCTTATGTTATTGGACAGACAACATATTCTACATATTCAAAACGTCCTGGAAACACGAGAACATCCTGGCTTTCGGGTGCTGCAACATGGTCATACTACGCAATCACTCAGTACATGCTGGGCGTAAAACCTCAGTACGACGGACTTCTTTTTGATCCATGTATTAAGCACGACTGGGACGGCTACACTGTAGAACGCCGCTGGAGAAATATGAACATTCACATCGAAGTAAAAAATCCACAGCACGTTTCTAAGGGTGTTGAATACATCGAAGTGGACGGAAAGCGTCTTGACGCATGCTATCTGCCAATAGACCAGATTAAAGACGGGTCAAAAATTGTCGTTTACATGGGCAAGGATGCTAAGACCTACCAGGCTGAGCGCGTTTAATCCCGCTTAACTTTCGCTAAAAGGCTTCTTCTTTTTTAGAAGGGGCCTTTTTTTGTGGGTGGTGGTTCGCTAGGTCTGCATTGAAACTTCGTTGGACGTAACCTTGAAACTCCGTTGGACGTTGCCTTGAAACTTCGTTGGACGTTGCCTTGAAACTTCGTTGGACGTTGCCTGCCTGGCGGCAGGCCGGGCCTTACAGCCTTCCGCTTTCGCTCCAAAGTCAAAAGGTCTGCAAATTGCAGACCTTTTGACTTCTGCTTCGGCAGTTGAAACTGCCTTCGCAGGGCTTCCACGCCCTAACGCGTCTTATACAGGCGCCTTTTTCCTTAAAGAAAAAAGCAAAATCTTAAGCAAAACCTTTTACCCGCAGCTTTTACAGGCAGCCCTTTCCTTTAAGAAATTTATCTTTAGAAAAAATGTAAAAAAAAGACAAATTATGGTAAAATAAAAAAATGGAAAACAAAAAAAACAATTTATCTTTTACAATTATTTTATTTCTTGTGGCAGCTGCATTTTTTACCTTTTCGCAAATTTTTATGCATGCAACAAGCAGCGCCCCCTGGGACAAAAGCCTTTTTGACATTTTTTCTGTAAACATTTTGGACCGCAGTCTGGCAAGGCCTTACCACCACATTTTACATAAAATTTCAGACTTAACCTGTGCCCTTGACCTTGTTGTCCTGCCCCTGGCCATTTTAATATTTTCTACAGTTAAGTCAAAAAGAAAAGCCTTTACTTTTTTTACCCTCCTTCTGGTTTACGCGACATGTATTTTTTTCTCCAAAGGCATTTACGATTTTATAAAGTCCGCAGTGGAAAGAATCAGGCCCTACATGTACTTTGAAAATCCTTCACCAAAGGGAATTTTAAACGGTGACTTTCAGCATTCATTTCCTTCTGGCCACACATGCAATGCCTGTTTAGGAGCAGCCTTTTTTACAGCTACCCTGGTCTTTTACAAAAAAAATATCTCTTTAAAAAAGCAAAGCACCCTTAGCATTTTTTTAATTGGTCTTGCCTACATTTTTGCCCTGGTAACAGGCACCTTAAGAATAATAAGCGGCAACCACTTTTTTACAGATGTAATTGCAGGCGCCATCCTTGGCAGTCTTGAAGGCTACGCAGTAACCCTTTTAAATCAAAAATTTTTGTTTAAGGACAGCCTGTAAAAAAACGTGAATAAAAAATCAGTTATAAGGCACTTTTTTATAAAGGAAAATTTGTTTTTTGCAAATTTTTTCTTTATACTTTTTAAAGAGATGTTAGTAAATGATTTTACTTAGCAAAACCATTTAAGGGAGCCTCTAAAAATTACAATGTTTAGAGATAACTATTAAAACTCAAATTTTACTTACAGGAGGTGAAAAGTGCAGAGTCAACGCCTCCACAAACTGCCGCAGGCCGGCTTTTTACAAGGAGTTACTATGAAAAAGATTAAATCATTTTTTTTTACAGCCATTGCTTTACTGGCCATTTTTTCTTTCACATCATGCTGGTTTACTAAAACAAATGGTGATGACGAAGAAAAGCAAACCTATGACACAAGCGTAGCAAATGCAGACGCCCTTACCCTGGAAGAAGGCACTTATGATCTAAAAAGGGTGGCAACCTATTCTTGGGACACAGATAATGATTTCATCTACACTGAAAACATAGAAGTTACTGTTAGCGGAGACAGTATAACAGAGATAACCATTTCAACAGCTGAAGACTACCTTAGCGAAACAGACTATAATACAGATAAAGAAACATATAAAGATGATGATAGCTACACATGTGACGATGAAGACTTCATAATCACTCACACATATAATGATTTAGAAAAAAATACTTCTAAACAAACTTTTACTTTGGCAGCATACAAGGCCATCCTTTTTGCGGATAAAGGAAGTACCCCAAAAAATGACGTAGAATATTCTGACATCAAGGTAAACCAAAGCAAAGACAAAAAGACAATTACCCGCAAGGCAAAGGCAACTGAATACAGCAAGGGTCAAAGCAGTGCTAATGGAAATGAATCAACTAACACTTACCATTCAGAATGGACCTACACAAAAAGGTAGTTCTTTTTAGTAAAGTTTAAGGGCAGTTCTAAAAATTGCAGTTTTTCTGCAGCTCCCTTAGCTGTCTTTTACAAAAGCATAAAAAATCCCCGGCTTTCTTAGAAGGCTGGGGATTTCTTATTTTAAAGAGGGCCGGCAGGGCCGTGTAGCAGCGCGAAGGCAGTTTACTGCCTGAAGCGAAGAAAGGTGGGCTTTACAAAAAGCAAAATCTTTTTTTTTGCGACCCACCCTATAAAAAACTGAGTCGGGGGTAAGCATTCTTAAAACACCTTTCTTTAAGCGCCAGCGCACTGCGGAAGGGCCCTTGGAAAAAACGCTTGCCCCATAAAAAACTAATCAGCCATTTTTTTGTACTGGTCAAACTTTGCAAGAACTTCAGGATCCTTTTTTGTGCAAAGAGAAACCACAATTGTTACCAAAAGACAAATCATAAAGGCTGGAAGAATTTCGTAAATACCAAAAACCGGGCTGATGCTTGAAGGTATGTAGTGCCAGACAACATCTGTCAGGCCACCTGCAATAAGACCGGCAATGGCACCAGCAGCAGTTGCCTTTTTCCAGTAGAGGGCCAGCAAAATAAGAGGACCGAATGTTGCACCAAAGCCTGACCATGCAAAAGAAACAAGATTAAAAATAGAAGAGTCTGGATTTAATGCTAAAAGCAGACCAACTACGGCGATTACAAAAACGCTTATGCGGCTAACCAAAAGCACAGTCTTGTCAGATGCGTCTTTTTTGATTAAACCCTTGAAAATATCCTGGCCAACTGCTGAAGAAGCTGCCAGAAGCTGGGAGTCTGCTGTAGACATAGATGCTGCCAGAATAGCGCAAAGGAAAAGCCCTGCAATAAATGCCGGGAACATCAGCTTAATTGATTCAGAGAAAACGGCTTCCTGTGTACCAGCGCCCAGTCCCTTTACAGCAGCAATAATGCCACCGTTTTCGCCCAAAGCTTTTACTCCTTCAAGAATGTTGTCTGTTCCCAAAAGAATGCCGTTCTTAAAGAGGAAGGCTGTTCCTAATGTTCCGATGATAAATGTTCCAACATAAGAAACAATCATCCAGACAATGCCAATGCGACGGGCTGTTTTAATTTCTTTGTTTGAGCGGATGCCCATGAAGCGGACAATGATGTGCGGCATGCCAAAGTAGCCTAAACACCAGGCAAAGGCAGAAATGGCAGAAACTGGAGAATATGATTTGTTGGCAGTAAAGTTTTTCATGAACTCAGTGCCTAATTCTCCGGACAGGGCCCTGTCTGTAAAGTTTTGCACCTGGCTGACAGCGTTTGTTACTCCGCCCAGGTTTAAAATGATTACGATTGCAGAAAAAACAAAGGCTATAAAAATCAAGGTGCCCTGAATGAAGTCAGTAAGACAAACTGCCTTGTAACCGCCCATGATTGTGTATGCCAGGATGATTACAAATCCAATTGCCAGACCGTAGCCCCACTGCAAACCAAATACTGAGCGGAAAAGTTTTGCGCATGCTACAAAACCAGATGCCGTGTAAATGGTAAAGAATACAACAATAAAGAAAACAGAAATTGCTGACAGAATGTGACTTTTGTCATTAAAACGGTTGGTCAGAAATTCCGGGATTGTAATTGAGTCCCCATAAGTAATTGAACATTTTCTAAGATTTTTTGCAACAAAAAGCCATGCAAGATATGTTCCTACAATAAGACCAAGTGATGTCCAAAAAGTTTCTTTAAATCCGCCCAGGTAGCACAAGCCAGGTAAGCCCATCAAAAGCCATGCAGAAGAATCTGAAGCTTCTGCAGAAAGTGCTGTTACCCAAGGGCCCAGTTTTCTTCCGCCCAGGAAAAAGTCTGAAGCAGTGTCATTGCCCTTTGAGGAAAAAATTCCTACAACTACCATTAAAATTAAATAAATGGCAAAAGCAGCAATCATTGCGATAGTTGATGAAGTCATTTTGTTCTCCATAATAGAATAAAATTTAAAATAAAAGTGGGCAGATTATACAGGAAAATTCAATAAAAATATAGTCTAAAGGCAGATATTTAATGGGATTTTTTTTAGGGGTAGGATTTTAGAAAAAATTAAGGGCAGGTAAAACAGTAAAGTCTTTACCCTGCCCTCTTTTATCTGATATATATTTTTTTTAAGTTGTCCTTTAGCGGCTGGCCAAGTCCTAGTCCAGTTTTTTTATGATTTCCAAAAGGTTTGTTAAATTTACAGGTTTATGAATGTAACTTACCACACCCAGTTCCTGGCACTTAGCCTGGCTTTCTTCGTCTTCCATTGCTGTAATGATGATGACATCTGTTTTGTTTTCACCGTCAGCCTGGCGAATTTTACGGCACACTTCAATTCCGTCCACCCCCGGCAGATTCAAATCCAAAATGACCAGCTGGGGTTTTTCTTTAGAAAAAAGGCTGCCCGCTTCAAAGCCGTCATAAGCCCGGAAAATTTCCACATCCGGCAAATTCTTTTGCAAATATTCACAAGTCACTTTGTTAAAAGCCTTGTCATCATCAACAATCAAAAAAGTCTTTTTCTTTTGTTCAGTTTTTTTAGCATCAAGAATTTTCTGCAGGTCAGGCGGAATTTCAATGCCTCTTTTTTCCATAAAGTCAGCCAGATCCTCAGGATAAATTCTAAACTGACCGCCAGGGGTTTGAAAGGCTTTTAAATAACCAGCCCTGATCCAGTTAAGGGCAGTCTGGTTTACAACGCCACAAAGAGTTGCTGCTTCTAGTCCCGAAAATACAATTGTTTTGCTGGGTTTATCTTCTTTCTTGTTCATCGCTTTAAAAAATATTTTACAAATTTACAGGAATTTCAACTACTATAAAAAAGTATCTGTAAAAAAAAACTAAAAATTATCACAGGCTTCCTACTGTTTTTTTTATAAGGCCATAGGAAAATCCTAAACTTTGAAGGGAAGAAATTATTTTTTCTTCCTTTCGCTTTTGCCTTTTTAATTTTTCAAAGGCCTTTTTGCATTCGTCTTCTTCGCTGTGATTTTTATAAAATTCTTCAATGGCACTTTTTGCATCATTTCTGGAAATGCCACGGCTTAAAAGTTCAGACAGTTTTTTTGACTTTCCTTCAGCGTGGTCAATAGACCGGGCCCTTAGCCATGCAGAAGCAAAGCGAAAATCATTTAAAAAATTACACTCTTTTAAAAAATTCAAAGCGGCTTCTATGTGATTTTTTTCAAAACCCTTTTTTAAAAGTTTTTGCCCTAAAGAAAAAGAATTCTGTTCTGCCCTGGCCAGATATGCCATTGCAGCCTTTTCACATTCGAAAGTGCGACTGGCAAAAAGAATGTCACATTCAGCAAAATCAGCCAAAACTGCATCCTTTAAAAAAGTGCCTGCCCCTGCATTTTCAAAAAGACTTTGGGTCTCCTGACTTACAGCTGAAAAATCCACCGGGCTTGAGTCCAGCCTTAAGGAACCTGTCAAAAGGCAAAGTTGGTCTAAAAGACTGGCTTGAATTTTCTGGAGATAGACGGTACGCAAAAAAAATGCAGACCCTGCATCCGGCGTAATCTGATACACCTCCGGCAAAGTCTGCTTTATTCCAAGTAAACGCAAATTAACGCTTAGAGAACTGGAATCTTCTGCGGGCACCACGCTGACCGTACTTTTTGCGTTCAACCATGCGTGAGTCACGAGTAAGATAACCGTTAGCCTTAAGTGCTGTGTGACAGTTAGGGTCTACCTGTGTAAGAGCACGTGCCAATCCGTGAAGACAAGCAGCTGCCTGTCCGTTAAGACCACCACCAGTAACGTTAACAAGAATATCAAACTTGTTGTCGTTAGATGTAACCAGAAGAGGCTGCATAACCAGCTTTACCTGTTCTTCTGTAGAAAAGTATTCTTTTACATCCTTTCCGTTAATAACCAGCTTACCTGAGCCTTCGCGCAAGAATACACGAGCTACAGCTGTCTTTCTTCTACCTGTACCGATTGCAATATTCTTTTCCATATATGATTCCTATTATATGTGCTTATTTTGCCAGCGTCCTGATTATTCAACATCAAGAGGCTTTGGGTTCTGTGCAGCATGTGGATGGTCTGCACCTGCATAAATCTTACACATAGCTGCCATTTTTCTGCCAAGGCGGTTATGTGGAAGCATACCTTCGATTGTTCTCTTAAGAGGATCTTCCGGATGCTTAGCAATAAGTTCGTCAAATGAATAAGAGCGCAAACCGCGTACAAAACCTGTGTAGTGGCGGTAAAGCATATCTTCGTGCTTATTGCCTGTTACTTCGATTTTGTCTGCATTGATGATTACAACATAGTCACCACAAAGAGCGTTAGGTGTGTAAGAAGGCTTGTTCTTACCGCGAAGTACGCTTGCAGCCTTAGCAGCTACGCGACCCAGTGTTTTGCCAGTAGCGTCAATAATGTACCAGTCGTTCTTGATTTCAGCTGGTTTAGCAAAAATAGTTTTCATTTCTTTACCTTTCTTCAGGCACCGGAACTATTTTAGATTGACAGATCACAATGTAAAAAGACCTCAATCTACCCGGAGCCAAGCGTTATAATTAACATATTCTTTTTGCATCAAAAGAACACGTTTACAGACAATGAGCAGTTGCCTGTAATTTATATACGGGGTAGCAAAATATATCACAAATAAGACTTTTTAGTCAATTAAAAAAGCCCCAATCCCATGACAAATCCATGACAATTATTAAAAGGCATCAGACTTTCACCTTTAACAAAAGTTTTTTATTCTGCCTTTTCTTCCTGAGCCTTTTTTGCCAGAGCTTCTTCTTTTCTAGCTTCGCGGCGATCCTTGATGTCTGCAATGCCAATAAGAATGGCAACAAACCCCGCTAAAGCCGCAAAACAAGGAGCAAACCCCTTAAGGAAAGCAATTATTTCGCCGCTCCATGCAAGGCCAATTCCAGCAGGCAGGCAGGCAAAAACGCAAAATGCAATAAAAATAATTCCGATTATCAAAGCAAACATTTTTCCCCCTAAAATCTTTTCAAAAAGACAAGTGTGATTTTGAAAAAGTCTAACACCAAAAGCCCTTTTTTTCAATTGATAATTTTTTTGATATTTTTTTGAAGCATACCGCTTTTTGTTTAACGGCCCTTCCGCAACTCACTGTCGTTCGGCTGCCTCCGCTGGCGCTGCGGCAGCTGCTTCGCATTGCTCCACGGCCGGCTAGGCGCTTTGTGTAGCGATATTTTTTTTTCGTAAAACATTCAGTCATGGTTTCACAGCCCAGCCAGTTATTTTCTTTACAAAAAAAATTATTCTAATCTGAAAGTACCCCCCAGCCCAGCCCGCCGTAAAGCCATGCCGGAGGCAGCCCGAAGGGCCGCGCGCAGCAAGTGGCGGAAGGGCGGTGGAAGTGGCAGCGGAGGCTTTAACAGGAAAGTATGGTCGAAAAAAAAGGAAGGACGCTGCAAAAAAATTAAAAAAAATAATTTTTATAAAATGCCTTTAATTTATTGACTTTTTGAATTAATAAGTTGATATTACAAAAACCATATACGACTTGAGGAGATCTTTGGAGAAGTGAACGGAAGTACAGTTTCTATTGAGCATGTTTCAAAAAAGTTTGGAGATTTTGTTGCTCTTGATGACATTAACTTTACCATTAAGCAGGGAGAGTTTTTTTCTTTGCTGGGACCGTCTGGCTGCGGTAAAACAACTTTGCTTAGAATTATTGCAGGTTTTGAATTTCCTGATGACGGGGCAGTTTTATTTGATGATGTGAATGTTATTCCATTCCCGGCTAACAAAAGACACAGTAACACAGTATTTCAAAGTTATGCGCTTTTTCCGCATCTGTCTGTCTATGACAATGTTGCTTTTCCCCTTAAACTGAAAAAACTTAAGAAAGACGAAATTGACCAGAGGGTAAAAAAATATCTGAAGCTGGTTCAACTGGAACAGCACATGAATAAAAAGCCTAACCAGCTTTCCGGCGGTCAAAGGCAGCGTGTGGCTATTGCCAGGGCTTTGATAAATGAACCTAAAGTTCTTTTACTGGACGAACCTCTTTCGGCACTGGACGCTAAACTTCGTTCCAGCCTGCTTTTGGATCTGGATGCCCTCCACGATGCTATAGGCATTACTTTCATCTATGTTACTCATGACCAGAGTGAAGCTCTTGCTGTTTCTGACAGAATTGCCGTTATGAATGCGGGGCATGTTTTGCAGGTGGGCACTCCTTTTGAAATTTACGAAAGTCCTGCTACTCAGTTTGTGGCTCAATTTATTGGAGAAACAAATCTTTTTGAATCTACTGTAGTAAAATGCGATTCTTTCCAGGGCAAAACCGGTACTGAATACAATGTTACTTTGAATACTCCGGCTTTGGGCATGCAGACTCCTTTGCCTGGTGACACTCTGCAGACTAAGGAAGAAGATAAAAACATTCTTGTAACTGATTATGAACATACGGATGAAGGACAGAAGGTTGCTTTTACAATCCGTCCTGAAAAAATCAGAATTACTACGGAAATTCCAAATGTGGGTGGCCGCAGGGACATTAATGTTTTTAAAGGCGTTGTTGAAGAACCTGTTTACACTGGTTTCCAGTCTAAATTTTATGTCCGCCTGGAAAACGGCACAATCGTAAAGGTCTTTAAGCAACACATGAATTATCTTGATGACGGTCCGGAAATTGCCTGGAAGGATACTGTTTACATTTCCTGGTCAGCAGAAGACGGCTATATTGTTGAAGACATCAACAAGTAATTTTTGAGGATTTTGCTATGGAAAAAAAATCAAAAAAAGCTGAAGCTGCCAAAGAAAAAAAGGCCGGCCAGTCTTTTCAGTTAAAGCTGGCTTCAAAAGCTTATTCGGCAAAGTACAAAAAGGCAAATCCTGGTCCATTCTATTCGTGGCCTATGGGTTTGTGGTTTTCTATATTTTTTATTGTTCCTCTTTTAATTATTCTGGTTTACTCTTTTTTACAAAGAAATATTTATGGCAGCGTTTTGCCAAAATTTTCGCTGAAGGCTTACCAGTCGCTTTTTACGGCAACTTACGGAATGGTCTTTTTGCGTACCCTTTGGATTACGGTGCTTTCTACGGCCATAACTATTATTCTTGCCCTGCCCTGCGGTTATGCTATGGCCAGAAGCAAAAGACAGACTGTGCTTTTGATTTTAGTGATTGTTCCTTTTTTGACTAACAGTTTAATCCGCATTTTTGCATGGATTACAATTCTTGGGGAAAACGGTCTTTTGAATCAATTTGGAAAGGCTGTTTTTGACTTATGGTGCAAAATTACGGGAAACACAAGTGCGGTTTTTAAAGCAGGCAAATTCATGAACACCAAGGGTGCTGTTATTCTTGTAAGCATTTACATGCAGCTGCCTTATGCCATTTTACCTGTTTTTACGGCAGTTGACCGTTTTGACTTCAGCCTTTTGGAAGCAGCACGCGATTTGGGGGCTACAAAGCCTCAGTCTGTTTTTAAAGTTCTTTTGCCCGGCATAAGAAGTGGCATTACTTCAGCTTTGATTTTTACTTTTATCCCGATTTTCGGTTCTTATGTTGTTCCAAACCTGGTGGGCGGCATGGACAGTTACATGATTGGAAACATCATTGTTGATCAAGTTCAAAAAACACGCAACTGGCCTCTGGCAGCAGCATTTTCTCTTATTCTTACTCTTATTTCCATGGCTGGCATTTTGCTTATGCTGGCTTCAAACAGGAAGCAGTCAAAAGAAAATCAAGTTTCTAAAAAAGAAGATTCTACTGAAGTTCTGGCAGGTTCCCTTATAAAAAAAGAAATGGCCAGTGACGGAGCAAAAATTTCTTCTACTGGAGGAAATCTGTAATGAAAAATCCATTTGTACTTTTAATACGTAGAAAAAATGTAACTCATCCGTCTGAGCCTAACCGCCACGCAAAGCGCGACTGGAAAAAGCATCAGCCCAAATTTTCTTTTTCAAAGACCATGCTGGCTTTGGTACTGGCATTTTTGTTTATTCCTCTTTTTGTCATTATCTTTTTTTCCTTCAACGAATCAAAAGATACTACTTTCACGGGCTTTTCTTTTGTATGGTACCAGAAGCTTTTCTTTGACAGCAGGCCTTTGTGGGACTCTCTTTTAAACAGTTTGATTGTTGCTGTAACTTCAAGTTTTGTAGCAACCATTCTAGGCACACTGGCAGCAATTGGTAACAGCTGGTATTCTTTTTTCGGAAAAAAATATATTCAGTCTGTAAGTTTTTTGCCAATGGTTCTGCCAGAAGTGATTATGGGTCTTTCCCTTTTGATTTTCTTTAATTTTGTGAAAGTTCCGCTTGGTCTTTTTACCATTTTTATTGCTCATACAACATTCTGTCTGCCTTTTGTTTACCTTATGGTTGGTGCCCGCGTAGATGAATTTGATTATTCAATTATTGAAGCCAGCCACGACCTGGGAGCGAACGAAAGACAAACTCTTTTTAAAGTTATTATTCCTGCAATCATGCCTGGAATTATTTCTGGCTTTGTAATGAGCATTACTCTTTCACTTGAAGATTATGTAATTACTTTTATGGTAAGCGGTCCTGGCAGCACTACCCTTCCCCTTTATGTAAATTCCATGATCCGTTTTGGTGTAAGTCCTGTAATCAATTCTCTTTCATTTATTTTGATTCTGGTCATTTGTTTTATAACAATTGCCGGAAGAAAATTCCTTAAATCTTTTGCAGCAAGCCATTGATTTTTTTGCCGGCAAAAGTGAAATCATTGCTGGCATTTCTGAAAAGTGATTTTTTGGAAATGCCTTTTTATCACCTGAAAAAACATTCTGGTTAAAAGCGTTTTGTTAAAGCGGCCGGAATGCAATCTCTAAAAAAATATGGAAAATGATTTTTTTTAGAGAAGCCCTAATATTTTTTGTGACTAGAGGAGATTTTTCAAAAATGAAAAAATTAATCACAAAAGTTACACTCGCACTTGCATGTATTGCAAGCGTATTTGGATTTGCCTCATGCTCTAAGAGTTCAGGCAAAAGTAGCGAAAAGGTTTTAAACCTTTACAACTGGACCTATTACACTCCTGATGATGTAATAGCAGATTTTGAAAATGAGTTTGGCTGTAAAGTAAATGTTGACTCTTTTGCCAGCAACGAAGAAATGTACACAAAGATTGTGGGCGGTGCAAAGGGGTATGACATTGTTGTTCCATCTCAGGATTATGTTTCCATTATGATTGACCAGGGCATGCTTGAAAAACTGGATCTCAGCAAATTTACAAACAAGGGAAATATTAATCCGGCAGTTCTTGAAAAGGCAACTTATGATCCAAACATGGATTATGCCGTTCCATATTATCTGGGAGCAGCAGGTGTTTCTGTAAACAAGACAAAAATCGATATGACTGATTATGCACGCGACTGGAGCATTTTTGAAGACCAGCGTTTTGCAGGACACGCTTCCATGATGGATGACATGAGGGAAGTTATGGGAGATGCTCTTGTTCATTTGGGCTACGATGTTAATTCCACAGATGATGCTCAACTTGATCAGGCAACTGAATACATCAATTCAAAGTGGAAACCTAACCTTGTAAAATTTGACGCAGAAGGTTTTGGAAAATCTTTTGCCCAGGGGGATTTCTGGTTGTGCCAGGGATACGCAGAAGTT
Source organism: Treponemataceae bacterium (assembly GCA_963649315.1). Lineage (GTDB taxonomy): Bacteria > Spirochaetota > Spirochaetia > Treponematales > Treponemataceae > Treponema_D. Next base: position 53,531 of record CAVJHV010000002.1, on the reverse strand, counting down.
ATTTTTGGAGAAATTCCTGAAGACAAGTGGGACACTGTGGATTTCTTTATTCCTGAAGAAGGAGGTGCCTGCTACCTGGACAGCATGTGTATTTTAAAAGGCGCAAAGCACTATGACCTTGCAATGGAATTCATAAACTTTATTCACCGTCCGGAAAACTATGCAAAGTTCCTGGACTTTTTCCACTTTCCATGCTACGTGAATTTACCTGCCAGTGAATACACAACAAAGACTCCTATGTACGAAGCAAGTATGATGGATCACTGCACTTTGAAAAATGACATTGGCGAAGATTTAATTAAATTTATTGAACGCTGGGAAACAATCAGAATCAACTAGTTTTTTCTATAGTTTTCTTAAAGGCGTGTCTTTTTTAGAAGGCACGCTTTTTCTTTTTAGAGGCAACTATGAAAATGAGACATTTTAACTCTTTGTATTTCAAAGACTTAAAATTCGAGGGCATCTGCTAAAAAAGCGTTGAAAATGATTTTTAGAGATGCCCTTTATAAAGTTTACATTCAAAAAAAAATAAGGTATTATAAATCCATTAGAAATTGTTATGGAAAGTTTTAATTCGTTTCAAGTTTTAGAAAATATTTCTCTTGCACTGTGTTTAGTTTCTCCTCAATATAATTTGCCTGGCAACAGTTACTGCGATTTTACGATCGATTTTTTAAATGACACTTTTGTGGCAGCCTGCCATTCTCTTGTAAAAAAAGGAGACTGTCTTTCCCTTTTGGATGAAAAACTAGGGCTTGAAAATAAGACACAGCTTTTAGCAGCAAAAGTTTTTGAAAAAAAAGAAAATCTTCAAAAAGAATCTTATTCGCTTTCACTGAAAAGTTTTTTTAAAATTAAAGTGGACTTCATAAATGATGAATATCTTTGCATCAGTCTTGAAGACATAAGCGCTTTTAAAGAAAGTGAAAATGAATTTAAAAGGCAAAGCCTAAGGCTGGAAACTTTAAGCCAGGAACTTAACTTTAACAAAAGCGACTTAAAGAAAAAAAATACAAGCATTGAAATGTTAAATTCCCAGCTGCGGTCTGCGGCCTACCATGACCCGCTGACAAATTTAAATAACCGCTTCCTTTACAATTCACACGTTATGGAAGCAGCCCGCCTTTGCAAAGAATACAATTCTAAATTTGCCATTTTTCTTTTTGATGTAGACAATATCAAAATGGTAAATGATTCAAAAGGAGCAAATGCCGGCGACCAGATTTTACAGACAATTGCCCAGGAACTTAGAAAACTGGAAAACAAAGACACAAGCGCCTACCGAATGAACGGAGACGAATTTATTTTGCTTTCGAAAAAAATAAAAGACATGGCCACATTTAAAAAACTTGCAGAAGATTTTAAAGACCGCCTTTTTAAAAAAGAAATTTTCATTTCCGGAGGCATTGCTTTTTACCCGGATGACACCAGTAACGCAAGTGACATTCATACTTTTGCAGACATGGCAAAATCAGAAGCAAAAAGAAGTTCAAGAAATTCCATTCTGGCTTTTGAACAAGTCATGCAGGAAAAATTTATTTCAAAAGTAAACCTGGAAAAAAAAATGGCCAAGGCTATGGAAGAAGGACTTTTCCAGCTTTACTTTCAGCCCCAGTTTGATGTTTCTACAAACGAACTGCGGGGTTTTGAATCTTTAATCCGCTGGCATGACCAGGAGTTGGGTTGGATCAGCCCCGAAGAATTTATTCCTCTTGCAGAAGAAACAAACCTTGTCATTCCAATTGGCGACTGGGTTATGATGAAGGGCCTTGAAACCCTCGAAGAATGGGAAAAGAAATACAACTTTACAGGAATTTTAAGCATAAATGTTTCACCCGTTCAATTTTCCAAAGAGGATTTTCTTTTAAAATTCACAAATGAATTTAACCGCCACAAAATTAACCCTGCCCACCTGGAACTGGAAGTAACAGAAGGAATTTTGATTAACGATGTAGATTCAGCCATAAAAAAATTGTCTGAAATAAAAAATATGGGAGTGGGAATTTCTCTGGACGATTTTGGAACGGGTTATTCTTCACTGCGCTACCTGCAGATTCTGCCCCTTACAACTTTAAAAATCGACAAAAGTTTTATTGCAAACATTGCCAGCAAAACAGGAACAGAAACTCACATTACGGAAAGCATTGTTTCTATGGTTTCAAAAATGGGCCTGGACACAATTGCCGAAGGTGTTGAAACAGAAGAGCAGCTGGACATTTTAAAGCAAATAAACTGCCGCAACATCCAGGGATTTTTAAAAGGCAAACCCATGCCAAAAGACTTGTGCGAAAAACTTTTAGGTGGCGACATTTCTGCCGTTCTTTCCCTGGAAAAATACAAAAAAATTTTTGTTAAAGGTGGAAAATCTTAAGGGGGAAAGCCTTCCCCTCGCTGCAGCCACGCAGGCGTGTCTTCCGCTACCCCTTCTCCTAGGGGCAAAAAATTTACCAACAGAAATTTCTAAAAAAAAGAAGGTAGTAAAAATTTTCTGCCCCTAAACCCCCGGACTTATAGTTGAGGAAGGCAGTTTTGTAAACAGGCACCGCTTTCGTAAACAGACGCTACTTTCGTAAATAGACACCGTTTTCCTAAACAGATGTCACTTTCCTAAACAGACATCGCTTTCCTAAACAAGCCCCCAAATTCTTAGAATTTTCTAATAGAAAAATCCTTCACATAAAAGTTTTTTTTATCGATAAAAGATAAAGGCATCTCTAAAAATTGCAATTTTTAGAGGCTCACATAAGGGGCTTTAAAAAAATCCCAAAGTCAACCAGCGAGGTAAAGCATGAAAAAATCTTTTCTGAAAAAAACAAGCCTTTTTCTTTTTTTTATTCTGCCACTTTCTTTGTGGGGGCAAAAATCGGCATATCAAACTTCAAATCAAAATATAAAAGATGACGGAAAAGCCGTAAAACTGGAATTCAAATATCAAAAAGACGATTCCTACAGAATTCTTTCTACGGTCGACGAAGATGTTTATGTAAACACAAGGTTCGATCATTCTGCCACAATAGTAAACCGGGTAGCGGTCAAAGTAAAAGAAGTAAAGGAAAAGTCTGCCCTGCATGACATCACATTCATGACGAGCGAAGAAAGTTCCATGGCTGTTACAGGACAAACTTATTCCTGGGGCAAGGAGTATCAGTCACTTTTAACCAAAGACAATCTGGGAGTCTATACCATAGACGAACAATATTTTATGCCGACTGTAAGAGATGTACCGACCTTTGCAGATAAAAAAGTCAAAGTGGGTGACACATGGACTGCTGACGGTCAGGAGGCCCACGACTTAAGGCAAAACTTTGGTCTGGAAAAACCTTACATTGTTCCCTTCACTGCAAAATACACCTACAAGGGTTATGTTGAAGAAGACGGCAAAAGACTTGAAGTGATTCAATGCACATACAATCTTTACATGGAAAGCCCCGAATACACAAAGACAACTTCTTACTACGTGGACTACCCCGTAATGACAATGGGCTTTAGTGACGAAGAAATTTACTTTGACAATGAAAAAGGAATGATAAGTCACTACACAGAAAGATTTAGAATCATCATGGAAACAGCTTACGGCAGCATTTACGAATTTACGGGAACTGCCCATGCAGAAGTTTCAGATTTAGTCAGGACAGCAACCGAAGAAGGCGTAAAAGATGTCCAGGAAAAAATTGAAAATCTGGGGCTTGAAAATGTTACCGTTACAAAAGGCGAAAAAGGTTTGACTATTGCCCTGGAAAAAATCCAGTTTGAAGCAGAAAGCGCCCTTCTAAAAAAAGAGGAGCAGGAAAAAATCAAAAAGATTTCTGAAATTTTAAAACTTTACCCGGACAATGATATTCTTGTTGTAGGTCACACAGCCCTTTCCGGCACAGCAAAAAGCCGCCAGTCCCTTTCCGAAGAAAGAGCCCAGGCAGTTGCCAATTATCTTATAAAGTTAGGGGTAAAAGACAAGTACCACATCTTCACCCAAGGCAAGGGTTCCCTGCAGCCGCTTGCAGACAACTACAAGGCAGATGGCAGCCCAGACCGTGAAGGCATGGCCAGAAACCGCCGTGTTGAAATAATCATTTTGGATAAATAAGTACATCTTAAAAAAATGCAATAAAAAAGAAAAAGCCCTTCCTCTACAGAAAAATCTGCCGGGAAAGGACTTTTTTATGATTTTTTAGAGCTGTCCTAAATCACAAAAAAAACTATCGTGTGTAATTTTTCTTTATGTTTGCGAAAAGTATTTCAATATTAACACCTGCCCTCCAGAAATGGCTTGTTCCGTCAACAGCCAGATCATAGGCTGCAAAAAGATCCACTCCAATTCCTGCATTACGCTCAGTCAAAAGGCCCAAAACTTCCAGGTCCAATCCTGCTCCGTAACAGGCAGTGGAGTTTACAAATCCACATTCAAGATAGGCCGATGCCCTGAAAACGTCACCAAAAAAGATGCCGCTGTTTACTCCAATTCTTCCCAGAACATCAACTGTGTAGTGAACAGTATTTGCTTCATCTATCTGGTAACTGACACCAAATTCCAATCCCCAGAAAGTGTGTGAAGAAATAGGCGAAACAATACCTATACTTGCAGCATAACCTGTATATGGCGAAGAAAAATCCGTAAGAACAGAAAAGTCTTTGTATGCTGCAATTTCACTTTCCTGACATTTGTTTGCAGAAATTGAAAAAGTCAAAGCATTTCTTTTGCTTGAATCCTTTTTTTGCAATTCAGCCAGTTCAGCTTCCGTAAGAGGACTCTGGGCAAAAAGTTCCGCCTCAAGTTTTGCCCTTTCTTTTTCAGTAAGAATGTGGCGGACAATTCTGAATCCTACATAATTTTCCCTGCTGGCAGGATTTACAGAAGTTCTTTTGTAAAGGTCTGAATCTTTTTCCTTGGAATTAAAGTTAAATCCGCGGACAACTCTACCACTTCCCTTTGAAGGCCCCTTTGGATTACTTACAGATTTTGAAGAATAAGCTTTTGAGTAATAATCCCAGACCCATTCGCTTAAGTTGCCGCTCATGTCATAAAGCCCCAGGCGGTTGCTTTTTAACTGACCGCTTTTTTGAACATCCGAAGCATTTTCTGCAAAATATCCGCATTCCAAAGCATTGCTGCTGCCAGAATAAGACAAATCTTCTTTAAAAGTGCCGGACCGTGCAGCGTATTCCCATTCAGCTTCTGTAGGCAGGCGGTAACCTTCAGCATTAAAATTACATTCAATTACTCCGTCAATGCCTGCTGAAATCTGCGGTGAATAGCCCCAAAGTTCCGGATTTGTCAAACCATTAACTGTGTAGCAGGGCGTAAATCCCAAAGCAAGGCTTAATTTGTTACAAAAATAAATGGCATCATACCAGCTGACATTCGTAACAGGCAAATCGCTGCCCTGAATGTAAGACGGATCTTTTCCTGTCAAAGCGTGGTAAAGTTCCTGGCTGACTTCTGTCTGGCCCATCATAAAAGAAGAAAGCTTTACCTTGTGCAGAGGTTTTGTAGAAGTCTGCTTATTTGACCCCATCACAAAAATGCCACCTTCAACATTTACAACATTGTAGGCAACTCCAACAGCCCTTTCCCTTGTAAGAAGAGCCTCTATTCTTTCACTTTCTGCCAGTTCTTTTTCAAGGGCTTCTTCTGAATGGATATTTTCTTCTGCAAATTCTTCTTCTATCTGGATTTGATTTGTTTCTGATGAAGATTCGGTATTGTCGACTTCCTGAAGGGCTGGGCTGTCAGGCGAAGTGGTGTCCCCGGCTACGGTGTCACTTGAAAAGTCACTATTGCTTTCTGTTACAGGCGAAAGTGTTTCTGTCACAGGAGAAGCTTCTGCAACATCCTGTCCGCTGTCATCCACATCACTTTGGTCTAGAGAATTTTGGACAGAAGAAATTTCCCCTTCTGCAAAAGAAGAACTTTGTTCAGCCCCGTCATTTTCTAAAGGCGAAGAAGCACTTTCCAGTAAACTTTCTTCTACAGCCGCCTCTTTCGTTAAAGCGGAATCTTCTTTGCCAGAAGGACTTTCAAAAATTAAATTCTGTGGGTCAGGAAGATTGTCCTCACCCAAAAGAAAAAGCCCTGCAGAAGAAGCTGTGTCTGTAAAATCCTCAAGCTCTTCTGCATAAAGCAGAGAAAAAGTTAAAAAAAATCCTACTATAAAAAAAGATAAAAGTCTTTTCATTCTCACTCCTAAAAGCCATGCTTACAAAGGCCAGCCCTAAAAAATTTAATTTTTAAACTAAATACTCAACTGTGCTATTATTATAAAGCAAAAAAATCAAAAATTACCAGTTTTTCAATCTTTTTTTTGGAATTTTTTACTCTTTTTCTTCACTGTCATCTTCTTTTAGATACATCTTTTTAGGAACGCTGACTTCTTCGTTATAACATTCAAAAATTTCGTCAACGGACTCCTTGTCAGGCTTTGGCGTGATCAAGGAAACAAGCGGCACTAAAACAAGGGACCCCAGCATTGCTATAGCCCCGCAGTTGATTGAAGACTTAAACAAAGGAGCAAGACCGAATTTTGGCAAAATCATGTTGACTAAAGTAATGCCCACTCCGTAAATAAAACTTGACCAGACAGCAGCCTTTGTTACCTTCTTCATAAAAAGACCATATAAAAATGGCGCTAAGAAGGCACCAGCCAAAGCTCCCCAGGAAATTCCCATCAGCTGGGCAATAAAAGTAGGAGGATTTATGGCAAGGACCACAGAAACAACTATAAAGAAAACAATCAAAATCCTCATAAGAAAAAGCTGGACCTTGTCTGACATTTTCTTGAATACAGAAATTTTCAAAAAATCAATTGTAAAAGTAGAACTGGACGTTAAAACCAAAGATGAAAGTGTGCTCATGGAAGCCGAAAGAACCAGAACTATTACAACACCGATTAAAGCATCCGGCAAAGTAGACAACATGGAAGGAATAATGCCATCGTAAAGGATTTTTCCGTCCGGAGCGTGAATGGAAGGATTGTCAAAAAGACGGCCAAATCCACCAAGGAAATAGCAGCCCCCGGAAATGATTACAGCAAAAATTGTAGAAACAACCGTTCCTGTTTTTACAGCCTTTTCACTCTTTATGGCATAGAATTTCTGGACCATCTGAGGAAGGCCCCATGTGCCCAGAGAAGTCAGCAAAATAACCCCTAAAAGATTTGCAGGATCCGGCCCGAAGAAACTTACAAAAGGCCCGCTCATCCCCATAAGTGCAGGATTTGTAGAAGAAGGATCACAGGGCACTTGAGACAGCTGCTTTATGGCAGAAAGAAAACCTCCCCGGCCATTTAAAACAGCAGCCACTACAGCGCAAATGCCAAAAAGCATGATTATGCCCTGAATAAAGTCATTCATAACAGTTGCCATATAACCGCCAAGAATTACGTAAAGGGCAGTTAAAGCAGCCATTGCAAGCACGCACCACTTGTAATCAATATTAAAAGCCATGCCAAAAAGCTTTGAAAGACCAGAGTAAACCGAAGCCGTGTATGGAATTAAAAAGACAAAAACAATCAAAGAGGAAGCAAGACGCAAAGACCTGGAATTGTATCTTTTTCCAAAAAATTCAGGCATTGTGCGCACATCCAGATGGTGGGTCATAACGCGAGTACGCCTGCCCAGAAAAATCCATGCCAGAAGAGAACCGATAATGGCGTTTCCAATGCCAACCCAAGTCGTAGACAAACCATATTTCCAGCCGAACTGTCCCGCATAACCAACAAAAACTACAGCCGAAAAATAAGAAGTTCCGTAAGCAAAAGCCGTAAGCCAGGGCCCAACGCTTCTTCCGCCCAAAACAAAACCATTAACATCCCGGGCACTTCTCCTGGTAAGCAGACCAACAAAAATCATCACCGCAAAAAAACACAAAAGGAGGGCAATTTTTACAAACATTTCTTTCCCCAAAAATTAAATGAACTGACCAATTATAAAATAAGAAGAAAATCTTCGCAATAAAGGCAGGCCCTTTTGTATTTTTTTTTAATGCATCCCGCTTTTTGTTAAGGGAGCCTCTAAAAATTGCATTTTTTAGAGGCAACTATGAAAATTCGAAGGCATCTGGTAAAAAAGCATTGAAAATGATTTTTTACCAGATGCCCTTAAACGGCCCTTACAGCCTTCGCTACCGCTCATCCCACACGTCAAAAACATGTGGGGACTGTGGGCTTTCACGACCGGCTAGGTTCGTTTTATAAAAAAGCACTTCATTCGTAAAGCTCTTTCGCATGGCTTTAAAAAAAAGATAAGGGCACGGGGTTTTAGGGGCAGATTTTTTTAAACACTTCTTTTTTTCAGGGGATTCTGGCGGTAAAATTTTTGCCCCTAGGAGAAGGGGTAGCGGAAGACACGCCTGCGTGTCTGCAGCGAGGGGAAGGCTTTCCCCATCAAAAAAATTAAAAATAACTTTTGGCAAGTGGTGATTTTCTGGCGGATTTGGTGTAGAATGTGGCTGTAAGGGGACGGCGATGGCAGACTACCATAAATTTGACAAGGCTCCGGAAGGGACGCCACTATCTAACTTTGTGCATTTACACGTGCATTCTGACTATTCGCTTCTGGATTCCTGCGCAAAACTGCCGGCTCTGGTGGAAAAGGCTGTTAAGCTGAACATGAAGGCTTTGGCTTTAACTGACCACGGCAACATGTATGGCGCTTTGAATTTTGAACACTGGTGCCATGTGAATGACATTAATCCTATTGTGGGGGAAGAATTTTATGTTGCTTACGGCAGTCATAATGAAAAAAAAGATGTTCCTTATGGCAGAAATGGCCGCCACTCCCACTACTTTCATTTGATTCTTTTGTGCAAAAATGAAACTGGCTACAAAAATATGTCATGGCTGTCAAGCAAGGCTTTTTGTGACGAAAATGCCCTTTACTATGGTAAGCCCCGCATTGATTTTGAACTTTTAAAGTCTTACCACGATGGTTTAATCTGTTTAAGTGCCTGCATTCAGGGGGAAATTCCCCAGCTGCTTTTAAATGACAAGGACGATGAAGCTTACGAAACTGCTAAAAAGTACCAGGAGCTTTTTGGTAAGGATTCTTACTATATTGAATTGCAAAATCATGGTTTGTCTGACCAGAATTATGTGAATCCTAAGTTGATTAAACTGGCCAAGGATCTGGACATTCCTTTGGTTGTTACAAATGATATTCACTACATGGAAAGGGATGATGCGGAAGCCCAGGATGCCCTCCGCTGCATCGGTTTTAAAAATCTTTTAGACAAGCCGCACGCGACTATGGGTGAAGGCCGCAGTGAATGGTATTTTAAAACTGAAGAGGAAATGAGGCAGCTTTTTCCAGGCATGGATGAAGCTTATGACAATACCCTTAAAATTGCGGACATGTGCAATCTGACTATTCACCAGTACAAAACACTGGAATTAAGAAATTGTCTGCCCCGCTTTGAACTGCCTGTGGAATTCCAGCGCCATGGTGATGATTATGCTAAAAATCAGGATGATTATGTGCGCTTTCTTGTAGAAAAGGGTCTGCGCATGCGCTACAAGGAAATTACCCCTAAAATCAGAGCCAGGGCTGAATATGAACTGGGTACTATTTTCCAGATGGGCTTTTCCGGTTACTTTTTGATTGTGTGGGAATTCATTAACTGGTCCAAGTCCACCTATGACAATGTAAACAAAAGGCCTAAACCTTACATTCCTATCGGGCCGGGACGTGGTTCCGGTGCAGGCAGCCTTGTTGCTTACTGCATGACTATTACGGATATAGATCCTTTCCGCTTCAGTTTGATTTTTGAAAGATTTTTGAACAGTGAAAGAGTTTCCATGCCGGATTTTGATATTGACATGGACTTCGACTATCGCCAGGACATTATCCAGCACACAAGAGACCTTTATGGTGACGAGCAGGTTGGTCACATTGTTACTTTCGGTACTTTAAAGCCTAAGCAGGTTATAGCGGATGTTGGCCGCGTTTTAGACATTCCTCTTTCAGAAGTAAATGCCCTTAAGGCTTGCGTGCCGGACAGCCCTAAAGCTAAGTTAAAAGACGCTTTCCAGGTTTCAGAAAAATTTCCTGAAGGTGAAGGCGGCCGTCTGGCTGAATACAGAAATGATCCCCGCTACAAGCGCCTTTTTGATATTGCGGAAAAACTTGAAGGCTGCAACAGAAACACAGGTTTGCACGCTTCCGGCATGGTTGTAGGCCTGACTGCTCTGCCAGAATGGGCACCGGTTTTTAAGGATCCTAAAACTGGTGAAGTTGGCGTTCAGTACACAATGGATATTATTGAACCTTGCGGTCTGGTAAAATTTGACTATCTTGGGTTAAAGACGCTTTCGCTGATCCGTTATGCGGAAGACATCATCAACAAGCACAAAAAGGAAGGTGAAGAAAGGTTTGACTGTTCCAAGGTGAGCGAAAGTGATGAAAAAACTTTTGAACTTTTCAGGAACGGGGATTCTGTTGCGGTTTTCCAGTTTGAATCACCCGGTATGCAAAAAATTCTGCGCCAGTTCCAGCCGGAAAAACTTGAAGACCTTGTAGCCTTGAATGCTCTTTATCGGCCTGGTCCTATGGACTACATTCCAAATTATATTGACGGTAAATGGAAGCCGGAAACAATCCACTACCCTGACCCCTGCCTGGAACCAATTCTTAAGGAAACTTATGGCGTTATGGTTTACCAGGAACAGGTTATGCAGGTTTCCCAGAGGATTGCAGGATTTTCTTTGGGAGAAGCGGACATGCTGCGCCGTGCCATGGGAAAAAAGAAGCCTGAAGTTCTTATGGGCAAAAAAAAGGAATTTGTTGAGGGAGCTTTAAAGCAGGGGTTTACAAAAGAGCATGCTGAAGAAATTTTTGAAATTATGATTCCTTTTGCGGGCTACGGATTTAATAAATCTCATGCGGCAGCTTATTCTGTTCTGGCATACAGAACGGGTTATTTAAAGGCAAATTATCCTGCAGAATTTATGGCTGCCAACCTTACAAACGAAATTACTTCTACAGACACCCTGCCTGTTTACATTGCAGAAGCGCGTCGCATGGGCATTACAGTAAATCCTCCGGACGTAAATGAGTCTGATGTAAACTTTGACGTTATTGACGGAAAAATTGTTTTTGGCCTTAGAGGAATCAAGGGAATGGGAACTGGAGCTGCCCGGGCAATTGTAAAGGAAAGAAATGACCATGGTCCTTACAAAAGTTTTATTGATTTTTTGGACAGGGTTCTTTTCCTGAAAGACGAAAGTCCCGTTGAAGAAGGTGAAAGTGAAGAAAAAAATCCTTCTTCTAAACTGGCCATCAACAAAAAGGCTGTTGAAGTTCTTATAAAAACCGGGGCCTTTGACAAACTGGGCCAGACAAGATCTACCCTTGTTTTAAATTATGAACAGGCTATTGAATGGGAAAACAAAAAGCACCTGGGCGCAGATTCCGGCCAGCAGTCACTTTTTGAAGAAGCCGGCATTCAGGAATTTGCAGATTTTAAGTTTGAAGATGTAGCAGAATATCCTGTCATGGAAAGGCTAAATCTGGAAAAGGACCTTATTGGCTGCTATATTTCAGGACACCCTCTTGACGAATGGAAAAGTCTGATAGAAAAATGTGCCACTGTAAACAGCAAGACCCTTATGAGGGCCGCAAAAGATACTCAGGCTGAAATTGATGCCATAAAAAATTCTTCTTCAGGTCGCTACCGTTCTTTTAAAAATGCAGGTAAAACTCACGTTGCCATTGGCATGGTAAAAAGCATTCGTTCCATCATGACTAAAAAGGGAACTCAAATGGCTTTTGCAAAGCTGATGGATTATGACGGTGAAATGGATATTACTTTTTTCCCGAACACATGGGAAACTGCAAAAACAAAAATTGAAGACGGCGGCATTTACGCTTTCCAGGGCAAGGCAGATTTAAGGGCAGACCAGGATCCGCCAAGCGCATCTTTCATTGTTGACCAGATTCTTGAAGCGGAAAGCCTTAAAGAAAAATCCATCAGTGAATGTCATATTCTTTTAAATGACCAGTTTAATTCTTCCAAAGATCTTAGTGAAATAAAAAATATTTTATTTGGCTCTGGAGGAAATTGTTCAGTATATTTACATATAGATATAAATTCAAAACGCTACATTGTCCGCACAAATTCACAGCTGCGCGTTTCCTCCAGTCAGGCAAGCGCCAACCGCTTAAAGGATCTGGCAATTGTGGATGATGTCTGGTTTGAGTAGGATTTTTTGGATTTGGGGGATGGATGAATGTTTTGGGGATGTTTTGGAAACTGGTGAATGTTCTGGAAAGTGGAGAGAGGTTTGGGGACTGGTGAATGTTTTGTAAACAGTTGCCGCTTTCGTAAACAAACACTGCTTTCGTAAGCAGTGCCGCTTTTGAAAACAAACACTGCTTTCGTAAACAGTTGCCGCTTTTGAAAACAAACACTGCTTTCGTAAACAAAGCCGCTTTCGTAAACAAGCACCGTTTTCGTAAACAAGCACCGCTTTCGAAAACAGTTGCCGCTTTCGTAAACAAGCACCGCTTTCGTAGCCGCCCGCCCCCTTCCCTAGCCACCCCAGGAGGAAGCATGACAACACTTTTAAAAACACTGGCATTTTTTGTTTCAATATATTCCATTCTCTGCCTTTTGCGCATTATCCTCACATGGATTCCGCAAAATACCGGTTCACCGCTGGAAAAATTTCTTTCCAGAATATGCGACCCCTTCCTGAACTTTTTTTCCCGATTCAAATGGGCCCGCATAGGCACTTTTGACTTTTCTGCCGCCCTGGGGCTTTGCGTACTTTCAGCAGTATCCAGCCTTTTAAGCAGCATGGCAAGGCTAGGCAGAATGACTCTGTCTTCCATTCTGGCCCTTTTGATAAACATAATCTGGACCTTTATTTCTTCCATTTTGATTTTCTTTATCATTTTGCTCCTTGTCAGACTGACAATTCTTTTGGTAAAAAAATCAAACTACAAAACATCCCCCATAATCACTTCAATTGACTACAGCCTGGATCCCCTGCTCAGGAAAATTACAAAAGCTTTTGTAAAAAAAGACAGCTACAAGGCAAGACTGATTGCTTCTTTAATAATAATTTTTGTCTTTTACATTTTGCTCCTGATAATTTTTAATTTTGTGATTTCCTGCCTGACTTCTTTGCCATTTTAGGAAAAAAATCACATAATAGGGTATGAAGCTTTCACAAATACAAAACAGTCTGGAATCTCTAAGCGGCTTAGGCCCTGCAAAAGCAAAACTTTTTTCACGCCTGAACATTTTTACTATTGCAGACCTTCTTTCTGCATATCCCAAAAAATATGAAGACAGAAGTAAAAAAATTCCCCTCTGCCAGTTTCAGCTTTATCCAAAAGTTTACACAATTTGCAAAGTGCTTTCACACGAATGGTTCGGCTACGGAAAAATGAAAACCTTAAAAATTTTCATTTCAGACGGAAGCGCAAAAGCCTGTCTGGTAGCCTTCAACCGCCCATTTTTAGAAAAAAGCCTGCCTGTGTCTTCCATTATTCAAGTGTGCGGAAAATTTGAAGAACGCTACGGCCAGATTCAGTCCACATCTTTTGAAGCAGAAGTTATTTCACATGATGGAAATCTTGAAGAAATTCAGAAAAACTTTCACCTTTCTACAGGCATGCTCCCCATTTATTCCCTTTGCCAGGGCCTAAGTCAAAAAAATTACCAGAAGGCTGTAAAAGAAGCCCTCCGCATTTATGGCAAATCCATAGAAGATGACCTGCCATCTCAGATTGTAAAAGAAAGAAATCTTCTTTCCAAAAGCGAAAGCCTTTTTAAAATTCACAATCCGCAAAATCTTCAGGACATAAACCTGGCAAGAAAAACCATCATCTACGAAGAACTTTTCTTTTTTGAATACAAACTGGCCCTCCGTTCCCTGGACCACAGAGGTTCCCTGCCAGCCCTGGAAATTTCCAGTCAGGAAAAAAGTCCTTCTCTTTCAGACCAAAAAGAAGTGGATGAAAAATTCCGCCTTTCACTGTCGCCCCTGCAGCAGGAACTTTTTAAAAGACTGCCTTTCTCTTTAACTGCAGATCAAAAATCCGTCATTCTTGAAATGAACCGAGAAATTGACAAAAGCCAGGCCCAGGCCAACACGATGATCACAAATCCGGAAAAATTAAAGGCAAACCCCTTCAGCATGCAGCGCCTTTTGCAGGGTGACGTTGGCAGCGGAAAAACACTTGTCGCATTTTTTATCTGCCTTAGAAGCATTGACTACGGCGGCCAGTGTGCCATTCTGGCCCCAACAGAGCTTTTAGCAAAGCAGCACGCCGAAAACGCCGCCCGGCTTTTGGAAGCCCTGGGAGTAAAAGTTGCATTTTTAACTGGCAACGTAAAAAGCAAGGGCCGCAGCACTCTGTTAAACGCACTAAAAGAAGGTCTTGTAAACATTGTAATCGGCACCCACGCCCTCTTCAGCCAGAACGTCTCTTACAAAAAACTGACACTGGCCGTTATTGACGAACAGCACCGCTTTGGAGTCAGCCAGAGGGAATCCATCATACAAAAAGGCCGCATCTCCAACGGCAGTCTCACCCACACACCTGACCTCCTAATGATGAGCGCCACTCCAATACCGCAAACACTTGCCCTCACAGTTTTTGGTGATTTAGATGTGTCTGTCATAAAAACAATGCCCCAGGGCCGAAAAGAAATTATCACTCACTTAACAGTTGCCGGTCACGAAGCCAACGCCTACGAAGCCGTCCGCAGGGAACTGAAAGCCGGTCACCAGGCCTATTTTGTTTACCCCCGCATAAGTGAAAAAGAAATTGACGAAAAAGAAGATTTTTCAGATTTGCAACCAGAAGAAAATGAGCAAAAAAATGACACTGCCGGCCAGGACATAAAATCCGCAGAAGAAATGTTCACTTTCCTTTCCCAGCAGGTTTACCCGGAATACAAATGCGCCTTAATCCATTCTAAGGTTTCTGAAGAAGACCAGTCTAAAATCCTTGAAAATTTCAGGGCCGGAAAAATTTCTGTCCTTGTGGCAACAACAGTCGTAGAAGTTGGAGTGGATGTAGCAAATGCCAACTGCATGGTTATTGAAGGAGCCGAAAGATTCGGTCTTGCTGCCCTGCACCAGCTACGCGGCAGAGTGGGCCGGTCAGCCTTACAGTCCTACTGTTTTTTAATTTATTCCAAAAACATCAGCCAGGAAGGAAAGAGCCGCTTAAAAGCCCTTTACGAAACAAAAGACGGCTTTAAAATCGCCGAAGAAGATTTAAAACTCAGAGGCCCAGGCGAAGTAAGCGGAACCTTACAGTCCGGCTACCTGGCACTGGGTCTTTCAGATTTAGTGCGTGACAAAGAAGTATTAAAACTTGCCCGCTATGACGCATTCAAATTCATAAAATCCGGGCAAAGTCTCTAAAGATTGTAATTTTTGGAGATGACCAGCACTAAGCTACATACGATGCCAGGCGGCTCTTTCTTGAAGGCTGCTGCATTCTGCAAATAGCATTTTTTTCTATCTGGCGGATTCTTTCCTTCGTAAGATTGCAGGCTAGACCTACTTCCTTTAAAGACATAGGTTTTTCACCGCCCAAACCAAATCTCATGCGGATAACCTTTTCTTCTGTAGGCTTAAGTGTTTTAAGCACCATGTTAATATCTGCCTTCATAGATTCATCCATAGCATGAGCTTCCGGGCTGGAATAAGAAGTATCTTCAATAAAGTCACCTAAAGTTGATTTAGAAGCATCCCCCCCCTGCACCTGGGCATCAATGCTTACCATTTCATGTGAAATTTCAAGCATTTCCCTTACATGACTTACATCCATTCCCAAAACCTTGCAAATTTCTTCAATCTGCTGGCTTTCACTAAGGCTGGAATTAATTGATTTCTTTACATTTTGAATTTTAACCAGTTCGTTTACCCTGTTAAGAGGAATGCGGATGGCCCGGCTTTTTTCGTAAATAGCCTTCATAATTGACTGCCTGATCCACCATACAGCATAAGAAATAAAATGATAGCCCTTGTTTACATCAAACTTTTCAATGGCAATCAAAAGACCAATATTTCCTTCAGAAATAAGATCCGGCAAATCAAGTCCCTGGTTCTGGTACTGTTTTGCAACATTTACTACAAAACGCAAGTTTGCATTAACAATTTTATCCTTTGCCTTTTTGTCACCAGATTGGGCTTTTTTAGAAAGTTCTATCTCTTCTTCATGTGTTAAAAGAGGGATTTTTTGAATATCTTTAAGGTAAGAAGTTAAAACATCATCATCAACAGCTTTCATAGTAAACCACCTTTTTCTTTGGGATACTAAATATTTAGCAAGTTTTGTGCCAACTTCCAGATTTTTCTAATTTCTTTTTGTTTTTTTCGATTTTTTTTGGATTTTCTCTAATTTACAGACGCTTTCACCCGTTTTTTAAATGATTTTTACATTTTCCAGACAAAAAATTCTGGTCAAAATGCCACAAAGCAGGCAAAAAAGTCAAATTTAAAAAAAGAAAATGCGCCAAAATGACACAGTGGGATTTTTTTTACAAAATTCCGCATCATTTTGACGCACTAAAAATGCTTTCCCTTAAAGAAAAGCCTCTTGAGAGAAATAAATTCCTAAAATCAGCCTTCAACAACAGCAATAACGTCTGACATCTTTAAGATGATGTGTTCGTCACCGTCAATTTTTACGCTGGTTCCAGAATATTTATCATAAATAACCATTTCGCCAACCTTTACAGTAATTGGTTCCTTTTCTGTTCCATTGCCAACAGCAACAACAACAGCCTGATTTGTCTTTTCCTGAGCAATTTCAGGAATAATAATACCGCCGGCTGATTTTGCTTCAGCCTTGACCTGCTTTACCAGCACCCTGTCTCCAAGTGGACGTACTACCATAATATTCCTCCAATTTTGATTAACAAAATTTATTTTTCATTTGCAGTAAGAAAGATAATAAAAAAAAATTCAAAAGGCAATATTTTTTTAAGCATTCCTCCTGACTTTAACGGCCCTTCCGTGGCTCGGCTATTCGCCTCGGTGCTTTGCACTTTGCCTTCGGCAAACCACTCCACGGCCGGCTAGGCGCATTTTGGAAAACAAAAGGCCTTTCGTAAAGCACCAGCGCTTTAAAAAGGGGCTAGTCTAAAATCCCAAAAAAAATCATTTAGTAAACATTAGTCAGTTCTTTTAACAAAAGTCTTGCCTTGTTGTTGCCCTGATCCAAAGTTAAGGCATAGCGCAAAGACTGAATGGCCGCCGCTTCCATGTCCAGGGATTTTTGAATTTTTGCCATTCTGTAAAGAATAAGGGCCTTCAACTTAGCATCAAGGCAGCGGCCCTGGGCCTGGTTCAAAGACTCCAGTGCATTTTGCCTTAAATTCTGACCTTCATAAATAACCGCTAAATTTACCAGGGCATTCACCAACGCATCATTCTGGCTTTGCTTCTGGCTTCTGGCATTACGCTGCTTAAAGCGGTCAACAATATATTCATAAAGTTCCCTGGCACGGGAAACATTCAAATCCTTCATAAACCATGCCGTCACCTGGTATTCCCATGAAGCAAATCTGTCCGGAATAGCAAAATCCGCAATATCGTCCAGGGTCAAAGAATAAGCTGAAAGCAGATACTCGCTGAACATTGCCTTTGCATCTTCCTCCTGCCCCAGAGAAAGCAATTTAAAAACCGCATGTTTAACAATTTCTTCTGGATAATGGCCGGCATAGGCTTCATTCGCTTCCAAAAGCTTCCACAACCTGGCCTGCTTTAAACCAGGACTGTCGTCGCGGTGGGTAAGGTAATAAATGTCTTCCTTAAGAACCAAAAGCGAAGGGCTGGAACTTTCAGTCAGGGCAGAGTCCACACGGCTGACTGCGTCCTCTAAAGAAACGCGTGGCAGGGCATCCCGCCTTTCCATAGCCTGTGTTTTCAGCCCAGCTTCCCTCAACTTTTTAGAAAGAGACTCTTCTTCAGCCTCGTTTAAAGTGTCCAAAGCCATCTGGCAGTAAAGGGCCAGGCCCGGTTCGTAAAGGGGAAAGTTGTTTACAAGAAAATCCAGTCTCTGGTACTGACTTTTTACATCATCATTTTGCCTTGAATAAAGGGCCGAATTTAAATAAATGGCAGGTAGAATTTTGTCATAAGCTTTAAGGGCCTTGTCATCCATCTGCATGGTAAAAAGCGCAGTACGGGCCTTTTCCGCTTCCTGATCTTCACCCAGAATGTAATAATCATCAGACATAAGGGCTATGGACTTTACAGAATAAATGTCACTGGACCACATGGATCTTGCAGCATTTAAACAGTCCAGGCTTTCCGCATAAAGGGAAGCATCAAAAGTAAGGCTGGCCCAAAAATACGAATCTTTTACGCGGCTGAAAGTTTCAGGCAAAAGGCTGGCAGCCTTTTCCACCTGACCGTCCCTCATGTAAAGGCAGGCAGCATTTATAAGCCATTCACTCACCATGGAACCATTATAAGCATAAACATAAAAAGGAATAAAACGGCCATCCAGGTAAAATTCACTTTCCACATTATTGTACTGTCTGCTCTTTCCATCCTGACCTGAAAGAGCAGTCTCTTCCGTGTTCAGCCTTTTACCCTTTTTTAAAGCCCTCTTTTCTTTTTTTGTAGGAGCAAAAAGCTGGTCTGCCGTTAAATTATGTTCCAAGGCGTAAGAAAAAAGGGCTTCCGAATACAAGGAAGCATATTTCGTTTTTTCCAGAGCAGATGCTTCTTCAAAAGCCTTGTCCGTCTGCTTGTGGCGCAAAAGATAGTGCACGTGCAGTGCCAGAAGTTCCCCCTGGCCCGGATACTTTTTCATAGTCTTTTCCAAAAGCTTTAAGCCCGCGCTATCTTCCCCCAAAGAAAGATAGCGCCTGTAAATGCCCACAAAATCCATAGCCTGAGAAGAAAATTTTTCCGCTTCCTTTAATTTTGAAAGAGCTAAAGAAGTGTCCCCGATAGAAATCAAGGCATCTATTTCATCTAAGCGACTGATAATGCCAAAAGAAGTTATCTTTTGACTACATGAAAGAAAAAGCGACACCGTCATAAGTGCCGCTGTAAGTGTGAAAATTAACTTTTTCAGGATTCTAGTTGTGCAAACCATCAGACTTTACATCCCGCCTTATTCTGTCAAGAATTGCATTGATAAATCTGTAGGAATCTTCTTCACCATATTCTTTTGCAATACGGATTGCCTCATCAATTACAATTGAAGAAGCTAAATCCGGCTGAAACATCAATTCAAAAACAGAAAGGCGTAAAATTGCAAGAGACACCTTGTTCAAGCGGGCCATTTCCCACTTTTCAGAAAGATGATTTTCTATTTCGTGGTCAACCTGGGCAAGGTGATTTATTGTTCCTGCAATCAAAAGACGTGCATAATCCTTTGTTTCATCACTGGACAAAGACTGGCTGCCGGCATTACCACTAGGATCGGATTCCCCAGTTCCCAGATCCGCATTTACATTCGACCTGTAATCTTTTTTGTCCCATTCAAGTTCCATTACACGGTCCAAAGTAAGACCGCCTACATCGTATGAATAAAGGGCCTGAAAAGCCAGGATTCTTCCTCTTCTACGTGACACCTTGAACCTACCAGCTTAAAAGACTTGTAAGATCAGCACCAGTCTTCTTGCGTTCTACATTTGCAGTAGTGTCAAGAGAATCTGCAACTTCCTGGGCTGCCTGAGAAAAATACTGCTGCTGCTTTTGTACAGTAAGATTTTGCTTAATGTAGTCATAAACTGTCACAGTTGTTTCCGGCTGAACAATATCGCTCAAAGAAAGCATTTTTCCATCATACTTCTTTTGAACAGCATAGAACTGAAAGTCAGAAGAAGTTTCACTTACTTCAGAAACAGTCCCCACCTTCTTTTCAAAAAGTTCTACAATCTTATTCATATCCCAGCCCAACTGAGCAGCCTGGGCAGAAGTCTTTTGTACAACAATTGTACCTGCCTGGAAGTTTTTGCCGTTCCTTGTGTCCTTGGCAATAGTGTCACCTGCTGTTGAAGGGGCTGCATTATATTGATTTCTAAGCTGAGTGCACAAAGCCTTTGCAGCTGTAGCATCACTGCCCTTTGGAACAATTACCAGGTAAAGGCGCAGCATATCATTCCAAATAAAGCTGGACTTATTTAAATCATAAAAGTCACGGATTTCTTTGTCTGTTGCGGCAACTGCTACAATCTGCTGCTGTTTTTTCGTATAAACATACTGCTGAACAATCAGCTGGTTTTTAAGGTAAGTCTTGTAATCACTTGTGCCCATGCCTGTGTTCTGCAAAAGGTAGTCGTTAAGGCTCAACTTTGTCTGTTCCTTGATAAGGCTTTCAAGTTCGCTTTCTGTAACATTGCGGCCCAGCTGCTGGCTGAATGTAGAAAGAAAGGCCTGATTAACCTGACTGTCTGTAATAGTAAGATTTTCTTTAGCAGCAGCCTGAACAATAAGTTTTTCATCAATAAGGGATTCAAGAACTTCCAGCCTTTCTTTTGCAGTCAGTTTTACACCGTAAGCGTCATATTGCTTTTGAATAAAATTCACCCTTGTTTTAAGAGTCTTTAATGTAATTGTTTCCGATTTATTCAGCTTTACAATTGCAAGAGGCTGCAAATCATTCTGGGCAAAAGCTGTTGCTGCTGCCATAAAAGCTACAAAAACTAATAAAAAACGACGTTTCATAAAATCCTCGTATAAAATGATTTTTTTATGGAAAAATGATGTTTTATGCCAGACACAAAACTCATTCTATTATATACCATAAATCTTTCTAACAAAAGAAACACTTCTGCTTTTTTTTCGTTACAAAACAAATAACTTTTTGTAAGAAATTAAGGGTAGAGCGCCTCCAAAAGCGGACTTTCAGAGACAGCCCTGCCTATTTTGCCTTTTCAAGCGGCAAACCGCCGGAAATTACAGCCTTAATACGGCGAACCCCAGCAGAAGAAGACTGTTCCTTTACAATCTTAAAGTCACCAATCTGCAAAGTATGCTGCACGTGAGGACCACCGCAAACTTCTTTTGAATACCAGTCACTCTTAGGGTCACGGCCAATTGTGTAAACCTTAACCTGTTCACCGTATTTGTTTACGAAAAGGGCCCTTGCTCCCTCAGCCTTAGCCTGATCCAAAGTCATTACTTCCATAGTAACAGGCAAATCTTCCTTGATTTTTTCGTTGACAATATCTTCGACCTTTTGAATTTCTTCCTTTGTCATAGGGCGTTCAAAAGTAAAGTCAAAGCGCATGCGCTCAGCATTAATATTTGACCCCTTCTGTGCAACCTGGTTACCCAAAACATCAGTCAAAGCCTGCTGCAAAAGATGGGTAGCGGTGTGGTACTTTGTAGCCACATCAGACTGTTCAGCAATACCGCCCTTGGCCTTACCGGCTTCTGCAGTTTTAGAAGCTTCCTGGTGCTTGCGTTCAGCTTCCTTAAATCCTTCTACATCCACACTAAGGCCATTTTCCTTGCCCAGTTCCTCTGTAAGTTCAAGAGGATAACCGTATGTTTCGTAAAGATTGTAGGCTACCTTTCCAGAAATAATCTTTTTTGGATTTTTATTCAGATTTGGAAGCATCTTCTGGAATTCAGCTTCACCCTTCTTTAAAGTGCTGCGGAATTTAGCTTCTTCCTTTGTAAGTTCACTAAAGATTTTTTCCTTATTTTCTTCAAGTTCAGGGTAGGCATTTTTAAAGTTTTCAACTACAACCTTAGCAATATCTGCCATAAAATCCTTATCAATACCCAGCTTCATTCCATGGCGGACAGCACGGCGGATAAGGCGGCGCAAAACGTAGCCGGCACCCACACGATCCGGAGTAACCCCCTTCTGGTCACCCAAAATAAATGCAGCAGAACGGGCATGGTCAGCAATAATGCGTACAGACACATCCTTTGTTTCATCATCGCCATACTTGTAGCCTGAAAGTTCTTCTATTTTACCAATAATCGGCAGGAAAACCTCTGTTAGGTAAACCGAAGTTTTTCCTTGCAAAATACAGTTTGTTCTTTCAAGACCCATTCCAGTATCAACATTTTTCTTTGGAAGAGGCTCTAAAGTTTTTTCGTCCACGCGGTTAAACTGCATAAAAACATTATTCCATATTTCCATCCAGTTAGCGCTGTCAGTAGCCTTATTTGACCCCTCAGGAGGCAGCCCCTGGCCCACCCAGTAAAAAATTTCAGTATCCGGACCGCAAGGACCAGTCGGACCTGCAGCCCACCAGTTGTCGCTTGCCGGCAAATATGCAATTTTATCTTCCGGCATACCAACAGAAAGCCAGACAGCAGCCGCTTCTTCATCGCGAGGCGCATTTTCATCCCCAGCAAAAACAGTAACAGAAATCATGCGGGGATCCAAAGCCAGCCAGTCTTTTCCAGTAAGAAATTCATAAGAATAAGAAATTGATTCTTTTTTAAAGTAGTCACCCAAAGACCAGTTGCCCAGCATTTCAAACATAGTCAAATGACTAGGGTCTCCAACTTCATCAATATCACCGGTGCGCACACACTTCTGATAATCAGTAAGGCGGGTGCCGGCAGGGTGCGGTTCACCCAAAAGATAAGGCACCAGAGGATGCATTCCGGCAGTTGTAAAAAGAACTGAAGGGTCATTTTCAGGAATCAAAGACTGACCTGAAATTTCAACATGATTCTTTGACTTAAAAAATTCGATATACTTAGAACGTAACTCGTTAGCGGTCATAATGCTGAATATCTTATTATTTTAAAGGCTTTCAGTCAATGAAAAAGGCCGTCTGCAAAAAGTAAAATCTTTTTTTGGGCGCATTTTTGCACAGTTCAGGCAGGGCCTTCACTATGCAAAAACCGGGCTATCCGCCATTGCGCTCCGCTCCAAAGTTTTCAGCCGCTCAAATAGAGCGGCTGAAAACTTTCGCTCAGGCTCTTGAAAGAGCCTTCGCGCTGGCTACTATCCCTTGTGCGTCTGATTAGAAAAAAACTTTTATCTTGAAGGAAAAAAAAATTATTGATATTCTAGAACAAGCACACAAGGTGAAACTATGAAAGACACAAACAGGGGTAAAATTTTGCAAATTGGAACAGCACTTATTTTAATAGCTTTTACAGCCTTATTATTAATTGGCGCCATCAAGTTAAGAAAATGGGCCCTGAAATCCACATACGAAGAATTCCGCGAAAAAGACGACTCTTACACATTAGTCGTTGACGAAAAAGAATGGGGGCCAAGCCTTACAGGCATTATTTTAAACGCCGGTCCCTGCCTTGAAAATTTTACCAGTCAGGATTTAAAAGCTGACTTTTTTACAGTAAAACTTTCCACTGTAAATTCCCTGAACAGCAATTTTTCCGAAGATTCAAAATTTCTTGATCTCAAAATAAAAGAGGTCAATTTTTGCGACATAAACGGTAGCATTCTGGAAGAAAAAAGCAGTGACTCCCACTTGCTTTTAACAGTAGAAAGCGACCACTACAGCGAAGACACCAGCCTTTTTTTAAAAAGCAAGGACGGCCAGCTCTACTGGAAAGACCTGTACAAAATAACGGTAAGCCACCCAAAATTCATTTCTAAAATCATAAACGAAAATGACCCCCTGATCACTAAAGCTGCCCGTCACCAGATTATAGACATGGACATAAAGGAAAGCAGTAAATAGAAGGATTGCATTTTACCTTTCAGGTTGCAAAAGTTGCATTTGTATTTTCAAGGCCGCCTCTAAAAATTGCAATTTTTAGAGGCGGCCTTGAAAGAATCATAGCCGGCCGTGGAAGCCCAAAGTCACCCGCGACCGCGTCGCGGGTGATGAGCGCAGCGAAGGCTGGAAGGGCCGTTTAACAAAAGGCGGGATGCTTCAAAAAAAATAAAAAATCAGACAGTTTCAAAAGTGAGCATGAGGCCTTTGCCTTTGACGTTACATTCTTCGCTTCGGACCGGAGGCATTTGACCACAGGCTTCGAGTTTTTCTTTAACGGCCTGGGTAAAGCGGATGTGGCCCGGGGTGCAGATGGATTCCATGCGGCTGGCAACGTTGACGGTGTCGCCCCAGACGTCGTAAATGAATTTATTTTGACCGATTACGCCTGCAATAACTTTTCCGGAATTTATTCCTATTCTGATTTTGAATTTTATTGTGGCGGTTTTGTTATACTCGGTCAAATCTTCGTACATGCCTTTTGCGAATTCAAACATAAGGTGGGCGTTGTCCGGATTTTTTTCCGGCACACCACAGGCTGCCATGTAGGCATCCCCGATTGTTTTAATTTTTTCAATTCCCATGTCACTTGCCCGCATGTCAAAAAGTGAAAACAAATCGTTAAGGGAAGTAACAATGTCTTCGGCTGAAGAATTTGTTGTTTCGCGGGTAAAACCGACTATGTCAGAAAATAAAACTGTAACATCATCAAATGAGTCTGCAATTGTTTTTTCACCGCCGGCCCCTTTGAGTCTTTCTGCGATGGATTCAGGCAGGATGTTTCGCAAAAGCATGTCAGATTCATCTTTGGCAATTGCGAAGTCAACTGTTGCCATTTGAATTTTTGTCTGCAAAATAAGCTGCTGCTTTTTTGCATTGCGGTGGACCAAAAACAAAATCAAAAAGAAAAGGAGGATAGCGAAAATTGCAAGGGCAATCCAGAATTCTACCTTTTGATAAAAATATGCATTTTGGAAAAATAAAATGCTTGCATCGTTTTGCGAAACTAATCCTTCTGCATTTGAAATTTTTAATTTAAATGTGTAGGCGCCGGGTTTTAAATTTGTGTAAGAAACTGAGCGGTTTGCAGTCCAGGCAGAATAATCGGAATCAAACCCAGAGAGCATGTATGAAAAACGGTTTCTTTCGGTTGAAGTGTAACTGAGGCCGGTGTACTTTATGTCCACGTGTTTTGTTGACGGTGGAATTTGAATTGCCTGGCTGAAGTCTGTGTAAACTGTGTCATCAACTTTTACTTCAAGAATTTGCGCGATTGGGCTGACAGCGGCTTTTTCTGCCGTAAGGGGATTGTAAATGGCAAAACCGTCTGCCATTGTAAACCAGATACGGCCACTTGTGTCCTGCATGCTGAGGGCTGTAGAATTTGCTCCGCTGGATTTTAGTCCGTCATTTTGATTATAAAATTTGCAGTCAATATTATTAAGCTGACCTTTTACGGCAGCAAGCATACTGGAAAAATCAACTGAAGAAATGCCTCTGTTGCTGATCATCCAGCCAAGATTATTTTTGTCTACAAGCAGCTGGAAAATACAGTCTGACCCCAAACCGTTTGATGAATTTAAATTTGAAAAGGCAAAATCATAAACATTATTTCTTAAATCTTTTAACACTGATTTGCATGTTGAAATTCCACTGCCAGTGCAAATCCAGTAACGGTCTTCCTGGTCCTGGGTAATTTTAAAAATTACATTTCCGGCAAGTCCATCTTCGTCTGTAATTTTTTTTACAATATTTCCGTTTTTTAAAAGATAAATTCCACCCCCGTCTGTTCCTGCCCAGACAAGACCGTCTTTATCTTCGTAAAGGCACATGATGTATTCGTTGTCCAAACCGTTTGTTGTATTTAAATTTTTAATGCTGCCGTCCGGAGAAATTATGGAAAGACCTGTTGTACTTCCGCAGTAAAGGTCTCCGTTTGAAATTTCCAGACTGACCCTTGTTTTGTTTCCTGCAAGACCTTTTTCACTAGTCCAGGATTTTATTTTATATCTGTTTCCGGATTTTGAAACTCTAAGTTGGGCAGGACTTGAGTAGCAGTTAATAAGCAAGTCACCATTTTCCGCAAGTGCCACATGTCTTACTCTTACGCCTTTGCAAAATTCAGTAACTTCATTTTCTACAGGGAAATCATTGTGGTAACACAAGAGGCCTTCGTCATATCCGACCCAGACATTATCATCCCTGTCCTGGCAAATGGCATTTACCGGCGAAGACAAATTGTTGATGTGAAATTTTCCCAGACTGATTTTTTTAATGCCGCTGTTGTCAGTTGCAATCCAGACGTTACCTTCACGGTCTTCAAGAATTCTGTTGATTGAATCATTTAAAACCGGGGAAGAATTATCCTGATAAATTGAAAAGCGGCCGCGGTTGTAAACCACCAGACCTTTTTGATTTCCAAACCAAAGGATGCCGTCGCGATCTGTGTAAATACAGTTTGTTGTTTCTGTGTCCAGGATTGTATTAGTTTTTATTTTTTCAACTTGACCGTTAGTAACTTTTACAATGCCTGCCTGCCCCAAAGCAATCCAGTAATTTCCATCTTTATCCTGAGTGATTGCGGATGGAGAAAAATTTCCGTAGGAATCAAGAATGGTAGATTTTTTAAAAATGTTATTTTCGAAAACATAAAGGCCGTTTTCTTCTGTGGTAATCAGCCACAGGCGGTCGGAAGAATCATTGTAAAGCTGGCTTACAATTACGTGTGACAAATCCACATTGGAAATGCTGACAGTTTTTTTTATGGAAAAATCTTTTGTTACGTAAACAAGACCGCCTGCAGTTCCCACCCAGACATTTCCTTTTTTGTCCTGAGCTAAGGCGCGAATGGAATTATTTGGCAGACCATCTTCTACGGTCAAATGTTTTGACATATTTTTTTTAGAAATGATTTCAAGTCCTTCGTCATTAGAACCAATCCACAACTGACCGTCAGCGTCTTCAAAAATACTTCTGGCAGAAATGAATGAAAGATTGCCGTCTGTATATTTATTTAATGTTTCAAATTCATAGCCGTCAAATTTCACAAGACATTCATAGGAACCAAAATATAAAAATCCGTCCTTTGACTGAATGACATCGCAGACAGTGTTTCCTGGTAAACCATCCACTTGTGTCCAGCTGCGTGAAACGTAATTATTAATTCCACTTACTTGAGCAAATAAAATTCCACTTCCAAAAAGAGCAAAAGCTAAACTCAAAAAAAACTTCTTCATTCTTTTACGTTACCATAAAATTTTAAAACTTTGAAGTATCATTTAAGATGACTTTTTAGGGACTCTTGTAAGGAAAAAAAATCGCAAAAAAAGTCACCGCAATTTTTCAAGTTAAGGGCTCCTTTGATATCTTGAAAAAGCGGTGACTAAAGGTGAAGTTTTCAGGCCACTCACCTTTTTTTTTAACGACAACGCTGGTAGAGCTGTGTGCTGCTTCTTAAAAATTCTTTTAGCTCAGGGTTAAAAATTTCTTCTTCACTTGCACGCCACTTCCAGTTGCAGCCCAAAGTTGAAGGCTGATTCATGCGGGCACTTGAATCAAGACCGATTAAATCCTGCATGGTTAAAATGCATGTGTTTGACACAGAAGAAAGAGCCAGCAGCATAAGGTTGTAAACAAAATTTTCTTCGTCGCTGCGGACATATTTTTTTGCAAAAGCTAAATCTTCTTTTGGAATGCTTTTCATCCAGCCAAGGATTGTGTCATTGTCATGGGTGCCGGTGTAAACAACAGTGTTCTTTTCATATACATGAGGAAGGTAGCCGGAATTTGTTTCGCGGGAATCAAAGGCAAACTGCAAAACTTTCATACCCGGAAAACCGACAGCCTTTAACATTTGCCTTACAGAGTCCGTCAAAAATCCAAGGTCTTCTGCAATAATAGAAAGTTCCCCAAAAGATTTTTTTATTTCTTCAAAAAATTCACAACCAGGCCCCTTTCGCCAGAAACCATTTTTTGCGTTTTCGGCACCGTATGGAATGCAATAGTAGGAATCAAAACCGCGGAAGTGGTCTATTCTGATTACATCGTAATTTTTTAAACTCATTTCAAGGCGCTTTTTCCACCATGAATAATTTTCGCTTTTCATGTGGTCCCAGTTGTAAACAGGATTGCCCCACAGCTGACCGTCAGCAGAAAAAGCATCCGGCGGACAGCCCGCAACTTCTATGGGATTAAAGTTTTCATCAAGGGCAAATTCTTTTGGGTTAGACCAGACGTCTGCACTGTCTGCCGCAACATAAATTGGAATGTCACCAATAATTTTTATACCGCGTTCATTCGCATATTTTTTTAAAGCGTACCACTGTTTGTAAAAAAGATACTGGAGTATTTTATAGTAAGAAATTCTGTCTTTACATTTTTCCGTCCATTCTTTTAAAGCAGCACTTTTTCTCTGGCGAATGTCATCTTCCCAAAGATTAAAAGAACAGCCGCCGTGAGCATCTTTTATTGCCATAAAAAGCGAATAGTCTTCAAGCCAGGCAGAATTGTAGGTGCAAAAATCGTAGTAGTCCGATGGAATATTTTTTTCAAAATTGATTTGAATGATTTTAAAAATCTTTTGTCTTTCTTCATACAGAAGTCCAAAATCAACAGACTTTTCACTTTGACCCCAATTTACATTTTCATAATCTGATTTTTTTAAAAGGCCATCTTTTTCCAAAAGTTCAAAATCTATAAAGTAAGGATTTCCTGCGAATGTAGAAAAACTTTGATAAGGCGAATCTCCAAAACTTGTAGGGCCAATAGGAAGTATCTGCCAGTATGTCTGCGATGATTCTTTTAAAAAATCAACAAAAGAATATGCGCTTTTTCCAAAAGTTCCAATGCCGGTTTTTCCAGGCAAAGATGAAATGTGCATCAAAACACCGTTAGCGCGTTTATCAAGTAAGCTCATAATAATTCACCTTCTAAAAAAGTTTCAGGAAAGATTCCTTACGCTTTCTCCACAAATTAATTTGTAAGGCACCTGCTTGTGCTGACTGGAATTATTTTTTTCTATGCAGTCCAGCAAAACAGATAAACCTTCTTCTGCCATTTCTTCTTCCATCTGACGAATTGTTGTTAAACGGGGGCAGACAAAATCCGCAAGAGAAATTCCGTCAAATCCAATAACGGAAATATCTTCCGGCACTTTTTTTCCCATGTCGCGCAACTTTCGAATGGCACCAATAGCCATGGCATCTGACATTGTAAAAATTGCAGTTAAATCCGGATTTCTTTTTAAAAGATTTTCTGCAGCAAGTGAGCCTCCTTCAAAAGAATATTTTGAAACTTCATAGGAAAGATCAAAATCAAAAGGAAGTTTTGCCGCCTTCATGGCTTTTAAAAAACCCTTGTAGCGTGTTTCGGAAAGACAGGAATCCAAAGCACCGCCGATGACTCCAATTTTACGATGTCCGTTTTTTATTAAAAATCTGGCAGATTCAGCTGCCGCTTTTAAGTTATCTACAGAAACTGAAGAAATATATTTGCTTCCTAAAGTTTCTGCCTGATTTGAAATTAAAACACTTGGAACGTGAACTTTTTCAAAATCGCCAGTAAGCCTGTCCGGGCTGCCTCCTAAGAAAATAATTCCCAGGGGTTTCAATTCAAAATAAATTCTTGTGGCGTTAAGACCTTCATTGTCTGCTTCATCAAGGATTACAACATCCGCGTAATATTCAGACAATTCAAGTTTTTTTTGAATACGTTCCAAAAGACCATTCAAAAGAGTGCTTGATGTTCCCTTTACGATAATGACAAGATTTTTTCGCTTTTGTGTTTTTAACTGTCTTGCATTCGTGTTTAAAACAAAACCGTGCTTTTCTACAACAGCCAGAACTTTTTCTCTTGTCTTGTCGCTGACATCCGGATGATTATTTAAAACTCTGGAAACTGTTCCAAGTGCACATCCGCATTCTTTTGCAATGTCTTTAATTGTCATAAATTATCCTTTAACCGCTCCTGCAATTACTCCCTTGATTATATATTTCTGAGAGCAAATATAAAAGATGATTATAGGAATAATTGAAAGAACAAGCATTGCCATAAAGGCTCCATAGTCCGTTGAACCGTATGCTCCGTTCATGGCCAGCTGGATTGCAACAGGCATTGTCTTGTGTTCAGAACCTAAAATCAAATATGGCAGAAGGTAGTCGTTCCACACCCACATTGCCTGAAGGATTGCAACAGTAATTGCAGTAGGTTTTAACATTGGAAAGACAACAACAAAAAATGTCTGCAAAGGATTGCAGCCGTCAATCATTGCGGCTTCTTCAACTTCAAGCGGAATGTTTTTTACAAAACCGGTAAACATGAAAACTGCAAGTCCTGCACCAAAGCCCAGGTAAACTAAAACAATTCCCCAGACATTTGCAAAGTTCATTCTGTTTACAACAAAGGTCATTGTATACATTACCATTTGAAATGGAACAATCATTGAAAAAACAAAAATGTAGTAAAGGATTTTTGTAACTTTTCCTTTTACGCGCACAAGGTACCAGGCGGTCATGGATGTTGCCACAATAATTAAAAGGACAGAAGCCACGCTTATCCATACTGAGCGTAAAAATGAAAGTGCAAAACCAGAAATTGTTAAACCCTTTATGTAATTTTCCAAACCAACAAATGTATTTCCACTTGGCCATGCAAAAGGCTGGGTTGAAACATAAAGTCTGGATTTAAAAGAATTCATCAAAACCAGAAGAATTGGAAAAATAAAAATTGCAGTCAGCAAAATTAAAATTACATAGATTGGAAAAGTAGAATATTTTCTTTCGTAATTTTTCATGATTCAATCTCCTTTCTTGATGTAAGCTTAAGCTGGATGAAGGCAATAAGGGCTACAATGATAAAGAAAACTGTTGCCTTTGCCTGGGCAACTCCGTGCCAGTTTGCATTTCTATTGTAGAAAGTTTGATAAATATTTAAAGCAAGCATTTCAGTTGTTTTTTCAGGAGCACCTGCTGTTAAGGCAAGGTTTTGATCAAACATCTTAAATGAATTTGATAATGTCAAAAATAAACAGATTGTGATTGACGGCATGACCATTGGAATTTTTATTTTAAACAAAATTGTTGCTGGCCGGGCTCCGTCAATTTGAGCAGCTTCAATCATATCTTCCGGCACCTGCTGAAGACCTGCAATGTAAATTACAAGCATGTAGCCAATCAACTGCCAGTTGGTCAAAATGACTAATCCAAAAAAACCATATTCAGTTTTAAAAGTAATATCCTGACCAAAGTATTTTAAAAGAACTCCATTAATAAGAAGATTCCAAATGTATCCCAAAACAATTCCGCCAATCAAATTAGGCATAAAAAAAATGGAACGAAAAAAGTTTGTTCCCTTAAGCCCCTTTGTTAAAAGAAGGGCAAGTGCAAAAGCAAAAAAGTTTACAGTGATGACTGCAACTACAGTAAATAAAGAAGTAAATCCAAGTGCGTGAAGAAATTCTTTGTCAGTCGTAAAAGCCTTGATGTAATTTTGAAAACCAACAAAAGCCCTTACGTCTGTGACAGTTGTAAAATTTGTAAAAGATAATGCAATTCCCATTATGAAGGGAACAAGGAAAAAGCATGCAAAACAAAGCAAAGTCGGCAGCACAAAAATTGGAAAATACTTTTTGATAGGATTGTGAAGTTTATTCATTTTTTCCTCCAGAAAATAAAGCTAGTCCCAAAAAAAGGGAGGGTTCAACAGGAAAACCCTCCCTTGAGGAATTACATTGCGCTTTCTGTTTCCCAGTCAGAAATTACGCCAGCCTTTACATCTTCCCAAGACTTTGAACCTTGAGCATAGCGAAGAAGTGATGCACCAAAGTTGTCTTTGAATGTCTGTGAAGGGAACAAAGTAAAGTTCCAGGAAACTGAAGTGATGCCAGGTTTTGACATCCAGTTGTTGATTTCAACTGCAAGTGGATCTGTAGGACGTTCGCTTGCATCGAAAGTATCAAATGGAGCAATAAAGCCCAGTTTGTTTGTTACATAATCTTTTCCAGTCTTTGAAGAATAGAGCCAGTAGATAAAGTCAGCAGTTGCCTTCTGGTCTGCTTCTGAAGCCTTTTTGTTGATGCAGTAGAAGTTTTCTGTACCAATACAAAGTCCCTGACTTTCTTCACCAGCAACGCCAGTATAAATAGGAAGATACTTTACGTTTTCTGGAAGAACTTTGTTTCCTGAAACACCGGAAATCTGACCCCATGCCCAGTTGCCGTTTTGAACCATAGCTGCTTCTTCAAGGGCAAATTCAGCCATAGACTGATCTACCGTTGCAACACCAACATTCTTTTGATCAACAACAGAATCTGTTAAGTAAAGGTCGAAGATGTTTTTAAATTCCCTGTCGTATTCGAAAGAAATTTTCTTTGTTGCATCAGAAGAAAGATCTACATTGTTGTTTTTGAATTCATAATAGATTGGAAGGTTTGCCAGGTGAGTTTGCCATCTCCAGTCTTCACCGGCTTTAAGTGATGTTGAAGCAAATACACCCTTAATGCCAAGAGCTTCTTTGTTTGCCTGCATGTCATCTGCCAAAGCTTTGAGGGCTTCAAAGTTGTTGATTTCGTCCATGCTTGTGTAAGGAGTTGCCTTTGAATCAAGTGCGAAATATTTGTCTGTAATAGCCTTGTTGTAAATGATTCCGTAGCCTTCAACAACATAAGGAACGCCGTAAGGAACGCCGTCTACTGTTACAGCCAGAGACTTGTCTGAAAGATGCTTGTACAATTCTGTTTCTGACAAATCTGCACAATAGCTGGACCATGAAGCATAACCTCTTGGGCCGTTAATCTGGAAAAGAGTAGGTGCATTTTTCTGGCTCATCTTTGAAGTGAGTGTTGATTCGTAAGTGTTGTTTGCAGCTGTTTCAACAACAACATTTACACCAGTTTCTGCCTTGTAAGCTTCAGCAAGTTCCTGGTAAACTTCAGCAACTTCCGGTTTAAAATTCAAATAGCGAACTTCACCAACCGAAGAATCCTTTTTTGCACAAGACACAAAGCAAGAAGCAATTAATGCAGTGCTTACAAAAGCCTTTGCAATCTTTCCTAATTTTTTCATATTTTCCTCCTGATGAAAAAATAATCTACAAAAATCGTGTTTTCTGGAAACGTTATCGGAAACGTTTCCAATCACTAGTATTATATACACCATTATTTCTTTGTGTCAAACTTTTT
>CAVJHV010000002.1:0-20708 GCA_963649315.1 Treponemataceae bacterium | reverse complement strand
AAACTTTTTTTTAAATTTTTTATTTTTTTTTTAGATTTTTTTTGAAGGAAAATGAGTCTTTGTCATTTGATTTTAACCAGCACCTCTTCTTTGCATTTCTTTTGGAAAAGGAAAGGCAGCTTAGTCCGCGCTTGGAGGGGCTGCCGAAGGCAGAGTGCAAAGCACCGAGGCGGACAGCCGAGCCCGGAAAGGGCGGTCAGGAAAAAAGTTTCCTCCAAATTTAAAAAAATTTAAAATATATATACTTGAAGAAAAAAAGTAAAAACTAGATACTCTTTTTTGAAAATTCGAGATTTAGCAGGAAGAGAAAATGACACCGTTAAAAACAAAAATTGTTTGTTCAATGGGACCTAGCACAGAAGATGATGAAGTTCTTTCAAAAATAATTCAAAGTGGAATGAACATTGCCCGCTTTAATTTTTCGCACGGCACTCACGACTACCACAAAAAACAAATGGAAAGAGTCAGGGCCCTTTCTAAAAATTTAAATGTTCCAGTTGCCCTGATGATGGACACAAAGGGACCTGAAATTCGAACAGGAAATACTATTGACAATAAAACTATTGTAATCAAAAAAAATGAAAAAGTTATTTTAAAAACGGATGATTCTTTTTGCACTGCATCGGATGAAAAAAATCCTGCGATCATTTCCATAAACTGGAAGGATGCAATAAAAAGAATTTCTTCTGCACCCAATCCTGCTGCCATAAAAATTTTAATTGCCGATGGTCTTTTGGAACTGGATGTAGAAAAAGTTGAAAAAAACTTTATTGTAACTAAAGCGGCAAACTCAGGAAAAATTTCCAGCAAAAAAAATGTGAACTTGATTGGTATGCACGCCAACCTTCCTATTATGAGCGAACAGGACAAGGCTGACATTGCTTTTGCTGTGGAAATGAACTGCGATTTTATTGCGGCAAGTTTTGTAAGTTTTGCTTCTGAGGTTCACGAAATAAGGCGCTACCTGGAAGAATTAAATTCTGATATGAAAATTATTGCTAAGATTGAAAGTGAAGAAGGTCTTAACAATATAAATGAAATTGCAGAAGCGGCTGACGGTGTGATGGTGGCCCGAGGTGATCTGGGAGTGCAACTGCCGACGGAAAGAATTCCTCTGGCACAGAAAATGATTATTTCTGTCTGCAGGAAACACGGCAAGCCCGTTATAACGGCAACACAAATGCTGGATTCAATGATTACAAATCCCCGTCCTACCCGCGCTGAACTGACGGATGTTGCGAATGCAATTTTTGACGGCAGCGATGCTGTAATGCTTTCGGGTGAAACTGCCAGCGGTGCCTACCCTGCTGAGGCGGTGGAAATGATGGCACGAATTGCGCGCACTGTAGAAGAAAGTCCTGAGTACCAGGATAAGATGCTGAATGCTGCGCAAAAAATTCCTAATCCTACAATCGGACAGTCCATGGCAAGAATGGCTTACCTGTCTGCGGAAAGCATAAATTCACAGGCGATTCTTGTTCCTACTTTGAGCGGACACACTGCCACTATGATCAGCACTTTCCGCCCTAAGGAATTGATTATTGCTGTTACTCCAAAAGAAGATGTTCAAAGAAAACTTTTAATCCACTGGGGAATTATTCCTTTGTACATTCCAAAGATTGCGGATGACAGTGAAGAGATGATTCAAAATGCCGTAAAAATTACAATTGATTCAGGATTTGTTCACACGAGTGACAAAGTTATTTTGTGCGCCGGCATTCCTTTGCAAAGTCCAATTCCTGTAAACACGGTCAGGGTTCTGCTGATTGGAAATGTTCTGGCAAGGGGAAGGAATGGCGGTCATCCGGAAGAGTCTACTAAACAGACTGGCCGCATTGTAAAAGCAAAAAGTCCTTCAGAAGCACTTTCTCACTTGCGCAAAAAGAAGGGGGAAATTCTTATGTGCCCTGTTCTTACCGAAGACTGGATTCCGATTTTAAAGCTTGTTGATGGAGTGGTGGTTACGGGTCAGAATGAAATTCAAAGTGACTTGATAAAAACTGCAAACCCTTCTTTGGTTTGGATTGCAGAACTGGGCAAAGCAATCAAGTGCCTGGAAACTGGAATTACTGTGACTATTGACGGAAAAGATTTACTTGTTTACGAAGGAGTAAATTGATGTACCTTCTGGTTTTAAAGCAACTTAACATAATGAGTCTGCTGGGACTTTCCGGATTTATTTTTGCAAAGGCCGTAAAGGCGAAAGAAAGTGAGCAGAAGTTTTTAAGCAAGATGCTTTTGTATTTTATAAATCCCTGCCTGATCGTGAATTCTTTTGACATGGAATTTGATGCAATAAAATTAAAGGAACTGGGCTTTGTTGCCCTGCTTGCTTTGGTGTCACAAATTCTTATGATTTTAGCATACAGTCTTTTTACTTTTTCTAAAAAAAGGGAAGTGCATGATTTAAATATTATTGAGCGCATGGCAGGCGTTTTTACAAACTGCGGTTTTGTTGGCATTCCACTTATCCGTGGCGTTTTTGGAGACAAAGGCGTTTTTTATCTGATGGGCTACCTGGTTGTTTTTAACATTCTTCTGTGGACTTATGGAATGGCTATTTTGAGCGGAAAAATTTCCATAAAGAAAATTGTCACTAACCCGGTAATCATTTCTTCGTTTGCAGGACTTTTGCTTTTTTTGTGTCCATTCACGCTGCCAAAAGTTATTTCCCAGCCACTTGTCATGGTTGCAGACATGAACACTGCGGTCGCAATGATTTTGATTGGATTATTTTTTGCAAACTTTCACTACAAAAAAGGTTTTATTCTCCGCCTTTTGCGTTTTACCGTTTTGCGTCTTGTAGTCTGCCCTCTTTTGATTTTGGGATTTTTGTTTTTGGTTTACAGATTTCTTCCATTCAATTTTGAAGAAGAAAAACTTTTTCTTTTTGTAGTTTTAATTTGTTCTTCATGCCCAAGCGCAACTTCCATTCCAAGCATGGCTGTTCTTTTCGATAAGGATTCATCTTTTGCCAGTTTGTGTGTTTCCATTTCAAGCGTCACTTGCATTGCCACTTTGCCGACAGTCGTTCTTTTAGCGGAACAGTTAATTAAATAAGGGTGTCTCTAAAAAAGAAAAACCGCTATAGTGAAAATTATGTTAGACAAAAAAATTAAAATAATTTTTCCTGCTTTGATTTTATTTTTTGCACCCTCCTTCTTTTTGTATGGAGAAGGGATGGGGAATTTTGATGGGACACTTGCGCTTGAAGAAAACGCAATGCTGATGGAAAAGACTGCAGCGTCTGTAGGAACAGGCTCGATTTTTGAAAGGACATTTGCGCTTGAAGCAAGCACCCCCCAACCAGAAAAGTCTACCGGCAAAAATCAAGACATCACATTTGAAAGTTCGCAAAACAATTTTTTCTGGAAGCAGGCAAGTGTCTGGGATTACACTTTTTCTTTAGCAGAAGTTCTTGCCATAAACACATTTGTAAAAGAATTTGCCATAATCGGTTTGGGCCAGGACTGGATAGAAACTTCCAGGCAAACTGTAAAGACAAGTCTTACCAGTCCCTGGATTTGGGACAATTCTTCATTCAGAAAAAATCAAATCTTCCATACCTATTTTGGAAACATGTACTTTACCAGCGCAAGAAGTAACGGCATGGGATTTTTACAGTCACTGCTTTTTACAGGAGCCGGTTCATTTTGCTGGGAAACTTTTCAGGAAGCAGGAAACATTTCGCTAAACGATTTTATTACAACCACTTTTGCAGGCGCAGTTCTTGGTGAACAATTATTCCGCCTGTCGCAGGCAGCTTATTCTTTAAACAAACCTCTTTCTTTTCTTATAAGTCCACTCTCTTTTTTTAACAATGCGGTCAGACAAAAAAATTACCAGGACACTTCATCTGACATTTACAGCATGGAAGTTTACACGAAAGCAGGCAGCCTTTTTTCTAAAAATCAAAGTATGCAAAATTTAAATAGCGAAAGTGAAACTTTTCAAAAAGATGAAGTTAATGCTTTTGCGGATTTTTCTTTGGACATCATTTACAAAAATCCTTTTGGCCACACTTCAAAAGAACTTATGGATCAATTTGAAACTTTCATTTCTTTGTCAAAAGATTTTTCAGGATATAAGATAAAAGCGAATTTTGATTCCACAATTTTTTCTGTGGCTACAGGGGACAGTTTAAAAAAAGACAGCAGTCTTGGCATTTCCTATAACTATGACATTACATATTCTTCGCGCTACTGGCTTTCAAAAAATTCGGCAGGAATATTTTTTAAAGAAAAAATCAATTTTTCAAAATCAAATTTGGCATGGGGGCTTGAAGGCGATTTTATTTTTCTTGGAGTAACAGACAATAACTTGCAGACAAATGAAAATCTTCTTAAACCAAAAACTTACACTTACACAAATGGGCCTGAAATAAAATTTTTTGCCACTTACCAAAATGAAACCGCCGGTGACTTTTCTTTAAAGGCAGACATATTTTATCTTTTTTCCTGTCCTGAATCAGGACAAACTCTTTTGCCGGACGGAAACTTTTTTGTCTTAACCGCAGCTGCCTCCTACAGTCATAAAATTATTTCGAAATTCAGTTTAGGACTTTCGCTTGAATATTTTACAAAAATACAGACTGCTTCAAAAAATATAAATTCGTCTTTAAGTGAAAATGAATTTTCTGTAAGTGCCTTTGCAAAATATTCACTGTAAAAAAAAATAAAATAAAAAATGCTGCACGTCAAAAAAATGGCGGCAGCTCTTTTTTATAAACTTTTCTTACAAATTACATTCTAAGCCAGTTCCAGTGGATGTTAAAGAAAATATTTTTGTATTCATATTTCTTTGTGTCTAAATCGTAAGAACATGCAAGTCCTACATCAATGGAATTTCTTCCGTTTTCCAAAAGAACAAGTGTGTAATTTGTTATCAACTCTCTTTCCAATGCAACATTAAAGAAAGTGCCATTGTCCGGGGTTTCTCCATGAAGACTGGAAGTTCCAAAATTAATCATGGCTTCTTCCGTAATCCTGAATCCTCCGAAATTCAAACCTGCTTCTGCAACAAGGTGACCAGGGTAAAGTGAATTTTGTTTTTCACCGCCAAAAGTCACATTCGTAAACGACGGCGTTATTGCAGAAAGTGAAGAATCCTGATAGCGGCCCCTCAATCCATAAAAAAGATTAAACATACCGTGCTGGGCTTTTACAGAATACAAGGCCTCCACTCCAGGATAAATTTTATTGTAAACAGAATTCCATGAAGCAAGTAAGTAAGCAGACATATTTCTTTTTGAAGAAGTTGCATCTGTATAATTTGTAAAACTTGCATCAAGCCCCAGCTGAGCATTTGCAGCATAGATGTAAGAACTTACGCCGGAAGATTCACTCGGGAAAGCAGAAAAATCTGAACTTGCGTAGCGAAGGGCTTCGACACCGCTTTCTGCAACAAGAGAAATGTCATAAGCCCATGAAGAAAATCCTCTTTTATAAAGCGGCAAAGTGTAAGCCAGAATTGCCTGGTTACTTTCACAAAAGACAGTAGATTTTTTTCCGACATTTCTTAAAAGAGAAAAATCCAAAAGACCTGTTCTTACAGGGATTTCCGCAAAAAATAATCCGGCAAAATTCTGCAAGGCCGGAAAGTAGTAAAGGCCTGCCAGGATAAATCCCAAATCAGGTGACTGCCTTGAAGTGTAGGCTAAAAAGTTATATCCAAATCCGAAGTAAGAGGAATTTGAAATTCCGTTTGCAAAGGCAATAAATGGGAAATACAAAACTGGCTTTACCTCTGTGTGGAAAGCTTTTTCATTCTGCAAAGTCGTGATGACTTCTGTGTAAGCAGAAGCTTTTCCATTTTCAAAAGAGGCTGCAAGTTTTTTTTCATCACCGTCAAAATCTTCAGGCATTCCATACTTGTACCAGGCAGAGCGTTTTTCAAGTCCATCGGCAGGACCTTCATTAAAAGGATTAAAGTCTGGATAGTCTTCTTCGTATTTTGCAAAAGACATCATTTGTCCAGCCTTAAAGGGACCTTCAAAGTCAGGAACTTTTTTCCATTCTGAGGCAGGCTTGACTTTTAAAACATATCCTGTAGAAGAATAAGAAGAATAAAGAATTCCATCTTTTGTTGTGTAAGCCCACAAAGCGCCAACCGGATCTGAAAGGACAACTTCAGTTTTTTTTGAAACTACATTGTACTGGTAAACTTCAAGGCGGCCTCTGTTGTTAGAAGTGAATGTTAAAGTCCCGTCTGAATTCCACGAAGGATAGGCAGGATCGAAAATTTCTTTTTCGTTATTAAAGACGCTTTGTACTTTCATTGTTGCCAAATCAAGCACCTGAAGAACAGCCCTTTCACCTGTCAAAGACAAAAATGCAATTTTGCTTCCGTCAGCATTTACTGCAGGTTGTGCGATGCAATTTTTTTCATCCTCATACAAAGAAGAAATTTCTCCCGTCTTAGTGTCAACTTTTACAAGCAGGCTTTTTAGTCCCGCTTGCTTTAATGCAACAAGCAAATTACCATCGCGGCTGACACTTGGCTGGAAAAGAGAAATATCTTCAGTCAACTGTCTAAGACCATCTTTTTCATTCCAGACAAAAAGCGGATACTCTACAGCAAAGCCCGGTGCCCTGTCATAAAAATATTTTGGCTGAACAGAATAAACATTCAGATTTTTGTCAGCAGTCAAAGCAAACTCGTCAGGAAATTCTCCGGAAAACAAAACTGTTTCTTTGACATTCCCGTCATCATTTTTTTTGTCAGATTTTTTTTCGTCACCGCTGCTTTTTTTATCAGAAGAATTTTTATTCTTTTTTAGAGCAGCTGCCTCTGCAAAAGAAAGACAGCCATCTTTTGCATCCGGCCTGAAATGAATTACACAGGCATTCCCATTTTCACTCTTTAACAAAACCATGGAAGAATCATCCAGAACGAGTGCAGGCATGTAGTAATTATGCCAGTTCTCTCTTGGACTGATAATTTTCCCTTCCGGAATGGAACGTTCCTTGCTGTAGATTTTTGAAAGGGCTGCCCTGCTTTCAAGATAAATGTCCTGGGCACTTTTTCCCGTCACATTTTTTACAGATTCTTCCCAGTCAAAAGTTCTGTTTCTTTCAATATCGGCGAGCGCCTCTATGCCCCAGCGGTCAGCAATTGATCTCATAATCATGTAGCCCATTATGTATGCAGGACCAGCAGGCGGTTCTTCCCCGCTAGAAATTTTATCATAGGAAATAAATCCGTTATCAATTGTTGAAGCTTTAAACTTAAGTTCAAAATAAGGGGACCGGCCTCTGCCACCATCCGTCAATTCACTTTCCAAAACAGTTGCCAGACCTTCAATGGCCCAGCCCGGCACTGCTGACAAATTTACAGAGTGGGCAAAATCACCAAACAGTTTTGCTCCAACATAAGACTTTGATTCAAAAACAATATTTGCTTCGTGAACCAGTTCATGAGTAAAGAAAAGTTTTTGCCAGTTGTCACGGAAACCAAAATCCGGAGTAAGAACAGGTGAGTTAAACATTTTAATTTCCGGCGGCACAAAATAAGTAAAGGCATTTACAGTATTTGTTCTTGCAGTAACGTAAATGTCGATTTTGTCTTTTGGAACAGAATAAATGTTTGCAATTTTATTCCATGCTTCATCTGCATACAGGGCGTAATTTTCTGCAGCTTCACGGCCTTCTTCTTCAAAAATAAATCTAAAGTGTCTGGTCTGGGCCTGCTTAAAACCTGTAAACTTTGCAGATGATTGTTGACCAAAAAGATTTGCAGTTATTAAAAACAGAAAAACAAGGGGGAGTAATTTTTTCACAAGTTCTCTCCTTTTACATAAACTTTTTTAGTCTGATTTTTTTACAGACATTTTTTAATAAATAAAATTCGCAACGCAAATTTATTCGGGGAAGCCCCTTAAAAATCAATTTAAAAAATTATTTTAAAATCAATCAAAAAAAATCTTTAAGGGTTCCATAAAAAAATTATGGGAGCAGCTAAAAAAAATCAATTTTTCAAGCTGCCCTTATCTTACTGAACGAACAACTCTAAAACCCAAAAAGCGGCCTTTGTTTGAAGGATTGCCAGATGCTCTTGAAGCAACTCGGCAAACAACCGGCACTTCATCATAAGAGCCACCCCTAAAGCAGCGAAGACTGCCGTTTGCAGGACCTGTCGGATCCCAGCTTGGGGAAGTAGAATAATATTCTTCGTCAAAAATGTCCCAGACCCATTCGTAAACATTTCCGCTTAAATCGTAAAGGCCTAGGGCATTTGCCCTTTTACTTGCAACCGCCCTCGTCTTTACAGAAGAATTTGTAAGGTACCAGCAGACAGTATTTATGTTTGAAGAACCAGAGTAAGCGTATCCAGAATTGCGCGGTCCTTCAACCGCAGCGTATTCCCATTCAGCTTCGGTGGGCAGGCGGTAACCATCAGCATAAAAATCACAGTAAACCGTAGCTGGCATTCCCCGCCCCTGGTGAATTTTGTAATTCCAGTCATCCGGATTTGTAGAATCCATAACCTTATAGCATGGAGTCAGTCCTGCATAAAGGCTCAGGCGGTTACAAAAAACAACTGCATCAAACCAGCTGACGCTTTCCACAGGTTTTTTTTCATCAACAAAATATGAAGGATTTTCGCCCATAACCTGACTGTAAAGTTCCTGGCTTACTTCTGTGGTCATCATCAAAAATGTAGAAATGTGAATTTTATGGACTGGAGTTTCAGCACGCTCACCTTTGGAAGAGCCCATGGAAAACTGGCCGGCCCTCACGGTTACCATATCAGGCAAAGTAACATTAGTCGGATGAAAATTTTCACCAGCAGAATTTTCTTTTGCTACATCCGCATCTTGAGCAAAAGCCACAGCCGCAAAAAAAATCATCAGCGCAAAAAAATATTTTTTCATTCAAAATTCCTTTTTTTTCATTATAAGGACTAGGTCATTTTTTGCCAATAGAAGTGTTTTCAAGACTTTTTTTTCTCAGACATGACCATCTTCTTTAGAGGATGTCTTTTCAGAAAATCCCTTTAAAAAAGATTTTTTCAACTTTCTGTAGAAAAGTATAAAAGCTAAAAGTAAAACTAAAAAAGTTAAAATCCATGACAAAGGATAAGCCGTAAAAATTACATCTGGAGTGTGAAATTTTTCTTTCTTGAAAACAGTCATAATCCAGACAATGCGGGAAAGGCAGGCACCGACCAAAGTAATTATGGTAGGCACAAGGGAGTGTCCTATGCCGCGGATGGCAGAAGCAAGAGTGTCCATAATTCCGCAAAGAAAATAGCTGCCGCAGACAATCCTTAACCTGACAAAAGCCGCCTCTATGACCTGGTCATCTTTTGAATAGAAGGAAAGAAGCTGCTTACCAAAAAGCACCACCAGGTTACCAAAAAGAAGCCCTGTAAAAGCCGCAGTCAATTCTGCAGTAACAGTACTCTTTTTTATGCGGTCAATTTTTCCAGCCCCGTAATTCTGACTTACAAAAGTTAAAGCTCCCTGGGCAAAACCATTCATAGAAGTCCAGACAAAACCTTCCACGCTGCTGGAAGCAGAAGAACCTGCAATCTCAACATCACCAAAAGTATTTATTGCAGACTGAATAATCACATTAGAAAAACTAAAAAGAATGCCCTGAAGACCAGCCGGAATTCCCACATTCAAAATTTTAAAAAGAACTTTTCTGTCGATTGCAAGTTTTTTTAATTCCAGCTTAAAGTCACCTTTTTCCTTCATCAAAAAATAAATAACAGCCGCAGCCGCAAAAACCTGTGAAATAACGGTAGCAAAAGCAACGCCGTCAACACTCATTTTAAAAACAATTACAAAAAGTAAATTCAAAATAAAATTTATAATTCCTGCGATCAGCAAAATAAAAAGTGGCCGCATGGTGTCACCCTTTGCCCTTAAAATTGCAGCACCAAAATTGTAAATCATAGTTGCAGTAATTCCGCCAAAATAAATTTTTAAATAAAGGGCAGACAAATCAATTACATTTTCAGGCGACTTCATCCACACCAGAAAATTGCGTGTAAAACAAAGTCCCACCACTGTTAAAATCACACCGGAAATCAAACTGAGCAAAATGGAAGTGTGAACAGTTTTTTTTATCAATTCATTTTTGCCGGCCCCGTAGTAAGTGGCAGCCGCAACATTTGCTCCAACAGAAAGTCCTGTAAAAATATTTACCAGAAGATTTATAAGGGAAGAAGTAGACCCTACGGCCGCCAGCGCTTCCTTGCCGACAAACTGGCCCACAACAATCACATCAGCCGCATTAAAAAGCAGCTGCAAAATAGAAGAAAGAATAAGCGGAACAGAAAAAGCCAGAAGCTTTGGGAGGACAGGACCACTTGTCATGTCAATTTCGTGAGACTTACTTATCATGATAACCCCTGAAATTCATTCTATCAATTTAAAAAAAAATTTGGAAGATTTTCACGTTTTTCTCTTTTTCGATTTGCGGCACTTTTTTTCACCTGGTGCCTGTTTTCGACTAACGTACCTTTTTTTTTTCACCCGGTGCCTGTTTTCGATTAACGAACCTACTTTTTTCACCGGCAAGTATTTTCGATTAACGAACCTTCTTTTTTCACCGGCAAGTATTTTCATTAGCGCATAAGTTTTTTTCACCGGCAAGTATTTTCGATTAGCGTCTTTTATTTTTAGAGACGCCCTTTTCACATTCCATTCCCCATTTTTAGACTGGTGATTTTTTTTAAGTCACGCTATAATCCAAACCAAAATCCCACAAAAGGGCAGCAAAAAAAATTACGAGGAAAAAAATGGAAGCATCTATTTTAACACTGCAAAATGGTTCAGACATCCGCGGCATTGCCATGGACGGAATTGAAGGCGAAAAAATAAATCTTTTTACAGAAAGCGCATTTGTAATCGGCCAGGCCTTTGCCATCTGGTTTTCAAAAAAAAGCAGCAAGGCTCCTGAAGAAATGACCGTCGGTATAGGAATGGATTCCCGCTTAACAGGACCTGCATTAAGCCAGGCTCTTGCAAAAGGACTTCTAAGCCAGAAAGTAAATGTTACCATGTGCGGTCTTGCAACCACACCAGCTATGTTCATGAGCATAGTTTTCCCGGAAACAAAATTTGATGCTTCCGTTATGATTACAGCCAGCCACCTTCCCTTTAACCGCAACGGAATAAAATTTTTCGACAAAGACGGAGGAGCCGAAAGCCAGGACATCCGCGAAATCCTCCAGACAGCCGAAAACATCCAAAGCCAGCAAGGCATGGAAAAAATAA
Organism: Treponemataceae bacterium; assembly: GCA_963649315.1. GTDB lineage: Bacteria > Spirochaetota > Spirochaetia > Treponematales > Treponemataceae > Treponema_D. The sequence goes on along the minus strand of CAVJHV010000002.1, from coordinate 9,481 downwards.
AATCCCTGGAAAAAGAAATTTCTCTGGAAGGCATAAAAAATTTTGACTTACTTTCACTTTATGCAAACCACTTAAAAGGTGCAATCATAAAAGGCTGCAAAAATGGCCAAAAACCATTGACTGGATTAAAAATAATAGTAGACGCAGGAAACGGTTCAGGCGGATTTTTTGCAGAAAAAATTCTTTCCCCTCTTGGAGCAGACACAAAGGGCAGCCAGTTTTTAAATCCAGACGGCCACTTTCCTAACCACATACCAAATCCTGAAAACAAAGAAGCTATGCAGTCCATCCAAAATGCCACAGTAAAAAACAAGGCAGACCTGGGCCTCATCTTCGACACAGACGTTGACCGCATGTCAGCAGTTTTAAGCGACGGCAGTGAAATAAACCGCGACGCCATCATCGCAATGATTGCAGCCATTCTTGCCCCGGAAAACCCAGGCAGCACAATCGTAACAGATTCAGTCACATCCGACCGCCTGACATTTTTCCTTGAAGAAAAACTAGGCCTGAAACATTTACGCTACATGCGCGGCTACAAAAACGTAATCAATAAAGAAAAAGAATTAAATGCCCAGGGCATCAATTGCCCCCTTGCCATGGAAACTTCAGGACACGGGGCACTCAAAGAAAATTATTATCTTGACGACGGTTCATACCTTGCCGTCAAACTGATAACCGCACTTTCACTTTGCAAAAAAGAAAATAAAAATCTTGACTCTTACATAAAAGATTTACCGGCCGCCGGAGTTGAAGGCGAATACCGTTTTAAAATTCTCACAGAAGATTTTAAAAGTTACGGCAAAGAAGTCCTTGAAGCATTTAAAAATCGCGCTATGGAAAAAGGCTTTACCATTCCCCAGTCTTTCGAAGGAGTCCGCATTTCTTTCAAAAAACCACTTGCCTCAGGCTGGCTGCTTTTGCGCCTGTCCCTCCACGATCCTGTCATGCCAATGAACATCGAAGGTCAGACCCAGGCCGACCACGAAAAAATAAAAAATCTTGCAAAAGAACTTTTACAGGGCTTTTCAAAACTGGACACCACTTGTCTTTAAAAAAATAAAAAGGGGGAAGTCTCCCCCTCGCTCCAGCCACAGTCGTGTCTTCCGCTACCCCCTCTACAGGGGCTCCGCCCCCGTAACGCCCCCGGCCGCTTTTCCAGACAAAAACTGCAGACAAAAAAATAAAATCTCCAGTGGCTGACAAAATCAAATTTAAAATCCAATAATTTTTTTTCAGACACAAGGCAGCAAAAAAATCACCTTGCCATTAAATCTTTGACCACCTGCCCCGCAATTATAAGGCCAGCCACTGACGGAACAAAAGCACTGCTGCCAGGAGCCCTTTTCCCAAAAGATTTTTTCTTTTCCTGACCACCAGCATCTTCAGTGCAGCCAGCAAAGACTTCATCATCTTTTTGACAAAGAGTTTTTTCTGTAGAAAAAAGACACTTAACATCCTTTATGCCGCGCTTAGAAAGTTCACGGCGCATAACCCTGGCCAAAGGACAGACACTGGTTTTTGAAATATCAGCCACAGTAAAAAGAGTCGGGTCACTTTTATTACCAGCCCCCATGCAGGAAATCACAGGCACTTCAGCTTCCTTAGCCTTTAAAATAATTTCAATCTTTGCGCTCACAGTGTCCACGCAGTCAACAACATAATCATATTTTGAAAAATCAAAGAGGCTGGAATTTTCGGGAAGAAAAAAAGTCTTAAAGGCAGAAACTTTGCAGTCAGGGTTTATATCCAGAACCCTCTCACGTGCAAGATCCGCCTTGAATTTTCCCACAGTAGAATGAAGGGCATAAAGCTGGCGGTTTATATTTGAAAGGCAAATCCTGTCATTGTCCACAAGATCCATAGTCCCCACCCCAGACCGGGCCAGGGCTTCCACCACATAAGAGCCAACTCCCCCCAGACCAAAAACAAGGACTCTGGAAGAAAAAAGTTTTTCCACCTTCTCCCTTCCAAAAATCAGACAAGTCCTTTCAAATTCTTCTTTCATCTTACAACTGGGAAAGTTTTTTCGTAACAAATTCAGTAGCCATCTTAGGATTAACCTTGCCGCCACTAGCCTTCATTACCTGGCCCATCAACCAGCCCACAACATTAGTTTTGCCAGCTTTAAAGTCAGCAATAGCCTTTGGATTATCAGCTAAAACCTTATCAACAATACCTTCAATAGCAGAAGAATCACTTACAGTTTCAAGCCCTTCTTCCTTAATAATTACATCCGGCATCTTTCCACTTTCAAGCATCTTTGCAAAAACCAGCTTACCCTGGGCAGAAGAAATCTTTTTGTCCGCAATAGCATTAACCAGAGAAGTAATGTGCTTAGGACTAATGGAAACATCGTTTATAGTTTCCTTCTTTTCGTTAAGAACAGCCAGCAGTTCAGCAAGAATCCAGTTGGCAACCTTCTTTACATCCTTGGCACCCCTTGCAGCTTCCTCAAACCACACTGCAAGATCGCGGCTGCTAGTCAGAGTTTCCACATCAAAATCAGACAAACCATACTCTTTCTTAAGACGGGTCCTTTTAGCTTCAGGCAATTCGCCAACCCTAGACCGGGCACGTTCAATCAATTCTTCTTCAACAGTAAAAGGCTTAATATCAGGCTCAACCACAAAACGGTAATCCAGGAAAGAATCCTTGGTACGCATAATATTTGTTACGCCCTTTTCTTCATCCCAGTTCATGGTATTTTTGTAGCCCGGATTAAATTCCTGACGATTTTCCTGGAATTCCTTCAGCTGCCTCTGGGCCTCATAAGTACAGGCTTCCTTTATGGAACGGAAAGAGTTCAAGTTTTTAATTTCAGAAATCGGGGTGTGATAAAGCTTTCCATCTTCCCAGACATTCAGGTTAATATTTGCATCACATCTCATGTTACCTTCTTCCAGGTTACCATTTGTAACCTTCACGTAACGAAGAATTTCCTGAACAGTTTCCATAAAAAGGGCAGCCTCTTCCGGAGAAGTCATATCAGGCTTAGTAACAATTTCAATAAGAGGAGTGCCGGAACGGTTATAATCAATATAAGAATGTTTTCCAGGCAGGTGCAAAGATTTACCAACATCCTCTTCCAGGTGAATTCTTTCTATTCTGACGCGGCGGTATTTTCCATCATCAATAATACAGTCTTCGCCTTTAAAATTCTTTGTTCGGCAATTTTCCTTACCAAAGCGCTGGTCTTCCGGATACTTTGCCATAGGAATATCCACATGGCCATTCGTGCAAAGAGGAATATCATATTGAGTAATCTGGTAGCCCTTTGTCAAATCCGGATAAAAATAATGCTTGCGGTCAAATTTAGTAAATCTGGCAATATCACAATTCAAAGCGTGTCCCGCAACCGCTCCAAGTTCAACATAGCCCTTGCTGATTCTTGGCATTGCACCCGGCAGTCCCAGACAAACCGGACAAACACGCGTGTTAGGCATTCCGCCATAACGATTTTCACAAGCACAAAAAGCCTTAGTCTTTGTCAAAAGCTGCGTATGAATTTCACATCCAATAACAACTTCCCATTTATCAATTGCCATAATTTCTCCTTTTAAAAGTCCACATATTTTAACGATTTTCCCCCATTTACTCAACATTCCATTTTAAAATCCATATTTTTTAATTTTTTTTCTTTTGGAAGCATACCGCCTTTTCTTAAACGGCCCTTCCGCGGCTCGGCTGTTCGCCTCGGTGCTTCGCACTTTGCCTTGGGCAAACCGCTCCACGGCCGGCTAGGTTTCTTTTGAAAAGCGGCAGTCCATTCGTAAAGCAAATGCTCCAGAATGGCACCTTCTGCCCAGAAAATTCAAATATTTTAGAGAAAAATCTTTAAAAAAATAATGTTTATTTTTATGGCCTTTGCCCTTAAAATTTTTCTACCATATTTACAAAGGAGATTTTATGAAATCTACAAAAAAAGTAATGATTGCCGCTTTGGCAACACTTTTTGCTCTTACATGTTTTACTCAATGTAAAGGTAAGGGCAAGGGTCAGGCTAAACTTCCTGACACGTCCAGTAAGATTGTAACCAGCCCACAGGCTTTTGACGGCTCGCTTACAGCTCTTGAACTTGCAAAGAAGATGGGTAACGGTATCAACCTCAGCAACAGTCTTGAAGCTTACGGTGCAAATGATATTGGTCTTGGAAAGGATCCTACAGAATATGAAACTTTCTGGGGTCAGCCTGTTACAACTCCTGAAATCATGCAGCTTTTTAAATCTGCAGGGTTTGACACAGTTCGTATTCCTGTAGCATGGACAAATGCCATGGACTGGAAAAACAAGAATTATGTTATTGGAAGTGACTACCTGGATCGCGTAGAAACTGTTGTAAACTACGCCCTCGATGCAGGCCTTTATGTTGTTTTCAACGACCACTGGGATGGTGACTGGTGGGGAATGTTTGGTTCTGCCAGTGAAGAAACACGCGGCGAAGCATGGAAACTTTACACAGCCATGTGGACTCAGATTGCAAACCGCTTTAAAAATTATTCTGAAAAGGTAATTTTTGAAGGTGGAAACGAAGAAATTGGTAACCGCCTGAATGATGTTTATGCTGTTCCAGATTCAGGTACTCTTTCCCAGGACGAATGTTTTGAAACTGCAAACAAAATCAATCAGACTTTCGTAGACACTGTTCGTGCAACCGGCGGCAACAATGCTGAACGTTACCTTCTTATTCCGGGCTACAACACAGACATCAGCCTTACATGCGACGAACGTTATGTAATGCCAACAGACACTGCAAAAGACAAGCTGTTCCTTTCAGTTCACTACTACACACCTTGGGGTTACTGCGGTGGCGCAAGCGTTGGTCACTGGGGAACTGTCCGCGAAGTCGGTGAAATGAACAACAACATGGAAAAGCTGGCTCGTTTTGTAGACAAGGGCTATGGCGTAATCATCGGTGAATATTCTACATCTCCAAAGTCTGATGGTACTGCAAAAGATGGCAACATTGACTGGCACGAAAATTTCCTTGACAACTGTGACTATTACAACTTTGTTCCAGTTCTCTGGGACATTGGCGAATGGGGCTTCTTCAGCCGCCAGACAGGTTTCAAGGACCAGGAAATGGCTGACTTCTACAAATCAAGAAGCTATGACGCCCTCAAGGACATTGATGAAGAAGAATGGGCCGAAGAATGCATAAACCGCGTTTACGACCGCTATGACAATGCACCGGAACTTATGTCTGACAACGAATTTGTTGGTGCTACAGACAAATCAGTTGCATGGATTATGTACAACAGCCAGGACTGGTCTGTAGAATATTCAGTTGGTGACATGTACAATCCTGACTCAAGAACAGAAGGCCTTATCCCTCTGGATGTAGAAATTACAGGTCCAGGCACTTACACAGTCGGACTTGACTTTACAGGCACAGAAGCCGGTTTTGCAAGAAGCTTTGCCTTCTCTGCACTCGCCATTTCTAACGGCGAACAGCTTTTCCCTGGCTACTGCATCAAGATTACAGACTTTAAGGTAAACGACACTTCTTACCGCCTGCAGTCAAAGGGCTACACCGCTTCTGATGACGGTAAGTGTACCCGCTACAACATTTACAACGAATGGGTCAGCGAAGTTCCTGCTGAGGCACGCAGCGCAGACGGCACATTGGACAGAAAGCGCCCTATCGTAATTCAACAGGACGCAGAAGCCCTTCAGCAGATGAAGACACTTTACATCACATTTGAATACGCTTTGCCGGAATAATTTTTCCTGCATGAAAAGAAAGCCCCTTCCTTTTTTGGAAAGGGCTTTTTTTTGGGATTTGAGGCTGACTGTTTTGTAAAGAGATACTTCTTTCCTAAACAGGGCCAGCTTTTGTAAACAAACATACCTTTCGTAAATGGGCCTGCTTCTGTAAACAAGTATTTCTTTCGTAAACAGTCCCCCTCACAAAAGTTACCTTCCCTTTTCAATAATATTTTTCCTAAATTTAAGCCACCCCCTTTTTTAATTGACGCGTGTTGATAAAAGGTTGATTTTATTCTATATTTTTTAATGGGTTCCTTTTCCTGATCCAAAATCTTTCCCTAAGTTCAGACGAAAAGATTTGAAAAAAAACAAAAGGTGTGATAGCATTGCTATCAAGTTGCTTGATAATAGAGATCATCTTTTTGAGGAGGATTTTATGAAGGTTTTAGTTATTGGTGGTGCAGGTTACATTGGAAGTCACGTTGTAAAAGAATTGATGAAAGCAAGACACGAAGTTACTGTTTTTGACAATCTTTCAAGCGGATTAAGATGCAACCTTTTTGACAAAAATGAATTCATCTATGGAAATATCCTGCTGAGCGAAGATTTGGATGCCGCTTTTGCCAGAGGCTTTGATGCTTTTGTCCACCTTGCCGCTTTTAAAGCAGCCGGCGAATCCATGGTAAAGCCTGAAAAATATTCCGTAAACAATATAACCGGCACACTCAACATCATGAATGCAGCCGTAAAACACAAGTGCCTTAAAATGATTTTTTCTTCATCAGCTGCAACTTTTGGTGAACCCCAGTATCTTCCAATGGACGAAAATCATCCTCAAAATCCTATAAACTACTACGGCTTTACAAAACTCAAAATAGAAGAATTTATGTCATGGTATGACCAGCTCAAGGGAATGAAATTTGCTGCCCTGCGCTATTTTAATGCTGCCGGTTACGATGTAGAAGGCGAAATCCGCGGTCTGGAACAAAAGCCTGAAAATCTTTTGCCCCGGGTTATGGAAGCGGCTTTGGGTAAAAGGGAATTAAAGATTTTTGGAACAGATTATGACACACGCGACGGCACTTGCATCCGCGATTATGTTCATGTTACGGATTTGGCCAGAGCTCATGTAATGGCACTGGATTACATTTGCAGGGAAAACAAAAGCATCAAGTTGAACCTGGGCACGGAAAAAGGAACCACAGTCAAGGAATTAATTGAAGCTGCCCGCCGCATCACCGGTAAAGAAATTAAGGCAGAAGCCGCACCACGCCGCCCTGGAGATCCGGCAAGTCTTTACACAAGCGCAAAACTCGCAAAAGATTTAATCGGCTGGGAAGCAAAATATTCTGATGTAGACACACTTGTAAAAACAACATGGGAAGTTTACAAAGATTGTCTCTAGTGCTAATTTCATTTTCATAGAAGCCTCCAAAAATTGTAATTTTTAGAGGCTTCTAAAAACTCCTCAGACTGCCTTAAATCAATTTTTTACGGCAGTTTTATCAAGGCTAAAAATATATTTTCTCACAAAATTTTCTCTAGTGATTTTTTGCGGGTAACAAAAAGAGGTTTTATATATGGCAGATTTTAAAGATTTAGAAAAATGGATCGACGCTCACACCCATGACATGGTGGAAGTAGAAACCCTTTTAACTGGCATTCCGGCCCTTGCTCCTGAAAATAAGGGCGACGGCGAAATGAAAAAAGCAAAGGCCCTTGAAGAATGGCTCAAGGCTAATGCCATCACTGACATTGTTCATTATGACGCTCCTGACAAAAGAGTTTCCGATGGTCTCAGACCAAATTTTGTGGCAACCATTCCAGGCAGTCTTAACGATTACAGCATCTGGGTTTGTGCCCACCTTGATGTTGTTCCAGTAGGGGAACTTTCTTTGTGGAACAGCGACCCATGGAAAGTTGTAGAAAAGGACGGAAAAATTTTTGGCCGTGGTGTAGAAGATGATCAGCAGGGACTGGTTACAGGCCTTCTGGCAGCTTTGGCTTTTATAAAAAACAATATGTCACCAAAACATACAATCAAACTTTTGTTTATGGCAGATGAAGAAGTTGGTTCACTTTACGGCATGAACTATCTTGTAAAAAATCACCTTGATATTTTTTCAAAAGAAGACCGAATCCTTATTCCAGACGGCGGAGATGAAAAGGGGCAGACAATTGAAGTTTGCGAAAAAAATATTTTGTGGCTCAAGTGCCACACTTTAGGAAAACAGGCCCACGGTTCACGGCCGGATTTAGGCAGAAACGCAAAACTTGCTTCCTCCGCCCTGGCCCTTAAAATCAACGCACTGGAAAAAGTTTTTACGGATTCAAATGATATGTTTGATATGCCGCAGTCAACATTCCAGCCAACCATGCAGGAATCAAATGTCGAAGGCATCAACATGATTCCAGGTGATGATGTGCTTTATTTTGATTGCCGCATAAACCCCTGCTATTCACTTGATCAAGTAAGGGCAGAAGTAAAAAAAATTATTGCTGAAGTGGAAAAAGAATACGATGTTAAAATAGAAGTTTCTGAAGCTCAGGCAGAAGAATCTTTACCAACCCCGGTAGACGCTCCTGTTGTGCAGGAACTCAAAGCTGCTTTAAAAAACGTCCACGGCATTGACGCAAAGATTGTGGGTGTGGGCGGCGGAACAGTTGCTGCCCCTTTGCGCAATTTAGGATTCGCAGCAGTTGTCTGGTCTACACTGGAAAACCTATGTCACCAGCCAAACGAATATGCCGTAATCAAAAACATCGGCACGGATGCAAAAACAATTGTCTACATGGCAATGAATTAAAATCGATTTTAAAGATGCCCTAAATTGATTTTCATAGTTGCCTCTAAAAATTGCAATTTTTAGAGGCTCCCTTAAGAAAAAAAAAGCAAAGCGCCTTTCGAAAAGGGAAGGCGCTTTTTAAATTCAAACAGTGTAGCTCATTTCAAAAAAATCATTCATAACCAAGTATTTCAAAAAGCTCCCCTGCTTTTTTCCTAAAAACATCTTCAACAAGGCTGCCATTTTCTTTTACAAAATTTTCAAAGCAGTTTTTTAAGTCACTCACAGAATCAAAAGACCCCAGAATAATTTCAGAATAACCTTTGTCACGCTCCTGCAAGTGGGCCAGGTTTTCAATTTGCTTTATATGTTTTACATATTTATTTTTTGAAAGGGCTAAAAGTTTTTCTTTTTTCTGCAGGGGAATTTTAAAATTGATTACAAATTTTGAAAGGTCATTTTTTTCCCTGCCACATTCACAGCTTTCCAAAATCATTTGATAAAAATTTTCCCCCAGGGCTGCTGCATAAGATGTGGACATGCCGGAAAGACGTGGATTTATTTCAATAAAATACCATGTGCCATTTTTAAAAATCAAATCAATCTGGGCAATACCTTCAAAAGCCATGTGGTCTGCAAGGGCCAGCACCTGTTTTTTCAAGTCTTTTAAATTGAATTGATCTTCATTTTTTACAGGCCCGATTTTTATGCTTTGTTTTGGAGAAGTCAAACCATAGCGGTTAACAGAAAAAATAAAAGGATCCAGGACTTTGTAATTTCCAGGCAGCCCGTGGATTTCAAGACCAAAGTTTAAACCGTCAATAAATTCTTCAAAGAGTCTGTCTGAATTAAATTTGCGGGAATTAAGATAGTCCCTTGCCATAGAAAAATTTTCTGCAATTTCCATGCTGTAGCTGCTCAAGCCCACAGTATCTTTTATGACAAGGGGATATTTCATTTTTGAAAGTTGGTGCAAAATGTAATTT
>CAVJHV010000001.1:45765-77897 GCA_963649315.1 Treponemataceae bacterium | reverse complement strand
CCAGGCCGAAGGCCGTCCGAAGGACCGCGCGCAGCAAGTGGCGCAAGGGCCGTTTAACAAAAGGCGGAATGCTTCTAAAAAAAATTTTCCATTTAGAAATTCTTTTAGCCCGAACAGAAATTCTTTTTTAAAAAATCTTGCGAAAGGTAAAATGTGACTGTATATTTTTACTATCAGTTAAACAATTGCTTAATTGATGAACCGTCTAAATGTTTGTATAAGAGGTGATCAAAATGAAAAAGACTTTTTCAATTGAAGTGGACTGTGCAAATTGCGCAAACCTTATGGAAGAAGCTGCAAAAAAAACTGCCGGCGTTTCTGCTGCCGTTGTAAATTTCATGACACAAAAAATGATTGTGGATTTTGCAGAAGACGCAGATGAAAAATCCACGATGAAAGCTGTTTTAAAGGCATGCAAAAAAGTTGAACCTGACTGCGAAATAGAATTTTAATTCACTGCAGAATTTTTAAGGAGAATGCAATGACAAAGAAACAAAAAAAAATGCTTTTACGGATTATCATTTCTTTTGTGGGACTTATTCTGATTAATCTGGTGAAAAAATTTCTTGTGATTAACGGCACTGCTTTTAAAAATATTTTCTTTGGCATTCCTTTAATTCTTCTTTACCTTGCCGATTACATTGTGATTGGCGGTGACATTTTAAAAAAAGCGGGCAAGGGAATTTTTAACGGCCGACTTTTTGATGAAAATTTTTTGATGGCTCTTGCAACGCTTGGTGCTTTTGCACTTGCCCTTTACGAAAAAAGCGGTGACTTCAACGAAGCAATTGCGGTTATGCTTTTTTACCAGGTGGGCGAATTTTTCCAGGGCATTGCTGTTGGTAAAAGCCGCAAAAATATTTCTGCTTTGATGGACATTCGCCCGGATTACGCAAATATTGAACGCGATGGAAAGTTAGTTCAAGTCAGTCCGGATGAAGTTTCGGTGGGCAGCATAATCATTGTTCAGCCTGGAGAAAAAATCCCTATTGATGGAAAAGTCCTTGATGGAAATTCAACTTTGAATACAGCTGCTTTAACGGGCGAAAGTTTGCCAAGGTCTGTAAAAGCAGGCGACGAAATTATAAGTGGCTGCATCAACTTAACAGGACTTTTAAAAATTCAAACTACAAAGGCTTTTGGGGAATCAACAGTTTCAAAAATTCTTGAACTGGTTGAAAATTCCACATCACGAAAATCTAAATCAGAAGCTTTTATTTCTAAATTTGCAAAAGTTTACACTCCTGCGGTTTGCTTTTCTTCACTCGCGCTTGCAATCATTCCGCCGCTGGTAAGAATAGTTTTCTTAAAGACAGACGCTTTGTGGCAGGAATGGATTTACCGTGCTTTGACTTTCCTGGTTATTTCATGTCCTTGCGCTTTGGTCATCAGCATTCCCCTTTCATTTTTCGCGGGAATTGGCGGTGCCAGCAGGGAAGGAATTTTAGTTAAGGGTTCAAACTATCTGGAAACCCTTTCCAAGGTAAAGACAATTGTTTTTGATAAAACTGGAACTTTGACGCAAGGCGCTTTTGAAGTAATCGGCATTCATCATTCATCTGTTGAAAATGAAAAACTGCTTGAGTATGCGGCCCTTGCTGAATGTTCTTCGACGCATCCAATCAGTAAAAGTTTACAAAAGGCTTATGGAAAGAAAATCGACAGAAAGCGTGTAAGCGATATTGAAGAAATTTCAGGACATGGGATTATTGCAAAAGTCGATGGCATAGAAGTTGCCTGCGGAAATGAAAAACTTATGTCTAAGCTGGGACTTGAAGCTTTGCCTTGTTCGCATGCAGGAACAGTGATTCATATTGCACTTAATAAAAAATATGCCGGTCACATTTTGATTGCAGATGTTATTAAGGAAAATTCTTTTAAAGCAATAAAGGCTTTGAAAAAATCCGGAGTAATAAAAACTGTTATGTTAACCGGGGACATAAAAAAAGTTGCAGATGCAGTTGCTTCAAAATTGCAGCTTGATGAAGTTTACAGCCAGCTGTTGCCGGAAGATAAAGTTCGTAAAGTGGAAGAACTTTTGGCATCAAATGCTGACGGAAAGCTGGCTTTTGTTGGTGATGGCATAAATGATGCGCCTGTTCTTTCGCGGGCAGATATTGGGATTGCGATGGGTGCCATGGGAAGTGATGCAGCAATAGAAGCAGCGGATGTTGTTTTGATGGATGATGATCCGCTTAAAATTTCCAAAGGAATAAAGATTTCTAAGAAATGCCTTAGAATTGTTTACGAAAATATTGTTTTTGCACTGACAATAAAATTTGCATGTCTTGTTTTGGGAGCCTTTGGAATTGCGAACATGTGGTTTGCAATTTTTGCAGATGTTGGAGTGATGATTCTGGCTGTCCTGAATGCAATTCGTGCACTGAATGTAAAAAAACTGTAAAAGACTTATGCAACTTTAAAAAATGATTTGATTTTATTTTGATTTTCTTTCGAAGGAAAATTTTTAAAAAGATTTTTTTGATGAAAAATATTTCCCCTGATGATAAAATTAAGGGTCATAGTTGCCTCTAAAAATTGCAATTTTTAGAGGCTCCCTTAGTCATGACAGGAGCTGCATATGAAAATTGAAAAAGTAACTGTAGACGATGCAAAAGAACTTTTAGAAATTTATGCGCCTTATGTAAAAGAAACCGCCATCTCTTTTGAATACGATCCGCCTGCCCTTGAAGAATTTTCTCAAAGAATAAAATCTATTTCTGCCAGATACCCCTACATAAAAGCACTTGATGATGAAAATAAAATTCTTGCATACGCTTATGCTGGTCCTTTTAAAAGTCGCGCCGCTTACAACTGGTCTGTTGAAACAACAATTTATGTTAAACAAGGACTGCAAAAACAAGGCATAGGCCGGAAACTTTATGAAGAACTTGAGCGTCTTTTAAAAGAGATGGGCATTTTGAACATGAACGCCTGTATTGCAATGCCAAAAGAAAATGACAGCCACTTAACCACAGGCAGTTTTAATTTTCACAAAAAAATGGGTTTTAAAATAGCTGGAACTTTTCACAGCTGCGGTTACAAATTTAGTACCTGGTATGATATGATATGGATGGAAAAATTGATTGGTCCGCATTTACAAAATCAAAGCAATGTTTCCTTTTATGACTGCAAATGAAAAAAGAATTTTTAAAAAAATATTCAAGACAAATAATTTCTATTTTGATTTCTATTATTCTCACAGCTGCTATAACTTTTTTAGAAATGAATTTTTCTTCAAAAGATTTGGGGGGGCAAAAAAAGTTTTTGCGCTTTTTAAGTGACGGCTGCTTTTTTAGCGGATTGATTTTTTTAATTTTCGCAATGCTTTCTTTTGCAAAGCGACTTGGGGGCTTTGACCTCTTACTTTTTACGGGAAGAAAAATTAAGGAAAATTTCAGAAGAAGCAAAAGCGACAAAGAAAAAAAATTGTCCTATTACGATTTTATTTTAGAGCGTAAGGAAAAAAGTTATTCTTCTGTCAGGCATATTTTTATAATTGCAGGCCTGATGATTTTGCTTTCTCTTATTTTTGCGGGATTTTCTTTGGGATTTAAAATGCAGTAGCGATGTGCAGGGCGCCGAAGGCGTTCCGGAGCGTAACGAAGTGAAGCGGAGGAATGAGCGACAGCGGAACCCGGAACGTAGCGACCCGGAGCAAAGCGGAGGGGACTGCCCTAAAAAAGAAAAAAATTATTATAATAAAAATATTGAGGCGCACATGATTTATTCAGATTTTAAAGGATTGAAAATTTCGCAACTGGGTTTTGGAGCAATGCGTTTGCCATGCAGGGCTGACAATAGTGTTGATCAGGAACAAGTTAATTTGATGACAGACTTTGCTATTGAAAATGGAATTAATTATTTTGATACGGCTTACCCTTATCATGGTGGCATGTCAGAAATTTGTATTGGCAAAGCGCTGGCCCGACACCCGAGGGACAAATGGTTTCTTGCAACAAAATACCCTGGTCATCAATTTGCATCTTCTTATAATCCGCATGCAACTTTTGAAGAGCAGCTGAAAAAATGTAATGTTGAATATTTTGATTTTTATCTTTTACACAACATTTACGAAAATTCAATTAAAAATTATCTTAACCCGAACTATAAAATGGTGGAATACTTTATTGAAGAACGCAAGGCTGGCCGCATTAAGCATCTTGGTTTTTCAACTCACGCAGACATTCCCTGTTTAAAGGAATTTCTTGAAGCTTATGGTGACCAGATGGAATTTTGCCAGATTCAGCTGAACTACATGGACTGGACCTTGCAAAACGCTAAGGCCAAATATGAACTTTTAACTTCTAAAAATATTCCAATCTGGGTGATGGAACCTTTGCGTGGCGGAAAACTTTCTTCTATTCCGGAAAAATCTTTAAAAGAGCTGCAGGCTTTTCAAAAAGATGCATCTCCTTTGTCATGGGCATTTCGTTACTTAAAAACTTTGCCTAATGTAAAAGTTGTTCTTAGCGGCATGTCTTCTTTGGAGCAGCTTAAAGAGAACACAAAAATCTTTGCAGAAGAAAAAGCTCTTTCGCCAGAAGAAGTAAATCTTCTTTATTCGATCGCGGAATCTATGAAAGATTCTTTGCCATGTACTTCCTGCCGTTACTGCACCAGCGGCTGCCCAAAAAAACTGGACATTCCGGAATTGATAAAATTCTACAACGATTTAAAATTCCAGGATTCTTTTACTGTTTCCATGAGGCTTGAATCTTTTGAAAAAGACAAACTGCCTTCTGCCTGCATAAAGTGCCACAAGTGCGAAAGTATCTGTCCGCAAAAAATTAAAATTGCAGATGCCCTGAAAGAACTTGCTGCAAAGTTTGAAAAGATGCCTCGCTGGGAAGAACTGTGCCGTCAAAGAGAAGAGGCTGCAAAAAAAGCTGCTGCTTCTTTAAAATAATTTTTAAGGTTGAACGCTGTGTCTAAAAATGAAAATAAATTTTACAAAGATGGTTTGCGTTTTGAATGCAACAATTGTTCCAGGTGCTGTCGCTTTAAAGGCGGAGTAGTTTTTCTAAGTCAGGAGGATTTAGAAAATCTTTCAAAATGGGCCGCTCTTACCTGCCAGCAATTTATTGAAGTGTATTGCAGAAAAGTTGAAGATGATACTGGAAGACACTTTCTTGTACTGAAAACTTTGTCTAACGGCGACTGCATTTTCTGGGATAAAGAAATAAAGGGCTGCCAGGCTTACAAAAGCCGGCCCTGTCAGTGCAGAACCTACCCTTTCTGGACAAAAATTCTTAAAAATAAGGAAAGCTGGCAAAAGGAAAAAATCAACTGTCCCGGAATAGACTGCGGGCCTTTGCATACTTTTGACGAAATTCAAAAAGAACTTGAAGTTTACGAAAACAGGAAGGTTTTGAATTAGGGCGGAAGGCAGAAGAAAATGTTGTTTTTACGATTTAAGGCTTTTCTATAGACTTCATAAATATAACAAGTTATTATGTATTAAGACAAAAAGGAGGCACCATGTTTAATTTACAAGTCAGACGCTTTTTTATTTCTATTTTGGTTATTTTTATTTCAGCATCGTTTTTGACAACTTTATCTTGTTCAAAAAATGCTTATGCGTCAATAAAAGTTGTTGATGAAGATTTTTCTGAATCGGAGTATAAGGATTTTTTTGTTCTTTCTGTAAATCCAGAGGACTCTCTTCCTTCTTCGGTAAAATATCCTTCTATACAGGTGCTGTTTAGCCAACCGGTCATTCCTTTGGCAAAACTGTCAGAAGAATCTGCAACAAGTGAATTCTTTTCTATTGAACCACCCCTTGAAGGAACTTTCCGCTGGCTGGGAACAAGCCTTTTGTCTTTTGAAACAAGCCAGGAAATCCCATCTCAGGCTGAATATACCATCAAAATAAATCCACAGCTTGAATCTCTTTCCAGAGTAAAGCTTTCCGGCCAGACAACTTTTAAATTTCATTCAGAAGAACTGGAAGCACTTTTTATTCGCCCGGCATACGAATCTGTTAAAGAAAAAAATTATGTTGACAGAAATTGTGTTCCACCGGAACTTGCTGATTCAATCGCATTGTTTTTTAATTATCCTGTTGATTGCAATTATGTTTCAAAATTTATTTCAGTCGGAACAAAAAAACAAAAATATAATTTTACGGCAAAACAGCTTTATGATTATGCAATTGAAATTACTTTAGACAAAAGCAGCCAAATTCCTTTTGATGAAGAAATTTTTGTTACCCTGAAAAAAGGCGCTGCCTCTAAAGAAAAGTCTCTTGCAACTTCAAAAGAAAAATCCCTTTCTTTTAAAACCGGCTCTGCCTTGAAGTTTAAAAACATTTCCGGCAGCAAATATGATTTTCCAAATTCAATTGTTTTGGAATACAGCCGCGCTTTAAAAGAAGGTCAGGAAGATGTCATCCTTAGCTCACTTACAATTCAGCCTTCTTCAGATTTTTTACTTACAAAAGAAAATATTTCTGTTAAGGGTGCCTATGTTGTTATCAGTGGAATTGAATTTGAAAATGGCAAAGAGTACACCGTTTCTTTGGACACAGACCTGTATGACAACTTTGGCAAAATTTCTGAAAGCAGGGCATTAAATCAAAAAGTAAAAGTCAGCAAGGCAAACAATTCTTACGTTTATTTTGATTACAGCGATTTTTCTATTCTTGAAGGTCAATTTGAACCTAACATAGCTTTTTCTTATAAAAATCCAGTGGATGGATATTATGGAGTAAAACCTGTTGTTGAAGGACAAGATGAAGATTCAACAAATTACACATACTTCCAGTCTTTTGATCCTTATGAATATGTAAAAAATGAAGATAAAGTTGTTGTTGTTCCTTTAAGGGATGCAATCAAAAAAACAAAGGACGGTTACAGCGGTGCGGCTTTCTTCTATTCAGCATTCCAAATTCCAGAATATTATTCATGGTATGACAGCGAAAAAATTGTAAGCCGTACAAAGTCTCAAACTATTCAAGTTACTGATTTGGGGATTACTGTTCGCTATGACACAAACAGAGCTCTTGTTTTGGTAACAAAACTTTCCAGCGGTCAGCCCCTTCCTGGCGCAACTGTTAATTTCTATGATGCAGGTGAAAACTCTTATCAACCTAGTCTTATAAAAAAAGGCGACATCATTCTTTCAGCTATAACTGATCAAAATGGATTTGCCGAATTGAAATTTGACAAACGCCTGGAAAGAAATAATGGTTACTATATAGAAGCAATTTATGAAGATGACAGCGTTTACTGTGCACCAAATAATGTTAACTTATGGAGCACTGCTGCTTACTCAGACCAGCTTATTAAGCCGTTGATTCCAGAATATAAAACATTCATGTTTACAGACAGAAAGCTTTATAAACCGGGTGAAAAAGTTACTTTCCGCGGAATTGACCGTGCTCTCTTAGATGGAAAATATTCTCCTGTAAACGAAACCTATAGCCTTAAACTGACAGATGGCGACTGGTGGAATCCTAAGACTATTATGGAAATTTCTACTGGCACTACAAGCCAAAACGGAACTTTCTGGGGTACAGTTACTTTGCCGGAAGACCTTAAGCCAGGTGATTACTGCATCTATTACCAGACAGGTACACACAAAAAATCCTGCAACATTACAGTGCAATTCTTTGAAAAATTGCGCTTCCAGGCAACAACAAGCTTCCCTAGCATCACTTTCTACAGCGGCGATGAAATTTCTGCCAGCATAAGCGCTTCTTACCTGGGTGGCGGAACAATGAATGGCAGCCATTACGAAACAAGCTGGGAGCGCTACCCTGGATATTTTTCTCCACAGGGTACAGAATTTGAATCTTACGCATTCGGGCCAAATTCTGACTACGACGGTGGCCACTATATTTCTACATCCGAAGGTACACTTTCGGATGATGGAAGTGCAAATGTCAGCGTAAAATCTGGAAACGAAAAATTAAAGGGTACACCTTATTACTATCGTGTAGGAAGTTCAATTTCAGATGTAGGAAATCAAATGATTTATACATCATCTTCTATCTTGGTTCATCCTGCAAGATATTACATAGGATTAAGTTCTTACAAAGATGTTTCCGGATTCCCAAAAGCAGGTTCTGCATTAAAATTTGACTATATTCTTCTTTCTCCGGAAAAGAAAATTGCTTCAAGTGATGTACTTGGTAAACAAATGAAAATTGAACTTATTCATGACAAGTGGATAAAAGTTCAGCAGGCAAGTGTTACTGGAAAACTTTACACCCGCTGGGAAAAGCAGACAGAAACTGAAGTAGAAACAAATGTTACCCTCAAATCTTCAGCCAGTCCTTCAACCATAACTGTTACTCCAAAAGAAGGCGGTTCTTACAAATTACGCCTTTCTTCTACAGATGTTAATGGAAACGAAGTAATCACTGAAAGAAATTTCTACGTTACAAGTTCCGATATGAACTGGTTCTACAATGCTGATGAAACTGAAATCAAGATGACAGCAGATAAATCGCTCTACAACGTTGGTGACACCGCTCAGATTTTTATGGAAAGTCCTCTTCCTGCAGGAACTTACATGATTACAACTGAACGCGAAAATATCATCAGTCATGAACTTAGAACTTTGGACAAATCAACTGACGTTCTCAACATTGAAATTGATTCGTCTTATGTACCAGTTGTTTACGTAACAGTTTCTTCTTATTCAACACGTACTGCGCCTCCAAAAGAATCTTATGCAGATGTTGACCTTGGAAAACCAAAGGGGTACTTCGGACTTGCACGCCTTAACGTAAGCACAGATGCAGTTAGTTTCAATGTAGAAATTACTCCGTCAAAAACAACTTACCGTCCTGGCGACGATGCTTCCATTTCACTTCTTGCAAAAGACAGTAAAGGTAATCCTGTTCCAAATGCAGAAATTACTTTGATGGCTGTTGATCGTGGTGTAATTGATTTGGTGAATTATCATGTTCCAAATCCAATTGAATTCTTCTGGTCAGCATACAATTTCCCAGATTGCGTAAAAGGTGGTGACAGCCGCTACTACCTGCTTGATCCAGTTACATTTGAAAACAAAAACCTTATTGGTGGCGACGAGGGTTCTGACGACAAATTTGATGAAAGAAAGAATTTCGATCCTACAGCACTTTTTCTTCCTTCATTAAAGACGGATGAAAATGGAAGGGCCAGCTGTAATTTTACTCTGCCGGATTCTTTAACCGCTTACCGCATTACAGCAGTTGGTGTAAAAGAAAATAATTTTTCTATCAACGAAGATGAAATTTCTGTAGCTAACCCTGTGTCTGTAAGACAAGTGCTTCCTCGCATGCTTCGTGTAAACGACAAGGGCGAACTTGGCATAGTGCTTTCTAATTTGGACAACATAAGCCACACCCTCGATGTTGAAATGAACATTTACTCTGGTATAGAAAAGAGCGGAACAAAACAAAATGCCGGTCAAATTCAGAAGTTACCTGGAAAGGCTTCAGTCATTGGAGAAAGAAAGAAACAAATTTCTGTTGGTGCTGACAAAAGCGATTCTTTGATGTTCCAGATTTCTGCTGAAGAAGAAGGATGGATTACAGTTGAATTTATTACGAAAAGCGACGTTCTTAATGAAAAGCTGCTTCTTCCTCTGCAAATTGAAAAACCATACATTTGGGAAAGTGTAACTACAGTCGGCCAGATTTATGGTAACAATACAACTGAAAGTCAAACAGAAGAACTTATCCTTCCTTCAAATATTGAAGATGGTAAGGGTCAGCTTAAAATCGTTCTTGATCCAACACGCTTAGGCACTTTAACAGATGCTATTTCTTACGTCTTCCATTATCCTTATGGTTGTTTGGAACAGCGGTCATCAGCAATTCTGCCACTGGCAATTTTTGGTGATTATATTGATGTATTTGGAATGGAAAATGAAGTTCTGGATCCAGATAGCGTTATAGAAGAAGAAATTGCTTCATGGAAACCTTACCAGCTTAGCGATGGCGGCTTCCCTTACTGGAAAAACGGCAAGACTTCAAATGCTTACGTTTCTGCCCGCATTGCAGAAATTTGTGCAATCTGCCAGGACAAGGGTATTGATATAAGTCAGTTAATTAACATCGATTCTCTTTCTGCATATCTTTATAAAAATGCAGTTGAACTTCTTTCACAGGAAAGTTCTTCTCATGGAATGAATGAATTTAATGCTGCTTATGATTTCTACATTTTGTCCAGATTGAACTATGCATTCAATACTTCTTACTTAGCAGACATTATGGAAAACAAGATGACAGATGTTGATACGGCCGCTTATGTTGCTTTAACTTATCTCAATCTTGATCAAGAAATCGTTGCAAAGACCATATCTAAATCTTTAAGAAAATACGTTTCTTATACAACAAGAGGTTGCTCTATTTCTTCAATGATTGATTCAAATTCAATTTACATTGATCCGTTTATGCGTGGCTCTTCAACAGCATTGGCTCTTTTACTTAAATTGAATTCTCTTCTTGATGCAAATGATGAAATTAATCAGCACTTGCTTTTTGAACTTTCGATGATTCAAAAAGAAGAAAATGGTTACTGGCATTCAACTTCAGAAACTGCCCGTGTACTTGATTCAATTGCTGCATACATCTGGGCAAATGATTTTGACAGTTTGGATTTCACGGCAAGTGCTCTCCTTGGCCAGGCAAAAAATCCAGAAGAACCTATCCCTTCAAGTGCTAAAAATATTTTGGCAACTGGTAGCTTCAAAGGTGCTTCTGCAAAATCTATTGCAGTTATTTCAGATTTCCAAAAGGGCCCTCTGTCAAAAATTAAGCGTGACGAACCTCTAGAATTAACTTTCTCCAGAACAGGTAAAGGCACGCTCTTCTACACAGCCAGCATGAAATATGCAGTAAAAGCAGAAGAACAATTTGCTAAAGATCACGGCATTTCTATTTCTGTCATTTATTACGACGCAAAAACTGGTAAATCTGTTCCCGGAGACAAGCTTGTTCAAGGAAACACTTACAAAGCAAAAGTCTGCCTTTCTACAGTAAAAGACCGCTCACACGTAGCAGTACGTGTTCCAGTTCCTGCCGGTTGCGAAATACTTAATGCTGCATTCGACACAACTGGTACTTTACCAAAGGAAAGCACATCTGTAACAGATACAGATTCAGAAACACTTTCTAGTGCAGATTCTTTCCCATGGCGCTACTATGATGACTGTGACGACGAAGAACTCTACTACGCTTTCACTAAAAAAGACAACTCTTACTTCTACCAGTACTATGGTCCGCTTTCAAGTCAGGCAATTTATGATTGTGAAGTTCAATATTTCTTTGATGAACTTTACCAGGGCTACCAGGAAATGAATTTCTACTTCCGCGCAACACGCAAGGGAACATACAACCTTCCTTCTGCGAGCGCCGAATGTATGTACCAGGAAGAAATTTTCGGTAGAACAAACGGAAAAATCTGGACTGTCGAATGATAAAAAAAATTAAAACAATCTTGGGTCGCTTTCCAAAGTGGCTCAAGCTTGTCCTTTGCCTGATTTTCTTTTTTATTTTTCTCCATTTGATTTTAAAGGCAATTCCTTCTGCGAAGTTAAAGTCGTTTTTAAATCAGCAGTACAGCAGCCGCTTTTACGACACAAAAGGCTCACTTCTTTATATCATGCCTTTGGAAAACGGATTGCGCCGTGAATATCGTTGTCTAAGTGAATTACCACAGCACTTAATCGACCAATTCATAAAAGAAGAAGATAAAAATTTTTTCATTCACCTGGGAATTGATCCTGTCAGCATAATTCGTGCTGCATTCGAAAACAAAAAGGCTGGTAAAATTGTAAGTGGCGCTTCCACAATTACAATGCAGCTGTCCAGAATCATCTGGCCCAGAAAATCAACAAATGTTACTTTAAAAACCAAAATAGACGAAATGTTCAAATCATTTTACCTGGAAGCAAAATTTTCCAAAAAGCAAATCCTTGAACTTTATTTAAACAACCTTCCTTTCGGTTACCAAATTGAAGGTGTCTCTTCCGCCGCAAGAAGTTTTTTTGGTACAGAACCTTCACTTCTTACACAAGACCAGATAGAAAAACTTTCCCTTATCCCACGACGCCCTTCAGATTACGCTCCGGCTAAAACTTATACATACCCAGCAAAATGTCCACACTTCATAAATTACGTTATTAAATCTTACAAAGAAAAAAATAAAGTTATCCCCGCAGATTTGCATCTGAGCATAAATGAAGAACTCAATTCAAAAGCAGAACTTCTTTTGCAGGAAAAACTTGAACAATACAAAGATGCACGTGTTCATAACGGGTCAGCAATTGTCATCGACAACACTACAGGTCAAATTTTAGTCTGGGTAGGAAATGCTTCTTATGAAGATGAAAAATACAGTGGGCAGATAGACGGTGTCCTTGTAAAAAATCAGCCTGGTTCTTCCATAAAACCATTTCTTTACGCACATTCGCTGGAGCACGGATTTTCGCCGTCATCAGTTTTGCCAGACATCCCGCAGGATTTTGGAGGTGAACGTGTTTACGTACCATTCAATTTCAACAACCACTACAACGGCCCTGTCCGCTTTAGAGTAGCCCTGGCATCATCCCTCAACGTACCAGCTGTTTACTTGCTTTACCATGTGGGAGTTGATTCTTACCTGGAAACCCTGAGCAAACTAAATTTTTATTCCCTTAAAGATCAAAGGCAAAACATAGGCCTTTCCCTTGCCCTAGGTGGAAATGAAGTTTCACTTTACGAAATGACACGCGCCTTTTCTGTTTTCCCCCGCGACGGAAACCTTCCAAGTTTAACATTCGAAAATGCTGCAAAACCGCAAAAAATCGATCCGCAAAATCAAGTTTACCAAAAGGACACAGCCCGCATCATTTGCGACATCTTAAGCGATAAAAATGCCCGCTCTTTGGGATTTGGCCATTCTAAAATTTTCGACACAAGTTATCCTTCAATTTTTAAAACCGGCACTTCTAACCAATACCAAAACATCATTGCCTTAGGGGCAACTTCTGAATACACAGTCGGTGTCTGGATGGGAAACTTTCAGGGGGAAACAGTCATTCGCGAAACCGGCAGCAGCATTCCAGCATCAGTTGTCCGCATTTTGTTAGATGAGTTGAATAATATAAAAGCCGGCCGTCCATTCGTAGCCCCTAGTTCCTGCAAAAAAGTAGAAGTCTGTTCCCTTTCAGGCATGCGGCCTTCAACTTTTTGCCCAACAACAACTTTAGAATTTGCCAGCAGTCAAGGCAAAAAAGACCAGACACAAACAAAAAAATCAAATGTCTGCGACTGGCACATTTTAGTAAACAATAGCGTTCAAATTTCCTACCCCAGCGAATACCAGCACTGGGCTTCTTCAAGAAATTTTTCTGGAACAATCTCAAATTTTGATTCTCCTCTAGAAATACTTTATCCAAACAACAAAGCCACTTACTACTATGACCCGGTAACAAAAGGCAACCAGCAAAGCATTTCCGTAAAAGCATACGGCGGAACATCTTCAAAGGCCAGCCTTTACCTGGATGACAAATTCTTTGGCTCTGCAGAAAATCTTTTTGAATGGTACATTCCGCTCACCCCCGGCCAGCATAAAATTACAGTTGTCTGTGCCGACCAGGAAAAAAGCATTTTCATAAATGTAAAATAAAAAATCCCAGCCGAACTGACTGGGATTTACTTCAGGTATCTCTAAAAATTGAAATTTTCAGAAGCCCCTTTAGCGAAAACTATTTTTCTACAGAAGCATCTGTGTTTGAAAAACCGATTTGTGCAACTTTGAAAATTAAATTTTCGCTGTCAATTACACCCTGGAGGGTTACAGTTTTATTTTTTAAAGCAGCCAAGTCATCCAGTGAAACTGTATCGAAAACTTGAACGGCGAACTTTCTTTTTGAAGCTTGTGCTACAAAAGTAATTGTTCTGTTTTCCCCCTTTCCTTTTACTTTGATTTTTCCTGTAACAGGAATAATTTTTTCTTCAGCTTTAGCTTCTGTTTCTGCTACGGCTGGGCTTTCATTTGTTGCTGCCTGTGCAAAAATTGTTGTAGAAGCGGCAGATAAAAGTGCAAGTGTAAATGCTGTTATTTTTAAAGATTTTTTCATAATGATCCTCCGACTGAATTTTCAGTTGAAAAGTTTTTAGGTTACCACGCAGACTGCGCTTTTCTTTAACCCTTACATTTATATAATAATTCAACTGAAACAAAATAACATGAATTTGGCGTTATTTTTTCAAAATTTAGAAAATTCTAATAATTGGATTTTTTGACAAATTTACCAAGGGCAGACGCTAATCTGCCCTTTTGCTTTGTAATTAAAAAATTTTCTTATTTGAATTTTTTTCCGTCAGAAAATGCATTTCCTGCAATGTCACCAAGTTTTATGTATTTATGATTTACAGGATCATAAGTTATAGGTTGAAGTTTTGCAGGATCAATTTTTCCCTCTGTAAGAATTGATTCATCTGCTAAAACATTCACTATATCAGCAACAAGGTAGTCAGAAACCATATCGTAGCTGACCAGTTTACATTCCAGCGCCATTGGCAATTCGTTGATAACCGGAGCGTCAACATTCTGGCTTTTTGTTACAGTGAAATTTACCTTACCCAGTTTGTCTTTCGTAGTATTTGCTGATGCAATTCCCAGATAGTCACATTCAGCAACATGTGAAGCATCTGCAAAACTTACAGTGAATGCTTTTTTGAGCAAAATATTTTTTGCAGTTTTATGTTCATGGCTTAAACAAATTCCAATTTGATTTGTATTGTGAATTCCACCCCAGGCTGCATTCATTGCATCTGCCTGCGATTCTTCATCGTAAGTGGCTACGATTAAAACAGGCATAGGGTACATAAATGTTTCTTTTCCAAAATCTTTTTTCATAAAATCCTCCCGTAAAAAATTGCTTTAGGCTTTGCCCTAAAAAGCACAGCCTTTAATGTTTACGTAACTTATTTCTGTTTTTGAAAATTTTCTAAATCTCCATCTGTTCCAAGTACAAAATGACTTCCACCTACACAATGCAGGGTGCCTTTATTGTAGTCCAGGCCACTTTTTTCATAACTGTAAGTTTGAACAGTACGATTTTTTTCCACAATAGGATTTGGCCGCGGAATAGCAGACATAAGGCTTTTTGTATAAGGATGAAGAGGATTAGAAAATATTTCTTCTGTTGTTCCTGTTTCCAGCAAGTGGCCTAAATGAAGTACACCAATTCTGTCACTGATGTATTTTACCATGCTCAAATCGTGGGCAATAAAAAGATAGGCGGTTCCAGTTTCAGACTGAATGTCTTTTAAAAGATTTACAACCTGTGCCTGAATAGAAACATCCAGTGCGGAAATACATTCATCTGCAATAATCAGTTTTGGGTTTAAGATAAGGGCTCTTGCAATTCCAACGCGCTGCCTCTGGCCCCCAGAAAACTGGTGAGGGTACCGGTCAATGTGTTCCGGTGCAAGACCAACCTTTTTTAAAATCGCCTGAATTTTTTCTTCTCTTTCAGAGCGGCTTTTGTAAAGATGATGAATGTCCAAACCTTCACCTATTATTTCTCCAACTTTTTTGCGCGGATTTAAACAAGCCATTGGATCTTGAAAAATCATTTGCATGCTGGTGCGAAGAAATTTGCTGTCAGCTGAAGAAAGTTTTCCGGAAATGTCATGACCTGCAAATTCAATTTTACCTTCAGTTGGTTTGTAAAGGCGGATTATGCTTCTGCCAATCGTTGATTTTCCAGAACCTGATTCTCCGACCAAACCGTAAGTTTCGCCCGGGTAAAGGGTAAAACTTACATTATCAACTGCCTTAACTGTATAGGAAGCAGACATTCTAAAATACTGTTTAAGGCCTTCAACTTTAAGTAGAGCTTCTTTATTTTCTGCCATATTGTTCTGCCTCCTTTTTCATAGTTTCAATTCTTTCTTTAAGTTCCGTAGGCATTTGTACTTTTGGAGCACGCGGATCCAAAAGCCATGTTGCTGCTGAATGAGTTGGTGTAACGTCAAACATTGGCGGTTCAAGGCGACTGTCAATGTTAAGGGCATAAATGTTTCGTGGAGCAAAAGCATCACCCTTTACCTGGTGCAGCAAATTTGGAGGAGAACCTGGAATGGTATAGAGGCGGGTATTTTTTGTATTCAAGTCTGGCATGGCAGAAAGAAGACCCCATGTATAAGGATGGCGCGGATCAAAAAAGATTTCATCCGATGTTCCTTTTTCTACAATTTTTCCTGCATACATAACGTTGATATAATCCGCAACTTTTGCAACAACCCCAAGATTATGAGTAATAAAAATAACGCTTAAATTTCTTTCCTTTTGAATTTTTTTAATCAAGTCAATTATTTTTGCCTGAATTGTTACATCAAGAGCTGTTGTTGGTTCATCACAGATTAAAAGTTCAGGATCACAGGCAAGGGCTATTGCAATAACAATGCGCTGCCTCATTCCTCCAGACAACTGGTGAGGATAATTTTTCATTCGATTTTTTGCGTCAACAATTCCAACTTCATCCAGAAGTTCAAGTGACTTTTGGTAAGCAATTTTTTTTGGAGTATGATAGTGATATATCATCCCTTCCATTATTTGATTTCCAATATTCATTGTAGGATCAAGAGAAGTCATTGGATCCTGGAAAATCATTGCTATATTTTTTCCATTGATTTGCCGGCGGATTTGTTTTTCTGACATGCTAAGAATGTCATATTCTTTGTAAGTTACATTGTCTGCTTCAAGACAGTTGTAAGTGATTTTTCCGCTGTTGACAATAGCATTTTTTGCAAGAATTCCCATTATTGCTTTTGTTGTAACAGATTTTCCTGAACCAGATTCACCTACAATCGCAAGTGTTTGACCACGGGTTAAATCAAGGTTAACACCGCGGATTGCGTTTACAAGACCAGCACTTGTTTTAAAGGAGATGGATAAATCTTTTACTGTGATGATTTTATTTTTTTCGTCTGACATGATTAAGCCTCCTTCAGTTTAGGGTCCAAGGCTTCTCGTAAACCGTCAGCCAGTAAGTTAAAGCTCAGCATCAAAAGTGCAAGCACAAGAATTGGTGGCAGGATTTGATAAGGATGAGTTGTAAAACTGTTAAAGGCATCCGAAATAAGGGAACCAAGTGAACACTGAGGCACAGGAATTCCAAGTCCTACAAAAGACAAAAATGCTTCTGTAAAAATTGCTGTTGGAATAGAAAACATTGTCTGCGTAATAATCTGCCCAATAATGTTTGGAAGAATTTCACGGAAAATAATAGAAAAATTTCTTGCTCCCAAAGTGCGGCTGGCTAAAACAAATTCCCGCTCTTTTAGATTCAGCATTTCTGCCCGGGCTATTCGGGCCATGCTAATCCATTCAGTTATCATCAATGCAAAAATGATTGTAGCAATTCCTGGTTTTAACACCAGCATAAGAAGCGTTACAATTACAAGTCGCGGAATGCCATTTATTATTTCTGCAATGCGGCACATGGTAGAATCAACAATGCCTCCGAAGTAACCGGAAATTAAACCGTAGCTCATTCCAATAATCATGTCTATTAAAACAGCAATAATTGAAATATATAAAGAAACTCTTGTTCCCATCCATGTACGTGTCCAAATGTCGCGACCAAGTACATCGGAACCAAACCAGTAGTAAACATCTGTCGCATTATTTTTTTCGTAAAGGTTTACGATTTTCGTACCGGTTGTAGTTTTCATTCTTTCGTTTCCGTTAAAAATGAATTTGGCTCCAGGGATGCGGGGTGCAAAATTTTTCTGTTCCAGATTTTGTGAGGAATAAGTGTAGCTGTTCATATTAGGTCCAGCGAAAGCAAAAAACACTATAACAAGAATAATTATTCCTGCGATGACGGCACCTTTGTTTGCAAAAAAGCGTTTTCTTACTTCTGTCCAATAGGAAAGCGAAGAAAAATTTGTGTCTATTTGAGTTGAAGACGTATCTGTTTTCAGTTGAAAGTCATTTTCGTAAAAACCTGCTTCTTTTTCTGCAGCTTCAGCGACTGTGGCTTTTATATTTTTCTTATTCATGAACGGCCTCCGAAAGTCTGATGCGTGGATCTATAATTCCGTAGAGAATATCAACAAGCAGCATGATGCCTATGTAAAGTGCACTGTAAATAAAACTGAGCGCGATTACAACATTGTAGTCATTAGATTGAATTGCAGTTACCAAAAGGGAACCGACGCCTGGAATGGCAAAGATTTTTTCTACAACCAGAGAACCAGTTATAAGGTCAACAATAAGAGGGGCCAAAACTGTGATGATTGGAATTAATGTGTTACGAAGAGCATGTTTTCTAATTAAGCGGAAGCCGTAAATTCCTTTACTTTCTGCCAGCTGAATGTATTCAGAACCTAAGGCTTCAAGCATTTCTGTTCTTGTAAAACGTGCAATGGAAGCCATGGTGAACATGCTCAAGGAAATGCTGGGTAAGACGGATGAAAAAAAGGCTGCATCTTTTGTGTAAAGCATTGGGAAAATTTTTAACTTAAATCCGAATGTATAACTTAAAGCAAGGGCAAAAACATAACTTGGAATGGAAACGCCCAAAACAGAAATAACTGTGGCCAGTCTGTCCCAGAAAGTATTTGACCAAACGGCTGCAATAATTCCTAAAATTAAACCAACAAGGGCACCTAGCAAAACAGCCTGTCCTCCAATTCTTATACTGATAGGAAGACGCTGAGAAATAAGATTTGAAATTGGTGTGTTTTTGCTGATGTTATAGCTGACACCAAAATCACCTTTCATAATATTTCCCAGATATTTGAAGAACTGAACAACAACCGGTTTGTCCAGACCATATTTTGCATACAAAGCAGCTTTTTGTTCAGCGGACAGTTTTTCATCATTGAAAGGTGAACCTGGCATAAGTTGCAGCAAAATAAAAAGAACGAGTGTAATTACCAAAAGTGTAAATACAGAAATTAAAAGTCTTTTAAGAATGTATTTTTTCACTTGCCTGACCAATCCCTTAAAAAATATCGCAAAAATTATAAATAAAAAATGGCCGTAATGCTAGGTTTACGACCATTTTTTTTAGATGTTATAAATAATTTTTATGGATTTTAATCTTATCTTGACTTCATAAAATGATTTTTCTTATATTTTTCACTTTCCAAAATCAATTAAGGGCATCTCTAAAAATTACAATTCTTAGAAGTTCCCTTAAAAATCCCTAAAAAAATTACTCCTTTGTAACATTCTTGAATACACGGTTTAAAGCAACAGCGTGGAATTCAATTCCCTTAACATTGTTCTTAACCATACAAGCATCTGCCTGCTGGTAAACCGGGAAGATAACTGCATCTTCCAAAACAATCTGTGAAGCTTCCTTGAGTGTTGCCCATCTTTCAGCAGGTTTTTGTGAATATTCACCTGTTACGCAAAGGTCAAGAAGTTCATCGTACTTTGCATTGCTCCAGAAACCGTAGTTGTTAGAGTTGTCTGTGTACCACATTCCAAGATATGTCATTGGATCAGCGTAGTCTGGGCCCCATCTTGTAAGACAAAGTTCAAATGTTCCGTCCTGCATATCCTGAACACGCTGCTTCTTTGGTTCAACACGAAGGTTGATTGTAAGACCAGAAAGTGTGCTTTCAAGTTGTTCCTTGATAACTGCAGCTACATTCTGCTGTACTGTTGTATCATCAACAATCATTTCGAATGTAAAGCTGTCTTTGCCCAATTCAGCCTTTGCTGTTTCGTAGTAAGCAAGAGCTGCTTCTTTGTCTGAGCGGCAAAGTTCTGGGTATTCTGGGATTGCCTGAACAAAGTCTTCTCCTTCATCAGAGAAAGCGAAATCAGAAGGAACACCTGTGTATGCAGACCAAGAACCGTCTTTTACAACGTTCTTTACAATAGAGTCACGATCGATGGCAAAAGAAATTGCCTTGCGAAGATTCAGGTTTGCCAAATCAGCAACATCCCTGATCATTGGTGAAATATACCAGAGGTAACCTGCACCAACAGAAATAAATTCTGGGTCTTCGCTAACTTGATCTACCTGGTCACCAGACAATTTTACAATGTCCAATGTGCCGTTCTGGTAAGCCATAAGAGCCTGCTGTGAATCCTTAAGAACCTGATAATTCAAACCGTCAATCTTAATTTGATCTGCATTGTAGTAGTTAGGATTTTTTACAAACTTAAAACTTACTGCAGCTGGTTCATAATCTGTAAGAATGAATGCACCATTAGAAAGAACTGTTTCTGCACTTGTTCCGTAAGTGTCGCCAACTGATTCATAGAATGTGCGGTTTACAGGATAGAATGTTGGGAAGTAAAGAATCTTGTCAAAGAAAGAAACTGGAACTACAAGATTAACTTCGAGTGTTTTATCATCAATTGCTTTGATTCCCAAATCTGTAACTGGAAGTTCATTTGCAATAATTTCAGCTGCATTCTTTACCTGACCAATGTCGCTAAGCATGTAAGAATATTCTGAAGCTACTGCCGGATCAACTGCACGCTGCCATCCAAAAACAAAGTCATCTGCTGTTACAGGGTCACCGTTTGACCAGTAAGCATCATCACGGATTTTGAATGTGTATGTAAGTCCGTCTTCAGAAACAGTTTCTTCTGCACAGAGAGCGTTGATTGTAGAACCGTCAGCAGCCATTTGCTTAAGACCATCTGTAAAGTTTGCAATTACTTCGAATGAAGTACCATCTGTTGCCTGCTGTGGATCAAGTGACTGAACTTCAACTTCAATCATAACATTTAAAGCATTGTTACCAGCTGTTGAAGTTTTGTCTTTTTTGCCACCGCATGAAGCAAGGCCAAAAACTGCTGCCGCTGTAAGAGCAATTGCAGCGCACTTAAATAATTTTTTCATTCTGTCCTCCAGAACAATTAAAGTAAAAAGAAGAGATGCAGGATTTTCTTAAAAAACAATCTTCTTTTTTCGGCTAGGGATTATATGTAATTTAAATAGCTTTGTAAACTTATTGAAATTTGATTATAGTGATTACAGCAGGGGCAATAGTTGATTAAACTGAAATCAGCAGGAAAATGATTAGACGAAACGGACATGCGGATTTACCTTTGCACCACGGAACTGTACCAAAGTGGCTTGCAGACAGAATGCGCGATTTGGGAATAGAAATAATAGAAGCTCTTTTAATAACTTATGGGCGGGATGAAGTCCTACGCCGTTTGAGTGACCCTTTATGGTTTCAGTCTTTGGGTGCAGTTTTAGGAATGGACTGGCATTCAAGTGGAATTACAACCAGCGTTATGTATGCCCTTAAAAGAGGCATTAATTCAAGGGCAAGGGAATTAGGTCTTTGTATTTGCGGAGGACGTGGAAAATATTCAAGACGTACTCCAGAAGAACTTCTTTACCTTGCGGATGCGACAGGCCTTGATGGTGACGCTTTAGTTAGAAGCAGCCGTCTTGCTGCAAAAATTGATAATACGGCAGTTCAAGATGGATTTAATCTTTATCAGCACAATTTTATTTTGAGTAAAGATGGAAAGTGGGCCATTGTCCAGCAGGGAATGAATGTTCAGACAAAAACTGCCCGCCGCTATCACTGGTGCTCCGCCGATTTAAAATCTTTTGTAGAAGAACCCCATTCTGGAATTACCGGTGAAAATCAGGGAATGATTTTAAATCTTACAGACACAGGGGCTGACAAAACAAGAAAATCAATTTTAAATCTGAGCCAGGAAAAGCCTGAGTCCCTCATAAAAGAAATTTCTGAAATTAAAAATTCAGGAGGCCCGGATTTTTCTAAAGAAGAAAAACTTCAGCTGGAACTTTTTCAAGATGAAAATCATGCTCTTGTAAAGAAAGAAAAAAATGATGACAAAATAGAAATTATTTTTGAAGACGGCAGCCGCAATTGTTTTATGCCACGGCATCACGAAGTGTTAGCGCAAGATGTAGATTTAAAAAGATTGGGTGGAGTTTTGGCAACCGCTTACGAAAATGGCCCTGAAAATTTTGAAGATTTGCTTCTTACGCCAGGTCTAGGGCCCCGTACCCTTCAGTCGCTGACTCTCGTAAGTGAAGTAATTCACGGCACCCCAAGCCGTTTTAAAGATCCTGCCAGGTTCAGTTTTGCTCATGGTGGAAAAGACGGTCACCCTTTCCCAGTACCATTAAAAATTTATGATGAAAGCATCCGTGTTTTGGGAGATGCAATTGAAAAAAGTAAACTGGGCTACAAAGACAAAAGTGATTGCATAAAACGCCTTCACACAACTGCTTTACAAATAGAAGAAAATTGTTCTCCTCTGGCAGATTTTGACGCAACCCTTGCGCATGAAAATCAACATTCAAAAGAATGGGGCGGTCGTACAGTTATGAATGATTAAGGAAATGGATTTTACGAATGTTAATTTTGTAGAGCGGGCTGGTTTACGAAAAAAATACATCTTTCGTAAACCTGTGTCTCTTTACAAAACAAATACTTTTTTCGTAAACAGTTCCGCCTTCGTAGAAAAAGTGTTATTTTCGTATCCCAGACTGCTTTACGAGACAAATGCTTCTTTACCAAACCAAGGTCTGCTTCGTAAAACAAACATTTCTTTCACAAACCACCCCTCCTTCGTAAAACACCCCTTTTCTCAAATAATCTTATTTTACAAAATAAATAAAATCAGTATAGTTGAAGAATGATTAAAGCAAAAATTGAAGACAAAGAATTATCAGAATATCTTGAAAAACTTCCAAAAGACGACATGATTGTTTTTACAATGGGCAACGGCAGAGTTCGTGGTGCAGTTTTTGCAGGCACGCATTTTGTAAACACGATGCGCGCTCAACACAAGACAGGGATTCTTGAAACATACATTTTAGGTCAGGCTTGTCTTTGCGGAGCCCTTATGATTCCTGCAAAAATGAAAGGCATGGAACACATCAACTGGAGATACGATGTACCAGATTCTCCGGCAAAAGGTTTTAATGTTGAAGCAGATAGCCGTGGCTGGGTCAGAGGTTTTTTGTTGACAGATGTAATTCCAATTGAAAAGCCACTTGAAAATTGGGACATGAAACCTTTTCTTGGTGGCGAAGGATACATGTCCATTCAAAGCGTACATCCAGATGACAAATTACCACAGTCTTCTTCTGTAAATACAACAGGCAATATTGCTGACGATTTAGTTTTTTACTTTGACAAAAGTGAGCAAATCAAATCAGCATTTACTACATCCATTCAAATGGACAAGTTGGGACGCGTGATTGGAGCCGGTGGAATTTTTGTTCAAGTTATGCCAGAAACAGGCGGACACTTTGAAGGACAAAAAAAGAAAGGTGCCGAAGTAGACACCAGCGCAGACAAAAACGCCGATGAAGAAGTGATTGTTCAACTGGAAGAGACTTTTAAAAATGCGCCGTCACTTGGCACTTGGTTTAGTCAGGGGTTAACCGGTCAGGAATTAATTCAGCATCTTTTTTCAAAATTGAATCCTGTCATTGCCTTGCACCGCGACATTCAATGGAATTGTCCGTGTTCAAAAGAAGCATTTATCAATTATATGAAAACGCTTCCAGAAGCAGACCTTAAAGACATAAAAAGTAAAGGAGAAGTTCTTGAAGTCAAATGCAACAATTGTTCTTCAGTTTACAGAATCTGTCCAGATGAAGTTATAAAGTGATTTTTAATTTGGGGTTGCCAGAAAAACAAAGTCTTTTATGTATGAGCTTTGTGGTAGCCCCTTAAAAAATTATTTTCCCTTAAAGAAATTATCTATACTGCCAACAAGTTCTTCTGGAGGCAAATTCTTTAAAAGATATTTTTCCGGTTTAAGGGAAAGCAGTTTCATGACAGTATTTTTTTCACTCTTGGAAGTAAGAAAAATAATAGGAACGCTTGCAAGATTAGAATCAGATTTTATCATTTCAAAAACTTCAGAACCAGACAAGTCAGGCATTTCGTAATCCAAAAGAATTAAATCTACAATTTTTTGCTTTAAAAGATTTATTGCATTTTGGCCGGAATTTGCCATGTAAACTTCATACTTTTTGTTCAGCCATTTATTTATTGTCCTTAAAGTAAGAGGATCATCATCTACAACAAGAATTTTTTTCATATTTTTTTTGCTACCAGAATTATTTTCATCTGTAATGGAATTTAATTTTGAGATGATGTCAGAAACATTGAATGGCCTTAAAAAATATCCAGCTAAAAGTGATTCGGGAATAACTTCAAAAGAAGAAGCAAGTTCCAGCTGAGTACCAATAAGATAAACAGCTTTATCCTTATCCTGACTTTCAATTTCTTTTCTTGCGAATTTAAGGACTCCTTCAAATCCTTCTAAATCCCCACCAAGAAAAATAATAAAAATGTCAGGACAAGAAGCTCTTACTGAAATTAAAGTTGCATCTGGACTAGCATATTCAAGTTCATAACCAGCCTCTTGAATTTTTTGAGCCATGGCACTTACAAGAAAATTCTGATTGTTAATACAGACAAGTAAAACTTTTTTCTCCATAATTCTTCCTCAGCAAAAAAAGTATAAAACCTTTATTGCTTAATTTCAAATATCTTTTAGTAAGTCCAGAACCTGGGCCTGATCAACATTTTTTATTTGAGCTTTTATCAATTCCCACTGGGCTTTTATTTCCATAGGAATTGAAAAAGAATCAACATCCTTAGCAATAACATCTGCCGTGTCAAAATCAAATGCCATAACAGATTCTTTTATGCAGGACAAGGCCTCTTTGTAGTGAGCCATTGTAAGCGGTTTAAGTTTATCACTTTTTTCAACAGGAATTACAGGCTTTAATTTGTCTATGTAAGAAAGATAAAGTTCCAGCAGGGCAGGCGTCTTTTTTACGACTTCATCATATTTGCCAGAATCACAGCATTTTTCAAGATAAGCCGCTTTCTCTGAAAGTTCTACAGCGCCAATCAGACGTGATGTTGATTTTAAAGCATGCACCTGAACTGTGTAGTTTTTATAATCTTTGGCAGAAAGATATGCCCTCAACTTAAGGACACGGGTTTCAATTCCTCTCTGGTAGTCAATAAATGCTTCTTCAAGAATTTCTTTTGAACCGCAGTTTGTAATCGCCTGCGCCATATCAATTCCTTCAAGAGAAATAAAGTTTGACTGATTAGACAATTTGTTTTGCAAAGCGATTTTTGTTTTTATGCTCAGCTTCGTGTTTGAATCATCAATTTCTTCTACAGCAGGCGGTGGCCCAATCAATTCTTTTGGCAGGTAAAATTTAATCATTTCTTCCATCTTTTTTACATCGATTGGTTTTGCCAGATAATCGTTAAAGCCGGAATTTAAATACAATTCACGCGCACCAGAAACAGCATTTGCCGTCAGCATGATATAAGGAATGTCTTTGTTAAGATTTGTAGACAGATTTTTAAGATTGTGCAAAGTTTCAATTCCATCCATTTCTGGCATTCGATAGTCAATAAAAATAATGTGGAACTTTTGACTCTTTGCAAGTTCAATGCACTGCGCTCCGCTTTCGCAGGTAGAAATCTGGATTTCTGTTCTTTTTAACAAAGCCCTTACTACTTTCAAATTGATTGGAGTGTCATCAACAAAAAGAATTTTTGCTTCAGGCGCTGTAAAAGAATCGTGGAAGTCATTTTCGCTTTCCTGAGTTTCGGCATACATTTTACTAAAGTCGCCAATCGGATCATGTGAAAGAATAATTTGCTGAACCCCAAAAGAAAAATCTGACCCCTTGCCATATTCGCTTTTTACTTCCAGGTGTGAATGCATAAGTTTAAGCGTCGATTTTACAATATTCATTCCTAAACCGGTACCTTCGATTGTACGGTTGTGCTCTTCTTCAATTCTTTCAAAAGGAGAAAAAAGTTTTTCCATATCGTCATTTTTAATTCCAACGCCGGTATCAATTACCTGAAATTTTAAATTGATTTGATTAAAACTGATTGGATTAAAAAAGACATTTAAAGTGATGGAACCTTTTTTGGTGTACTTCACGGCATTTGTTAAAATATTTACAACGCACTGCCTTATACGGATTTCGTCACCATATAAAATAGAAGGAATGTTAGGGTCAACATTTACGTTAAAATCAATATGCTTTTCCTTTGCCCTCAAAGAAGTCATGTTTAAAAGGTCATTTATTAAAGAAGCAAGCTCGTACTGGGTAGGAATGATTTCCATTTTACCCGCTTCAATTTTTGAAAAATCCAGAATATCATTTACAAGCGCCAAAAGAGAACGGCTGGAAGAACGAACATCTCTTGCATAAGAAAGGATTTCCGGATTTTTAGATTCGCGCAAAATCATTTCATTTAAACCCAAAATCGCATTGATAGGGGTGCGAATTTCATGCGACATATTTGAAAGAAACTGCGACTTTGCCTTATTTGCTTCCTGGGCAATTTTAAGATCTTCCTCCAACTGCTGCTCATACTTCATTTCTTCAATATAACCTGTCAACTGAACTGAAGTTTGCTTTACGGTATTAAAAAGTTCTTCAATTTCATCGTGAGTGTGGATGTCCAGCAAATCAATTTCAACAGAATTATCTTCGCTTTCGCCAAGAGTATTTTTTGTAAAAATTTCCATTGCCTTGGAAATTAAAATAATGGGTTTAGAAAAATTCTTAAATGCAAACTGATTAAGCAAAATCAAAATAGGGAAGGCTAAACTTGAAGTTAAAAAGATAAAGCGCATGTTAAAAGTAAGGTAAAGCCTTTGGTAACGTACAAGAATGTTTTTTGTAAGACAAAGGCAGAGCAAAAGATTTGCAAAAAGAGTAGCACCCAATGTAAGGACAATTGCTTCTAAAATAAGCATAAGAGAAACTTTTTGTGGCAGCCGTGCTTTTTTTCCATGCGTAACGTTGTAAAAAAAGTTGTCCTTTTCCGCAAGATAATATCGCCCGCAGTAAAAATATTTTTGTATTTTTCGCGGCACCTTGTTAAAGAAAAGATATGTTAAAAGTCCATGCACAATCAGACAGCTGGTTATACAAACATAATTCACGCCAAGCGCAAAAAAAGAAAATTCTACTTCCTCAGTTATAAAAAAACAGACTGGCCAAAAGACTCCGTAAACAAAACTACTTATAAAAATACTAAGCACTGTTTTTCCACCACTTTTGTACCATTTATTTTGGATTGGTAAAAATGTAATAAGAGAGGCAATCATCAAAATAAAAATCATGTAAGAATTTACAATTCCATGGTTGGCCGAATAAATGAGAAAGAATGCTGAACAGAAAATAATTGATGTTATGTAACCGTTTAATGTTGTTAAATAAATGACAATCAAAAGAGTTACGGGATTTAAGATTTTTAAAGCAGGCGTATCATAAATATAAACTCCAAAAAAACGCAAACTGAAAGTTGTAGCTACAGCTGCAAGAATATAAGTTATTATATGTGAAAGGTATTGCAATTTTTCCAGTTTACTTAAAGGCTTTTTCTTCATAGTTCAATTTTACTTCACCATTCAAAATTTTGCTAGAAAATAAAAAAGTTGTCTATGTCTAACCTGCTTTTATTTGATAATATTTTTTTAGTCAGATAACCCATGAGGGAGTAGCAGACGTTTTTACGTAACAAGTCAACATACTGGTTTTAGCCTGGCTTGTTTTAATTTGCGAGACACATGCGTAACTGTAAAGCTATGCATGACTATTTTAAATTACCCGAGCATAACTTTATGGTTGTGCCCGGGTTTTTTATTCTGCACAAATCTAATTTGCGAGGTCTTTTTTATGCAAACTTGGAATGTAATGTTTTTTGTAAACTCTGCTCTTTTGGGTGTAGGATTAGCAATGGACGCTTTTTCTGTTTCCATGACAAATGGTTTGAATGAACCAAACATGCGCCACAGAAGAATGTGCGCAATCGCCGGAGTTTATGCCTTTTTCCAGTACGCAATGCCTATGATTGGCTGGATTTGCGTACATACAATTGTAAATATCTTTTCAAATTTCCAGAAATTCATTCCATGGATTGCTTTAGTCCTTTTGCTTTACATTGGTGGCAAAATGATTATAGAAGCAATCATCGAAAGTAAGAAAGCCAAAAAAGCCCTTGCTGGCAAAGAAAATCCTGAACAAAATAAAGACAGTGAAATCAAAAAACTTACCCCCGGAGTTTTGCTTTTACAGGGAATTGCAACTTCTATAGATGCCCTTTCGGTTGGTTTTACAATCGCAGAATATAACCCAGTTATGGCCAACATTGCTTCCCTGATAATTGCCATTGTTACTTTTGGGATTTGTATGGTTGGATTAAAAATCGGTAAAAAGGCCGGAGAAAAACTTGCGAACAAAGGCGACATTGTTGGTGGAATTATTTTAATTGCAATCGGAATAGAAATTTTTATTAAAGGCATTTTCTTCAGTTGATTTTACTTTGATTTTGGTACTGCCCTTTAATCAAGAGATTTATTTAAGTTGAAATCAAACTGTAAATCCCAAAATAAATGAAAAATCCACAAATAGATAGAAGAAAATCAACAAAAATTGTCAAACAAAAAACGGCAATGCACAGAAAAATAATTCATGCTATAATGGTCTATCAATTTTAAGAGAGGAAAATTATGGACGATTGTTTGTTTTGTAAAATTATAAAAGGTCAAATTCCAAGTTACAAAGTTTATGAGGATGATGACACTTATGTTTTTATGGATATTGCAAAAGATGTTGACGGTCACATGCTGGTTATTCCAAAGACTCATTGTGTAAACATTTTGGACGCCTCGTCAGATGCCCTTCACCATGTGATGGATACCGTTCAAAAAGTTTCAAATCATCTGGTAAAAGATTGCGGCTATGACGGAGTAAATACTTTTAACTGCAACAATGAATGTGCAAGTCAGTCTGTTTTCCATTTCCACATGCACATTGTTCCCAGAAAAAATAATGACAGGCTTGCAGGATGGCCACCAGCTTTTGAAGGTGCCAAAGACAGCATAGAAGCAACATTTGAAAAAGTAAAAATGATGTAAGGTTTTAAGTGAATGTTTGCACCTTTTCCACAAGAAGAAGCCTTTCGAGTATGCCAGAAAGTTTTTGACGGTTTACAAGAAGGGCTTTTTAAAATTGAGCAAGTCGCAAAAAAAAGCATCGAGCGCCTTGACCAGGGCTTAATGCTGGGAATTCTTGTTTGCCAGGAAGACGAAGCTTTGACAGATGAAGTTTTGACAAAAGAAAGCCCTTCTGGTAACAAAAAGTCATTTTCATCAGAACTTACCCTTTCATCAAAGCAGTCTCTTTTGGAATCGAAGTGCCAATCCACAGAAACCCACAAAAAAAAATACCTTTTAGCGCTTTCCGGTAATGCCAAAGAATTTGTCCTTGACCAAAAGAATTTGCTTAATCTTACCATTGTTCCGCCAATTGTCAGTTCGCAAAAAATAGAAGAAGCTCTTTTGCAAAACGATTTAAAAATCCACCAGCTTACAGATGAAATAAAAGAAGAAAAGTCTGTGAAAAAAAAGGCTGCCCTAAAAAAACAAAGGCTTTTTTTGTGCAATCAGTCCTTACAAAAAGTAAACAGCCTTTATTTTTTCCACACCGCTTGTGGAAAAGTCCTTTCGCTAACTGAAATCCTGAAAAAAACAAACAAATCCCGCCTGGCACCCACTGGAACCGGAGATTGTTGTGCCCCGAAACTGCTGGATTTTGCTTATTCACATTCGCTAAAACCTGTAAGCATGTGCGAAATATTTTTGCAAAGTGATATTCTGAAAGGATTTAGCCACTTATCAACAGAAAAAAACAAGAAATTCACACAGTTTTCCACAGACTTTTCCACAGATAGTCAAAATTGTGGAAAACTTTACCCTCCTTGTGACACAAGATGTGCCTTGATTTTACCGGAAATGCTGGGACTGAACATTTTGTACCGTGATGCGGACATTTGCCTTGTCAACAAACAGAGCGGGCTTTTGAGTGTACCAGGTCGTGGGCCGGAAAAACAAGATTGTATTGAAAGCAGATTAAAGCGACTTTTTCCACAGACTATTGCACAGCCAGCGGTTCATCGGCTGGACATGGAAACCAGCGGACTGATGCTGCTTGCCTTTACAAAAGAAGCCCATCGTGAAATGAACAGGCAATTCGAAGCAGGCCTGGTAAAAAAAGAGTACGTTGCTTTGCTGGACGGCATTCTTTCTAAAAACGGTATTGCTCCTCATGGTCAAATGGAATTGTACTTCAGGCTAGATGTGGAAAACCGCCCTCACCAAATTTGGGATGCAGTTTATGGAAAAAAAGCTGTAACTGAATGGCAGATTCTGGATGTAGAAAAATATCATTCACCGGACGGCCAGTTGAAAAATGTTACCAGAGTTCTTTTTATGCCCCACACAGGACGCACTCATCAGTTGCGGCTTGCAAGCGCAGACAGCCACGGTTTTTCTACACCAATCATAGGCGACAGCCTTTACGGCAAATGTCTTGAAGGTGAAAGGCTTATGCTCCATGCAAAAAAAATTTCATTTTTACATCCGCGCACCGGCCAAAGAATGGAATTTACCTGCGATGAAGATTTTTGACACTCCACAAATCCTGCAAGATAATAAATTAACCGTTATTTTACAAATGTAACTAATTTTTAAGTTGTGAATTCTAAAAATAGAGAGTAAATTTACAAGTGGATAATATGAAAAAGATTTGTGGCTTTTTAAAAATTTTTATTTTTTCTCTTTTTACAGGATTTATTTTTTCCTCATGTGACTGGGCTTATGGAGGCCACGCAGATACTTGGTATTCGGTAGATAAAAAAATCAATGATCAAGAATATACTTTTTACATAATGTTCAGTGAAAGTACAAATTATTATTCTGCAGAAGACGGAGATGTTTCTATAGGCGGTGAAGATTCATCTGCCGGGGAAGATGCACCGTCTGAAAAAAGCATTTATGCTCCTTTAAAATCTACCGCAGAAGCAGCAACTTATGATGATAAAGTAATAAGTATTCCATCCGGCATTTCTGTAGTAATTGCTCCAACCGCAAAAGAAAATTACGGAAAATATACTTTTGAAACTTTCCTTGCAAATTCAAAAGAAGCCCATGTTTTTTTCGACAAAGACGGCAAAGAAGTTTCTGTTTTTATGGATATGGGAATTATAGACAGTTTTGTTTCATCATTCAGGTTTAACAAAACATTCACTAAGAGTTTTGAATTGCCTTCAGTTCTTTTGGATGAATCCAAAGAATGTGATTTGGATAATCTTGGAGACAGCACTTTAACTTGGGGCGAAGTAGCAAATACAATCCTTGTTTACTGATTATTTACTATTATTTTCTAATTGAGAAAAAGTGAAATCTGTTTTACAATAAAATACAGTTTTTAGCAGTGCACATTGCGCTCAGGAGGAAATATGAAAAATCTTAAATTATTTTTACCATTACTTTTACTTGCATTAATTAGTTCTTTGACATTTACCGCTTGTGACAAACCATTCCTGGCATCAGAAGATGCGTGGTATACAGCAAAGGAAACTATTGGCGGCCAGGATTACTCAATGTATTTTTACTACACAAGTAAAGATGAACCACAGACAAAAGGTCTTATTCAAGTGTCAAAAGGTCTTACTATTGTTATGAGAAATACATCAAACACAGAGCTTTCAAAGACGTATCTTTATAAAACATTTGCACCTGGAAAACAAGACTTGTCTGAAACAGAAACAGGTACAACTGCAACTGGTGCCGAAAGCAATACAGCAAAATCATCAATTAGCATAAGTGCCTCTCTTATGGACGGTCTTTACGTATACTTCGGAAAGTCCTTTAGAAATAGTGAAACTGAAACTACTCCAGAATTCCTGACAGAAAAGTCTTATAAACAGGTTACAGAAATAGCTGATTTAACAGAAGGACTTACATGGAAAACAGTCTTTAAAAAGATTCTTCTTTCATATCTTGAAGACTAATTCCTGATTTTTTATAAAAGGCTGCTT
This sequence comes from Treponemataceae bacterium, assembly GCA_963649315.1. Classification (GTDB taxonomy): domain Bacteria; phylum Spirochaetota; class Spirochaetia; order Treponematales; family Treponemataceae; genus Treponema_D. The sequence goes on along the minus strand of CAVJHV010000001.1, from coordinate 46,045 downwards.
TCCGAAAGATTTATTTCTTTTGTAAAGCAGTTTTTTTTATTTTTTCAGGGCGCCTGCCCATTGCTAACCGCAATGGGCACCGGGCTTTCCGCACTTCCGCTATCGCTCCATTCCTCCGCTGCGCTCCGGAACGCCTCCGGCGGTGCTCCAATCCCTGGCGCAAAAGTCCAATCTTTCCAAATACAAAAAACTGCAGACTGCAGAAAAATACCAAAAAAAATACACACGAATCAAAAACTTGACAAACAAAATTTTCCATGTGACAACACTTTAAACGTCG
>CAVJHV010000001.1:23023-45755 GCA_963649315.1 Treponemataceae bacterium | reverse complement strand
CGTCGAAAAAGTCTAGCATAAATGTTATTAAAAAAGTATTTTCTTCTAATTTACTTTTCTTTTTAATTCCTTACCCAGAAGTATTTAAAAGCTTCAAAATCATTTTACTTAAAATTTAAGGGGGTAGTATGAAAAAAATCCTGACTGTTATTATGCAAATTTCTCTTTTACCTTTTCAAAAGAAGCCCCATTTATTCTTTCCTATGAAGGGATGTATGTACTGATGCAAAAATTTGCTGCTGGCAATGGAGCAGAACTAAAATTTCAAATAAGTAATTTTAAGACGAAATAATTTTTTATAGGCATTATGATTTTAATAAGCTGCATGGGTGCTAAAGTAAGTGCACATGTAGTTTTTCCAGAAACTTCTCTTTTTGTAAAAGCAAGTGGTGAAACGTTTGTAAAACATTGGCCACTTCTTATGCTGATGTAAGTTGCTTAACATGGAAGTTACTTTTTATGTTGATTTTGCTTTTGAAGAAAAAATTTCTTTTTACAATTTTGAAGCCCGAAAATTATTTGGAAAATAATTATTTTGCCTGTGTAAATTTCGGATATGATTTTAATTTTGAAAAATTTTCTATACAGCCATTTTTAGGAATAAAATACCAGTACAGAAAATTTTCTGCATGGAATGGATATGGGCAAAGTCCTTTAAGTGGAGAAAGTTTTACAGGCGATGAAGAAAGAACATTTTTTACTGGAAATGGAATTTCTTACGAACAAAATATTTTTGACCCTTTCATTAAAGTAACTTTGAATTATAAATTTAAAAAAAATTTTACATTGAAAGTTCTTTAAATTTTTCCCCATACATTTTTGCAGTTTGTCTGGACAGTCACTATTTTAGAAGCAAGGAATTTTTTCTAACATTTATTCTTTAGGATTTTTTTTTATTGCTTTTGATTTTGCGTTAGGCAATGGAGCAGTTGAATGCAATTGTTTCAACAATTGCATTCAAAAGACCGCAGGCACGCTATTTGCGTGCCGAGGACTTAGAGCGTTAGCGAACTGCGGAACTGCCGGCGATGTGCAAAGCACAGCGCAACGCCCATATTAACTAAACTTGAAATTTAATAAGGCCTTCAATATATTTTAAATGTTTTACAGGAGTTTTTATGAAAGCAAAATCGATTATTTTAGTGGCGGTGCTTTTTTTGTTTATGGGGATTGTTTTTTTGGGATGCGGAATTTTTTTGAAGCTGCAAAAAAAAAGTAAAAATCTTTTTGCAAAAAGTGCGGCTAAGACTTTTTCGCTTTTAGGAATTATTACACTTGTTTATGGAATTTTGGCCATTTGTTTTAGGAATGAATTGACTAAGCTGGTGGCAGAAATTTTTGCGATTATTTATTTACTGGTGATTATTATTTTAATTGTGATTTTTAATGTTAAATTGAATAAGAGTTTGAAAAATAAAGAAGGCTGATTATGAAAGAAACTTTGCATCATGTTAAAGCGAGCACTTTGGAAAAGCGCGAACATAAAGCGGATTATGGAAAGGAAAAAATAGAAATTCTTTATGAGGATAAAGATATTGTTGTTATAAATAAACCGAGTGGAATGCTGTCTTGTGCCTATCCTGGCAGTAAGGCTAGAACGGCGGAAGAGGTTCTTGAAAAAATTATGCGCTCAAAAGGAACTTGTTCTAAAAATCATAAACCTTATGTTGTGCATCGTTTGGACAGGGATACGAGCGGCGTAATGATGTTTGCCCTGAATGAAACTTTGCAAAAAAAGATTATGAAGACTTGGCATAAAATGGTAACTGAAAGGCTTTATGTTGCAGTGGCAGAAAATCCGCGCAAAAAAGAAATGACTCTTGAGGAAAGCGGTTTAATTGATGATGAGCTTGCTCAAAATTCGCATCATGTGGGTTATGTAAAACATGACGAAAATGATAATGCCAAAACTGTTCCTGCAAGGACAAATTATAAAATACTTGTGAGAGGAAAAACGCATTCTCTTTTTGAACTGTCACTGGACACTGGTAAGAAAAATCAAATTAGAGCTCACCTTTCGTCAAAGGGATACCCTCTTGCCGGAGATGAAAATTATCGTGCTAACACTGACCCCTTTCATCGGCTGGCCCTTCATGCAAGGACACTGGAATTTAATCATCCTGTTACAGGGGAGCATATGAAGTTTGAAGTGGCAGAACCTGCTGAGTGGAAGGAATATGTGGAAAGGGGCGACAGTCATCCACGAAAGCCTGTCTGGAAACTGGAAAGGATAAAAGAAAATAAAAGCGAAAAGGAAAAGAATTTACCTGTGACAAGTAATGGAAGAGGTGGATTTAAAAGACTTACTGGAAAGGAAAAAAATAAAATGGATTTTATTTCGCGCGGTAAATCTGAAAGAAGATAAAATTTTGCCGACAGTATTTTTTGATTACTGCCGGCTTTTTTTATTACAGACTTTCTTTGCAGGCTGACATTTGTTTTTTTTAGAAAGAGCCTTAAGTCAATTTTTAAAATTTCAGAAATATTATTCTCCGGAAAGTGCAATCACTGGATCCAGTTTTGCAGCACGAGAAGCCGGGCTTAATCCAAAAAAGATTCCAACGAATGCAGAAAAAACAAATGCAATTATGCAAGATGTCCAGCTGATAACGTACGATGTAGATTGAACGTATTCAACGGCAAGGCTAATGATAATGCCAAAAATAATTCCTATAATGCCACCAAGGATTGTTATGCTGGCTGATTCAACAAGAAACTGCTGCTTGATAATTCGCGGTGTTGCCCCCAGGGCTTTGCGAATTCCAATTTCCTGTTTTCGTTCGGTAACTGTTACAATCATAATGTTCATGATTCCAATTCCTCCGACCAGCAGCGAAATGGCAGCAATGGCAGCCAACATGACGCTCATTGTAGAAGTTATGGAACTCATTTGTTCAATCATTGACTGCATGGAAGAAACACGAACGGAACCTTCAGTACCAGAAAGTTCTGTACAATAGTCTTCAAGGATGTCCACAAGTTCTGTTGCTCTTGCATTTGAAACTGCCTGAACCATGATTGTTCCTGCAGAAGGATTTGGGGAGATTTGTTTTGAATAAAAACCACGTGGAATGTAACAGGCGCTTGTTGCGTTTTCAAAACCTGAAGATTGTTCTTTTAAAACACCAACAACGGTAAAATTAAAAGTGACGGAATTTGTAACAAGGGTTACATTTTTTCCACAGGCATTTCCGTTTGGAAAAAGAGTAGAAGCAATTTCGGAACCTAAAATAATTTTTTGCGTACCGTAAACGTTGTCTGTTACGTTAAAATAATTTCCATAATCAAGTTGCAGGCCGTAAGTTTGAAGATAGTCTGTTTCTATGGCATAGCAGGAAGAAGTGGCGCTTGTGTCTTCAAAAGAAATGGTTGCGGATATTTGATTTTTGTACCAGATTTTTTTGATTCCTGGAATTTTGTCAAACATTTCTTCGCGGAAAGAATCGTTAAAATCTAAAGTAACGGCGCTTCTGTTTCTGCGCATAAAACCTTCGCTGATGCTGACCATATCCAATCCATTCGAACCGAATGTGTCTTCAATTTGTTTTGTACTGGCAGAGCCCATGCTCATGATTACGATTACAGATGCTACCCCAATAATAATTCCTAAAAGTGAAAGGAAGGTGCGCATTTTGTTTCGCTTAAAATTTGAAATTGCGTTAAAAAAATCTTCTAACATTACACTTCCTCACTTTGATCAAAAGGAACAGGTATTTGTTTTTTATCTGATTCAATTTTTCCGTCAAAAATTCTTATGCACCTGTCCGAGCTGGCACCTACACGCGGATCATGGGTTACAATAACAAGTGTTGTTCCCGCCGCATTGATTTCGCGAAAAAGTTTCATAACAGCTTTACCAGTTTCGCTGTCCAAGGCGCCGGTTGGTTCATCGGCCAAGATGATTTTTGGTTTGGTGACAGTTGCCCTTGCGATTGCGACACGCTGTTTTTGTCCGCCGGAAAGTTCGTGAGGAAAATGATTCAGGCGATCAATCAAACCGACTTTTTCCAGCGCGACTTTTGCTAAAATCTTTCGCTCACTTTTTTCTATTCCAGAATATCTTAAAGGAAGCATTACATTTTCTAAAACACTCATTGAAGAAATCAAGAAATACTGCTGAAAGACAAAACCAACTGTCATGTTTCTTAAAAGGGCAAGTTCTTTTTCAGACATTTGCGCAGTTGCTTTACCGTTTATTTCTACAATTCCATCTGACGGCCGGTCCAGACAGCCAATCATATTCATACAAGTCGATTTACCAGAACCAGAAGGTCCCATGATGGTAACAAATTCTCCCTGCTGAATGTTGAAGGAAACATCTTGCAAAGCATGCACTTCTGTGTCGCCCATGAGGTACGTTTTTTTTACATGCAGCATATTGATAACAGAATTTTCTTTTGAGGATTTTTCATTTGTCTTAGACATCAAAAGCCTCCCGGTGGTGGACCGCCAGCTCCCCCTGCTCCTCCTCCACCACCATTTCTTTGGCCACCCATACCACCTTGTCTTTTTGTTCCAGATTTTGATGCGGCTGACTGAGCAATAAGTATGTCACCTTCTTTTACATTGCCTTCAGTTATTTTTACATAATCCTGATCGTATGGAAGAACTGTAACATTTATTTTTTCAGAAGTGCCCGCTTTTACAACATAGGCCTGTCCGTCTGTTCTGCCAACTGCATAGCGGCTGACAATTGTATATGTCTGGGAAGGTGCAATTTCGATTTTTCCGCTAAAAGAAAAATTCGGTAAAATTGATTCTGGATATTCATCTATGCGAAGTTTTGCTTTTACGATTGTGGCACCGCGACTTGTTACTTCACCAATTGCGGGCCAGCCTGTGATGTAGCCTTCAACAGTGCCATCATATGAAGGAAAAGTCAGCTGGACTTTTTGATCAACTTGAAGTTTTGAAACATCCGTTTCTGCTATTTCAACTTCAGCGGTTAAATAAGAAACATCAACCAGGGTACCGACAGAATCTTTTGCTTCAAGGGAATCTCCAACGGCAACATCAATCGATGCAATAATTCCATCAAACGTTGCCGTAACTTTTCGTTCTGCAATTTTTTGCACAAGAGCTTTCCTTTGTGTTTGCATCAACTGATACTGTCTTGTGGAACCAGTAATTCTAACAGTTGCCATGTCATAATCCTGTTTTGCAAGATCGTATTGCTGGTCAGTGTCATCAAGTTGAATTATGATATCACCTTTTTTTACAGAGTCGCCCTGCTTTACATAAACCCCTAAAACTGTTCCGTCAGACAATGCCTGTAAAGTTTGTTCCTGTGCGGCAGAAACTACGCCCGAAACTTCAATAACATTTTCGTAAGTTTCCGAAGTTACTTGATATATTGTGTTTGCATTTTTTTGATTAGCAATAATTTTTTTAGAAATAAATAAGCCTGCTAAAATCATACAAATGACAACAAAGGAAATAATTGCGATTTTAAAAGTTTTTTTGTTTTTTTTCATTTGGCAATACCTCTGATGATTTTTCTTCTTCCTGAGCTGGAGCTTCTTTCTTTTCTAAAAGTTCTTCGTCGCGAGTAAAGAGTAAAGTTGTTTCGTTGTTGTAAATGATTAAATCAATGTCATTTATTAAAAGTTGAATTCTGTAATTTTCTTTATTGACTTCTGCTGATCGCCATTCACTTTCGGTTGTGATTCCCCGCTTATACCAGGTTTTTAAATCAGATGCAAGGGAGGTGTAAAGATTATAAGTTTCTGTGTTTGAAGATTTATTCCATTGAATATCTGCAAGTTCTGCCTGCTGACTTGTAACTGCTGTCTGGTAAGATTTTTTTGCAGATTGAATGGAAATATCTTCCTGCTCAGATTCCAACTGATCAATTTGAGAAGAAATTTTTGCCTGTTGAAAAGCTCTGGGGTCAAGAGAAAAAGCAAACGTAAAAACAGGACTGTGGTTTTCTGAAGTGACAGGAATGGAAAGTTCAGCCGAAGCAGAAAGGCCCGAATTTTGCCAGGTAAAATTTGTTCCCAAATCTACTGTGTCTGCTTTTTTTGAAGCACCGGTGTTTGTGTTTGCAAAAGTATAACCAGCATTTGCACTTAAAGAAAAAGTCTTTTGCGCATCACGTTCCGCTTGATTTATTTTTTTTGTCCACAAAGCACTTTCAAGTTCCGTATAATTTTCTTCTGCAAAAGACAAAATATCAATTGCTTCGACACTAGGAATTTTTGATGGCAAAAAATCTGTTGCTGCGTCACTGCCGGTGTATTCAATTCCGCAGAGTGAAGCAAAGATTTTTGTTTCGCGTTCAAGCTGATGTTTTTTTGTATCAACTGTGTGCTGGTCAGAAAGGACTTCCAGCTGCGCACTCCTGTATTTAGATGAAGTTGTGGAATAGCCAAGCGCTTTTATTTCTTCAAAAGAAAGTTTGTCTTCATAAAGATTTTTTTCTGCACTTGTAATTTCTGCAGCAAGTTGATAAAGACTTTTTAAATTAGAATAAAATTCTTTTTCCGCAGAAGTAAATCTGTTTTGAAGTTGTCGCTGACTTTCCAAAAGATTTCTTTGGGATTTTAAAAGGTTTATGATAACATCATCACTTTTTTCAGAAATAATATCCGATTGCACATTGATGGAAGTATTTGAAAATCCTGCATCACTTGATCCAACAGTTGTTTTAGATGAAAGAGAAAATGTTAAATCATTATATTGCGGAAAAGATAAAGACGCACTTGGCGTTAATGTTGCGTACGTTGTGTCGCCTGTGTATAAAGTGACGCTACCTGTGGAAAGTTTAAAAGACATTCCATTTGAAATTTGCACAGACTCATTATTTAAAATTTGTTTAGCAACTTCTGATGATAAATTTTTTAAGGTCAAATCATTTTTAAGATAACCTGCCAGAAGATTTTCTATACTCTCTTCGCCCACGGCGGCACTTGCAGCAAAAGCAAAAAATGGAACCGCCCATAATAAAAATTTTAACCTCTTCACAAAAATATTCTAGTACAATTTTTTTTCCTTTACATTTAATCTTTTGTTATATTCCTTTTGCATGAAAAGATAAAACAAAAATTTAAAGTTCACTTATTGCCTGCATCAAACTTTGCGGTGTAAGAGAAAAATTGTTTTTTATTTTTTGAGAAGCAAGGGCATGTGCTAAAGAAGCATTAACTGCAGCATCCAAAGCATTTCGTTTTTGAGCAAGAAGGGCGCCGGCCAATCCCGAAAGAACATCCCCACTACCCGCTTTCGCAAGGGCCGCACTTCCAAAAGTGTTAACATAAATTTGCACAGATTTTTTTTCCTGATCAAAAGCAGCAATTAAAACATTTGCTCCCTTTAAAATCAAAACGGCACTTTGATAAAGCTGACAGAATTTTAAAACCATCTCTAACCGGTTTTCAACAACTTCCTGTGTGGAAAAATTTCCAAGGCCACATTTGTTTAGCAAAACAGAAAATTCTTTGGGATGTGGTGTCAAAACTGTTTGCATTTTTTTTGAAGATGCAGAGCAACGCTTGTCTAAGAATTCTTTTATTTCATCAAAGTAAAAAGCATCTGCATCAACAAGGCAAGGAATATTCGGATTTTCTTCAAGAAAAGCAGCCGTTTGTAAAAAGGCTTTTTTATTTTCACGCCCCATGCCCATTCCAAAAACAATGGCGCTTGTATTGGAAGGAAATTTTTTTGAAAACATTAATTCGTATGAAGAAAGACCCTGGCTGGATTTTAAAAAAGAAAAATCATCTTTAGAATTTTCTTCTTCAAAAGTAACCAGACTGGCAAGGCCGGCCCCAAATCTTAAAGCAGAAAGACCCGCTATAATTGAAGCCCCAGTTTTTTCTCCGGCAACAAGAGCCAAATGGCCAAAACTGCCTTTGTTAACATTTTCTTTTTTTCTAAAGGGAAGATTCATATCAGATTTTTCCAGCAGAAATGCGCACGGAAGAAGATCTGCAGAATTTTCAAAATTATTTTGTGCAATCCCCAAAGGAGCAAGAATAATTTTTCCACATACATCTTTTGCTTTATCTTTGAATAAATCTGATTTCAAGGCGCCCATCGTTACGGTCTGATCTGCAGAAAAATATAATCCGCTTGGAATGTCACAGGCAATTTTATAAGCATCTTTATTTGAATTGATTGTATCAAAAACAATTTTTACTTCTGACGGCAACTGACCATGAAATCCCGAACCAAAAACACAATCAACAATAACGCGAAGATCAATGCTTTTTTCTTCAATAAAAGTGTCAAGTTCGTAGAAAGAAATTAAATTTACTCCAAGAGAAAGTGCGCGTTTTTTTTGAAGTTCTGCTATTTGAGTTTTAGGCTGAGCAAATTCACAAATGGTCACGGCAATATTTTTTTGAATAAGACGGCGGGCAAGTGCAAAACCGTCTCCCCCGTTGTTTCCGCTTCCGCAAAGAATAAGACAGTGTGCCCTATTTAAATAAACATTGCTGGAAGAAAATATGTGAGCCATAACTGCTTCTTCAAGAGCAGCCGCTGCGTTTTCCATCATGATGTCTTCCGTAAGAAAATATTTTTGGCAGCAAGCCTTATCCAAAATGCGTGTGTCTTTAAAAATCTTTTGCATAAAATGATTTTAGTTTGATGAATGATTTTTGTAAACAAACTTTTTTCGCATCAAAAAATTTGAAAGCTTAGCACAAGTAGTGTTTCTATTTTCCTTGATGCAAATTCCTCAAATAAAAAAAACAAAAGTATACTTTTATAAAAATCACAAAACTTGTAAACTTTAAGCATGGAAGATTACAAGAAAGAATTTATTGATTTTATGGTTGAATGTCAGGTTTTGAAATTTGGTTCGTTTACATTGAAAAGCGGTCGCCACTCTCCTTTTTTTATGAATGCAGGTGCTTATGTAACAGGCAGCCAGCTTTCACGACTGGGAAAATATTATGCACGGGCAATCCATGAAAATTTTGGTGATGATTTTGATGTGCTTTTTGGCCCAGCATATAAAGGCATTCCTTTAAGCGTCACAACAGCAATCGCATACAGCGAACTTTATGGAAAAGAAATTCGCTATTGTTCAAATCGTAAAGAAGCAAAAGATCACGGCGCAGACAAAGGCCTTTTTCTTGGAAGCAAAATTAAAGATGGAGATCGTGTGATTATAATAGAAGACGTAACAACTTCAGGTAAATCAATAGAAGAAACTTATCCGATTGTAAAAGGGGCGGGGTCTTCACAAAATGCGGTTACTGTTGTTGGAGAAATTGTTTCACTCAACAGAATGGAACGCGCTCCCGATTGTGAAAAAAGTGCGCTGGACGTAATAACAGAAAAATACGGCTTTCCCGTTAAAGCCATTGTTACCATGAAAGATGTTGTTGAAAAACTTTATGCTCCGGGTGGAACTATTTCTGAAGATTTAAAAAAAGAAATTGACGAATATTATGCACAATGGGGGGCAAAATAAATGTCAGACAATTTTAATTCTGATTTTCAAAATCAAAATGGAAGTAACAACGACACTTCCGGAAACGGTCCTGCAAGCGAAAAAAATAATTCTAATTTTGGACGCGATTCTAAACAAAATAAAAAATTTGAATATTTGATTTTGTTTGCTTTCATTTTGATAACAGCTGTGCTCTATGTCAGGCGAAATAAAAATGAAGAAGAATCTCTCGCTCAAGAAAATGTTCAATATCAAAACATAGTTTGCCTTTCCCCTTCAGGAGCAGAAATTTTATCTGCCATGGGAGCAGAATCTTTGATTGTTGCCAGAACAGATTTTTGTGATTACCCGTCACGTCTTGAAGCAATTCCAAGCGTCGGCGGATTTAGCGGACAAACTTTGAGTGCAGAAACAATTCTTTCTTACAAACCGGATTTAGTTTATGGTTCAAAAGGCATGCACGATTTTTTAGAAAGTCCTTTAAATGAGGCCGGAGTAAAACTTTACCTTTCAGACGCTTCTTCAATTAATGCAGTTTATGAAGAAATTGCAGCGGTTGGAGAAATGACAGGCCGTTCTACAGAAGCCACTGCACTCGTAAAAAATATGAAGGATTCAATTCAAAAAAATACTGAAAAAAATAAAGATGCTGCTAAGACAAAGGTTTATTATGAAGTGTGGAACGTGCCTTACATGACAGCAGGAAAAAATTCTTTCATAAGTGATTTGATTGTTACCAGCGGAGGAACAAATATTTTTGATGACCAGCTTTCAGATTATCCTTCTGTAAGCGAAGAGGTAATAATTTCTCGCGACCCTGAAATTATTCTCCTTCCAAATTTAAATGGAGTTACAGTTGAACAGGTAAAAGAAAGAAGCGGTTGGGAAAATATTTCTGCTGTAAAGAATAATAAAATTTATTTAATTGATTCTGATTTGTATTCGCGGCCAGGCCCAAGAATTGTAGATGCAATTTCAGATTTGACAAAAATTTTTTATGGAGAAAATTAAATTAAAAAAAACAGATTTACAGTGACGCTAATTATTTTAGTGTCACTTTTTTTACTAGCCTTTTATTTATCTCTTGCACTTGGTGCACAAAAACTTTCGCTAAAAGATATTTTCCAAAACCCAGAAGAAAATTTTTCAAAGACAATATTTTTTAAAATTCGACTTCCCCGCACTTTACTGGTTTTGATTAGTGGCGCTTTGCTCGCAGGTGCCGGCACTCTTTTTCAAATGTTTTTTAGAAATCCCCTCGCTGAACCTGGCATCATGGGCATTACTTCTGGGGCAAGTCTTGGTGCCGTTATAGCCGCATCTTTTGGAGGAGGCACATTTTGCTGCGGATTAATTTCTTTGTTAAACGCAGGCGCTTTTTTTGGTGCACTACTTGCAGCCCTTTTAGTAACAGCAATCTCTTTTAGAATTTCAAAATCTTCTACAGTCGCCCTACTTCTTTGCGGAACAGCCTTGGGTTCTTTGTATTCAGCAATTACTTCTATCATACTTGCAATTAATGACCGCCAGTTAAATTCAATTTACTTTTGGATGCTTGGTTCCTTTAGTGGGCGTGGCTGGAATGAACTTAAATTTATTTTTCTACCATCTTTAATTGCAGTTTTTTTTATGGTGATTTCCATTCCACAACTGGATTTACTTTCTTCTGGTGAAGCAACAGCAAGAACTTTGGGGGTAAATGTAAATTCTTTGCGGATAAAAGTTATTGCTGCCGGTGCCTTTGCAACTTCCGCTGCAGTTTGCGCCGGAGGGACAATTGGTTTTGTTGGATTGATTGCACCACATGCAGTAAGGCAAATAACTGGTGTAAAAGGAAAAGAACTTTTACCGCTTTCAATGACAGGCGGCTCCGTCTTGCTCCTTTTTTCAGATACACTTTGCCGCTCAGTAATTGCGCCTGCAGAAATTCCAGTTGGCACCGTCACTGCAATTCTTGGTGTTCCATTTTTTATTTCACTTTTGCTGACATCTTTTAATGAAAGAAAATCCGCAAAATTTTAGGCAGCATTAAAAACTTTAATTTTGTTGAGGCGAAAATGTTTGAAGCGAAAAATATAAAATCATTTTGGGGAAAAAATAAAATTCTTGACGGAGTAAATATTTGCATCGAAAAGAAAAAACTTATTTGCCTGTGCGGACCAAACGGAAGTGGAAAATCAACCCTCATTTCAATTATGGCAGGTCTTGCAGGATTTAATAAATTGAATTTTGAAGGAAGCGTAAATCTTGATGGAAAAAACATCTATTCTTTTAAGTCCGACGAACTTGCAAAAAAAGTTGCAACTCTCTTACAAAGCGAAAATCAAACATGGAACTACAGAGTAAAGGATCTGATTATGCAGGGACGTTTCTGTCATTTTAAAAATTCTTTTGCCATTCCTTCAGCCCACGACAAACAAATTGTTGACCAAATAATTTGTGAACTCCACATAGAAAATCTTGCTCAAAAAAACATTTTTGAAATTTCAGGCGGCGAATATCAAAAAGTAAGAATTGCCCGTTGCCTGTCTCAAGAACCAGAATATCTTTTACTGGACGAAGTAGCCGCAAATTTAGATTTTGCTTTTCAAGATGAACTTTTTTTATTGTTGAAAAAAATTGCTCTGGAAAAAGATATTGGCATTTTAGTCAGCGTTCACGATTTAAACACCGCCAGCCGCTTTTGTGACAAACTCGCTCTTCTCAAAAAAAATGGCCCCTGTTACACAGGAGCCACCGAAGATTTATTAAAACCAGAATTGCTTAAAGAAATATATTCAAGCACCTTTGCAGTTTTTAAGCATCCATTTTATAAATGCCTTCAAGTTTATACACTTGACGGAGCAGGCTTAAGATAATTCCAGCAGGAAAGATATTTTCTTGCATTGATCCGCTTGTTCGTATTAAGTTCGTAATGCAAACCAGTCTTGTCATCCTTAAAAGTCAAACCTGTCCTGGCAAAAATGCTCATGTCTGGAATGTTAGCGATCGGAATAACGGTTGTTTTTTCTCCACTGGTAAATTCGAAGCGATCTTTAAACATTACAAACTTTCCCTTTCCCAAAGAAGTTGAATCGTGGTGTTGACTTAATTCGTTTAACTCAACATCCTCATCAAAAAAGAGAGGGGTATTCAAATCAGTAATTTTTTTAAGATATTCCTGGTAAAATTTTTCCTGCCAGTCATCCCACTCTTCGATTGTATGGAATTTAAATCCATCAGAAAAATATCCATATTCTGTGTATTTTGTAGAAGCATTGCAAGCAGTACAAGTGATTGTATCATTTTTACTTGTAAGCTTTCCAATTGACTGACATTCAGGACAAACACACATAGCAATTTCAAGACCTTCCGCAAGCCTTTTTCCCTTATATCTTACAAGATTTTTTGCCTGCGTTTCATAATCATTATTGCTTATATCTTTTTTGATAATGTCGACAATTTCTTCATTAGACATTTGCTGGATTTCTTCTTTTGTGTAAACATTCACTACCCCTTCATGAACCCAGCCTGTTCTTTTTGTAAATCCCCATCTAGGGTCAGCAAAATATCCGCCTTCAATTTTATAAGTAACCAAAGCCGACTTACACGTTTTTACCAATTTACCCAATGCCGGTGTAAGAAGCGAAGGATCAGATTTTCCATTCCAGCTTCTGTTTCCTTCCGCAAAGATGCACACATTTTTTCCTTCGCGCAAAGAACGAATTGTTTTCATAACAGTAAGCGTATCCGAAGACCCCTTCATTTTTGCAATCGGTTCAAAAAAGTGATATAGCAATTTTGATTTCCAGCCACGCCTGTAAACATGTTCACTAGCAACAAAATACATGTGCTTCTTAAAATTCATAGACATGATTACAGAATCTAAAGTCGTTGAATGATTTGCAAGTACCAGATAAGGTCCTTCAATTTCAGGAACTTTATCAAAACACAAACCATATTTCCTTTTTAAATAAGGCCAAAGAATTTTTGCAAAACGCCACCATCTTATATGCCGGCGATATTTTCTTTTAGCAGTTTTTTCTTCTTTAGTTAACTTTTTCATGTTACCCCCAGAATTTATTTCTTTTCGTATTCCTTATGCAGCAAAGTCCAGCAAGAAAGATATTTTCTTACATTGATAATTTTGTCCGGATGCAATTCGTAATGAGTTCCAGCCGAATCTGAAAAACACAAAATAGATTTTCCGTAAACAGAAAGGTCAGGCACATCCTTTATTTCAAAAACAATTTCCTCTTTGTTGAGCGGTTCAAAAATAAATCTGTCTTTATAAAGAGAAAATGTTCCATACCCAATTTCAGAAGTCTTATGATCCGAAGTCACAGTCCTTATAGCAACATTTGTGTCCTGAAAAAGAGGTTTAAGCGGATCCTTAAAATTCGCAACATAATCCTTATAAAATTCTTCCTGCCATTTGTCCCATTCCAAAACACTTCTAAATTTAAACTCAGAATTAAAAAATCCGTAAGCATCAAGAGCAGCCTTTGTAGAACAATTTGTGCAAAAAACAGAATTTCCCTGCGACCCAATAAAACCAATTTTCTTACATTCAGGGCAAACAGAAAAAGCACTTTCCATCCCAAATGCCAGATTTTCCCCCTTAAACTGAATTTTATTTTTTTCCTGTTCAGCGTAAGCGTTTGTGTAAATATCCTGATTAATATGTTCAACAATTTCTTCTGCAGACATTTTACTCAACTGGTCAGGCGTGTAAACATTTACAATACCAGCCTGCATTTTCCCCTTTCGCTTACCAAAACCCCAGCGCGGAAAAGTCATATAACCGCCTTCGATTTTAAACGTAACAAGCCCAGCCTTTGAAACTTTAATCAACTTACCGGTTGCTTCAAAAGATTTAGCAGACTCTCCGTTAAAAGTGCGGTTTCCTTCCGGAAAGAGAGCAATGTTTTTACCCTCCCGCAAAGTACGTATTGTTTTCATCACTGTCAGCCGGTCAGAAGCCCCCTTAATTTTCGAAATCGGTTGAAAAGCCCAGTACAAAATTTTTGATTTAAAGCCAGACCTGTAAAACTGTTCACTGGCAATAAAATACATCTGCTTTTTAAAAGCAACCGCCAAAATAATCGGATCCAAATTCGTAACATGATTGGACAAAACTATGTAAGGCCTTTCTAGTTTCGGTGCCTTTGTCACATTCAAATTTACAAAAAGCTTCAGAAAAAGTTTTACAGGATTCCGTCCCAAAAACCAAATAAGTCTGTGTCTAAAATATTGCCGGTTTTCACGCCTCTGCGCCCGTGCCTCTTCTTTTGTCATAAGTGTCTCCAAAAACACTTGATTATACTCAATTCAAATCAATTAAAAAAGCACCGCCCTTGTATTTTATTTTTATTTTTATGGGCGTATCCCTCCGTTCGCTCCGCTCACTCCGGGCCGGGCTTTCCGCACTTCCGCTATCGCTCCATCCCTCCACTTCGTTTCGGGACCCGCTGCGCGGGGTGCTCCAATCCCTTACGCTTCCATCACAAAAAGCAAATTCTCCAGAACAAAAAAACTGCCCCTCAGCAAAATTTCACCCCTAAAAAATTGCAATCCACAGAAGTTCCCATTCATTTATCCATGTTTTTATGTTAAAATCACCTTATGAATATCCGAAAACTTCCAATCGGCATACAATCTTTTGAATGGCTTAGAAATAATGACTATCTGTATGTCGACAAAACAGAATTTGTTTACCGTCTCGCGAATGAAGGAAAGACTTATTTTTTGAGTCGTCCACGACGTTTTGGAAAAAGCCTTTTACTTTCTACGATGAAGGCATATTTTGAAGGCAAGAAAGAACTTTTTACAGGGCTAAAAATCAGCCAACTTGAAAAAGACTGGATAAAATACCCAGTTTTCTATTTTGATTTTAATGGAAATAAATATGATTCTTCTGCCGACCTTGCAACTGTTTTGGACACACACCTTTCAAAGTGGGAAAAAATCTATGGAAAAAATCCTGACATTACAAAAGAAAATCTTCCAACAAGATTTAATTACCTTCTTGAAGCCGCCTATAAAAAAACAGGTCTGGGTGGTGTTGTTCTTGTTGACGAATACGATAAGTCACTTTTGGAAAGCGAAGAGGAAGCCCTGGAAGAATCCCGCAAACTTTTCAAAGGATTTTTTGGCAATCTTAAATCCTGCGATAAATATTTGAAATTTGTTTTTATTACTGGCGTCACTAAGTTTAGTAAAGTTTCAATTTTTTCTGATTTGAACCAGTTGTGCGACATCTCGCTTGATAAAAGATTTTCTTCAATTTGTGGAATTACAGAAACTGAATTGGAAGATATTTTTCAACCAGAAATTAAGGAAATGGCAGATGAACAAAATCTCTCTTACGAAGAATGTCTTTCCCAGTTGAAAAAAATGTACGACGGCTATCACTTTTACCAGAATACAGAAGGAGTCTACAATCCTTTCAGCCTGATAAACGCCCTGACCTCAAAAGATTTTAAATGTTACTGGTTTGAAACCGGCACTCCAACTTTTCTTTTGCAAAAATTGAAAGACACAAATTACAACCCGAAAGTTTTTACTACCGACCAGGTGCCGATTGACGCAGACACAATCACAGACTATCGAAGCGAAAGCAACGACCCACTCCCACTTTTCTACCAGACCGGTTATCTGACAATCAAGGGCTACGACCGCGAAATCCGGGAATACTACCTCGGCTACCCTAACAACGAAGTCCGCTATTCTTTTATAAAAAATCTCGTTCCACTTTTCTTCCATTCAGAAGACAATGTAAATCTTTTGACAATCGGAACTTTTTTAAAAGACTTACGGGCAGGCCGCATTGAAGAAGTTTTGCTCAGATTTAAAAGCCTTTTTGCTCGCCTTCCATATTCAGGCAAAACAGACGATTCTATAATTGAACAGAATTTTCAAAATGTAATTTACATTGTTTTTATTTTACTGGGACAGTTTGCCACCGTTGAAGAACATTATTCTCATGGCAGAGCAGATTGTGTACTCCAGACCGCAGATTATGTTTACATTTTTGAGTTTAAACGTGATAAATCAGCAGATGAAGCCTTAAAGCAAATAGAAGAAAAAAAATACGCAGAACCTTTTGCCAGTGATAAAAGAAAGATTTTAAAGGTCGGGGTAAATTTTAACTCTGAAGGAAAAAATATTGATGAGTGGAAAGTGGTGGAGTAAAATAAAACTATGAATATCCGAAAACTTCCAATCGGCATACAATCTTTTGAATGGCTTAGAAATAATGACTATCTGTATGTCGACAAAACAGAATTTGTTTACCGTCTCGCGAATGAAGGAAAGACTTATTTTTTGAGTCGTCCACGACGTTTTGGAAAAAGCCTTTTACTTTCTACGATGAAGGCATATTTTGAAGGCAAGAAAGAACTTTTTACAGGGCTAAAAATCAGCCAACTTGAAAAAGACTGGATAAAATACCCAGTTTTCTATTTTGATTTTAATGGAAATAAATATGATTCTTCTGCCGACCTTGCAACTGTTTTGGACACACACCTTTCAAAGTGGGAAAAAATCTATGGAAAAAATCCTGACATTACAAAAGAAAATCTTCCAACAAGATTTAATTACCTTCTTGAAGCCGCCTATAAAAAAACAGGTCTGGGTGGTGTTGTTCTTGTTGACGAATACGATAAGTCACTTTTGGAAAGCGAAGAGGAAGCCCTGGAAGAATCCCGCAAACTTTTCAAAGGATTTTTTGGCAATCTTAAATCCTGCGATAAATATTTGAAATTTGTTTTTATTACTGGCGTCACTAAGTTTAGTAAAGTTTCAATTTTTTCTGATTTGAACCAGTTGCGTGATATTTCTATGACAGAAGATTATGCAACAATTTGCGGAATTACCCTAAACGAAATGGAAAAAACTTTTGAACCAGAAATTCAAAAAATGGCAAATAAATTTTCCATATCTTACAAAGATTGCCTTGCAGAATTAAAACGAATGTACGACGGCTACCGTTTCCATCAGAATTCAGAAGGGCTTTACAACCCATTCAGCTTAATAAATTCGCTGGCTGATAGTAATCTTGGAAATTACTGGTTTGCAAGTGGCACCCCAACTTTCCTTTTAAAAAAACTCAAAGAAAATGATTTTGATCCAAAGAAATTTTCCACAGACAAAATTTCAGAATTTCAGGACGATTTGCAGGATTACAGGTCTGACAATCCCGACCCCATTCCGCTTTTTTACCAGTCCGGCTATCTGACTATCAAAGGCTATAATTTCAAGCTTAATTCATATTACCTTGGCTACCCAAATGATGAAGTCCGCTACAGTTTTTTAAGATGCCTTGTTCCACTTTTTACAGATTCAAAAATGGCAACAAATTCCCTTTGCATAAACGAATTTTATGATGACATCCAAAATGGCGATGTGGATTCCATTCTTGACCGCTTCAAATCACTTTTTGCCAGACTGCCATACTCAACAAAATCCTCTGACACTGTGATTGAACAGAATTTTCAGAATATAATTTATATTGTTTTTATTTTGCTGGGTCAATTTGTCAACGCGGAACAGCATTATTCTTTTGGCCGTGCGGATTGCGTTCTCCAGGTAGAAGATTTTGTTTACATTTTTGAATTTAGGCGTGATAAATCAGCCGATGAAGCCCTGCAGCAAATTGAAGAAAAAAAATATGCAGACCCATTTGCCAGTGATAAAAGAAAGATTTTAAAGGTCGGGGTAAATTTTAACTCTAAAGAAAAAAATATTGATGAGTGGAAGGTAGTGGAAGCGTAGGGGGGACTGAAAATAAAACTTCACATTCCCCGCACTTTCGCGCCTGCTCCGTGGCTGTTCCGCTACGGCTTACCGTCTGCGCTGCACCGTCACGTCGCAGCTACAGCTCGTTAGTCTAATAATGAAAAGGGGCAGACCAGGCGAAAACCAAGGTAATTGCGGCAGTAGTCGACGTAGTAGTAGCAGTCGTCGACCTCGCAGCTGAGGTCGTAGTCGTAGTAACTGCCACCGCAGTAGTAGCGGTCGTTGTCGCTGCCGCCGGAATCCCAGACATTGCCAGGCATATCATACAAGCCGTAAACGTTAGACCTCTTTTGTCCTACTGAATGTGTTTTCCTATTACTGTTACCCCAATACCAGCCTCCTTCATCCAAATTATCAGAACCGGCATATTTATAATTCTCGCCTCCTTTTGCTGCATATTTCCATTCTTCCCAAGTTGGTAGTCTAACACCGTTAGTTTTTGTATTTTGTTTAATTTCACCTCTTATTGACTTATCAAGGTGTGGAATATAACCCCATTTTGAAAGTCAGTTTCTCCATCAATCGAATAAACCGCCTCTAATCCATATTCTTCACTCAACTTATTACAAAAGTAAATTGCGTCATACCAGCTTACATTTTCCACAGGCAACTCATCACCTTTATACTCACTTGGATTTTCGCCCATAACTTCTTTATAATGCTTTTTTTTGTTACTTCAGTTTTTAACATTTTGTAACTTGTGCCTAGAATTTGTACATAATTAGCATCCAAGTAATTACGTAATAGTATGAACGGTTCAACTTTCTTCTTTGCTGTATTGATATCTAGTCCTTTTGTAAAAAATTTTTCCATTATTGAAAAAGGCTCTTCTTCTTCGGCTACAATTCCAACAATTTCATTTAAATCCCTGCTAGAGTCATTGTACGTAGTTGAACTTTATTCAACGGGCTATTCTGCGTAATTTTTCCACTCACAGTATTTATTACTCTTACTGTATTAAAGTTGAACTTGTATAGGCTTGGCTTATTATCTCCTTCTGCAGTTACGTTGTAGTCAATTTCAAAATAAATAATCGGGTCGCCACGAGTAAGCAAAGAAGTGTACATATCTACATTGTTCGTGTATTCTTCAATTACTTTGTCATCAAGTTCAGTTTCCATATCAGAAGCTTTTTTTCCACACAAAGCGTCATATTTAACAATGAAACTGTCCGCATATAAAAGCCCCCATCTGTATAAAGACTTAAATAGGCATTCCAACCGTTTTCACTTCCCTCATATTTTCCAAAAGATACTTTTAGTTCGTCGCCCATACTGCTGACAGTTCTTTTTCCGATAAGAGAATTCATATCATTGCGAATTTCTTTTAACAAAGCACTCTCTTGAGTCTGTGTACTTGCTTTTACACTTTCTGAATCTGCAAAAAAACTATTTGTCAAATCTTCGTAACTTTTTATTATCTGTCTTTTACGTCGGACTCTTGCCTGTTCAGTAGGCTGACCATTACTTCCAAGTTCTACAGTTAAATATGATTTATTTCGTATTCTCTGCTCTTCATAATCCCGATCCTTTACAAGCTGGTCATAGGGTTCCTGACATCTTGATTCTACATCCTGGCGAATTTCTACGAGAGCTTTCTTTTTTGACTCAAGTACGCCACTCTGCCCCAAAATGCCTTGTTTTTCCATTTTCAGTTTACGAACTTCCGTAGCCTTTTCTGCAGCTTCCTTCGCCATTTGGTCTCGCTGAGTCTTGAGTGCTATTGAACGTTCTGCTTCAAGTTTTTCGTCTTCTGCAACACGTGCCTTTTGTTCGTCAAGTTCTTCCTGACGTTTTTTCTCAGCATTCTGTTTTTCCTGTAAAAGAGCCTTTTCCGCTTCAAGGCGTTTTTTATTCTGAATGGCATTTACATCGTTGCTTGTCATCAATTTTGAAAGTTCCGCATCATAATCACTCATCATCTTGTTGAACTGCTCTTCATTTTGTTTTGCAAGCTGCAACTGTTCATCAAGACTGAAATTTGCAGAACCACTTGCAAGTAAGTTTTTCTGCAATTTTTAGTGTAAGCTCATCAACCGCACCAGTAGAACCGTAAAGATATTCCGCCTTTGAATATTCTTTGCTCGTAACAGACGCCATCTGCTCTCCGGTCGTCAAATCTGTAAAATCCGCACTGATTGTATAGCCAGTTGCAGTTGCTTCATCGCGCCCGTCTCCCTCGCTTTCCGCCTGGAGTTTTTTTAAGGCTTTTTCAGATTTGGAATCGACCACAGTCTTCATTTCAAGATATTCCTGCAAAATACTTTTCAATTTATCCTGCACCTGACCTGGAAGCCATGCCGCTTCGGAGGCAGAAAGATTTACAGCTTCCTGCTTTATAACCTGAACAGAATATTTTGCCTGACTACAAAGAGAAACAGCAGCAAACAATGACAAAATCAAAGCAAAAAACTTCTTCTCTCGCATTTTTTACACCTTTTATTTTTCCCACTCTTAAATTCACAGGGACTCCAAAAAATAAATTTCTGGAATCCCGTTAAACCTAAGCTCCTACATCAAAAAACTAGCCAAATCCACAGCTTCTTCCTCAGCCTGTTTTGCAGCATTTTTTTTATCAGAATCTTCCTTCATCTCGCTAAAAAGTGCTCCAACTTTTTTCTGAGTTTCAGTCGTCAAATCAGGTCCGCCCATAATGTCAATCAGATATTTTTTGCAGAGGTTGTCCCAGGTGCCTTTGTCCATCGAATAAACTGTGTAGTAAATGTACTGCTCGATTTGGTCTTTTGTTCCGGCCTTTGTTTCACTTGCTGCAACATACAAAGCTTCCAGCTGGCCTACATTATTTAAGCCTTGACCTACCCGGCCGATTACTTTCTGACTAAGTTCTGCTGCCTGAGTATAAGCAAATCCTGCACGACTCAAAGCCTGTGCCATAGCTTCAGTTTTTCCAGTCGCCATACTGACTTTTACAACGCGGTTTGCGTCAGTTCCCCACTGTTGCTTGAACGTGCCGCTGTTTCCACGACGCATATTTTTAAGCCAGGTTGGAACGGCAATTTCGCCCAAAGTTCTGTCCGTCCAGTCAATCACTACAACCTTATCGACATCATCATCAATGTTTACTTTTACAGTTTTGTCCTCCGCAGGCCTTGTTTCCTAAACATTACCCATACTTGCACAAGAAACAAGCCCCATGGCAAAAAAAGCTGCCATAACCGATATAGTAAATGTAATTTTTTTGAACTGCCAAAAAACCATCACCCTGAATTTATTTCAGGGTCAAAATGACGTTTCTGAGTAGCTATAATTTAAAGACGCTGGATAAATCATTTTTTCACAGCATCTTCTAAATCCTTTGATAATATGGTCTTGAAATATCGCGAAAGTGCTGATGTAGCATCATTTTTCGTCTTTTCTGCAGAATCGCCTGTTCCCCGCAGAGCAAGGTATTCAGATGAAGGATAGACCGCCCTGTAATTTTGCACCCAGTCCGGCACAGGCTTTGATTTTGCGAATGCCAGAGAATTTAAAAACAAAAAAGCACAGCCCGCACGCAAAACGCGCACAAAATGTGCCCTTATATTTTCCCAAAATTTTTCTTTTCTGATATTAAAACAAATTACGCCCTTAGCAGTTGAGTTTAATGGCTACTGAATTTGTGTCAATAACATATTTGAAATTATAATACATTTTTTTTAAGCAAATTCAGTTGATGGGCTTGTTTTTTTTGAAGCATCCCGTCTTTCCTTCAACCGCCCTTCCGTGGCTCAGCTATCGCCTCGGTGCTTCGCACTCTGCCTTCGGCAGCCCACTACACGGCGGGCTATGCTGCAAATCTTACATGTAAATTACCCATCAACAATTTTAAAATTTATTTTTCTTTAGACTCCAGTTTTTTCTCTTCCGCGTCACGCTCATCATCCGGATTCACATAAGTCGGTTTAATTCCAATTTCTGCATTACGCTTATCATTCAAATCAAAAATCCTTTTTGAAAAACCTGCAACCGTTGCAATCAAAAGCATTGGTCCAATCAAAATAACCAAAATCAAAGTAACTGTATTCCACCACATGCCGGCAATTTCAATTGCAATAATTAAAAAAAGCAGCAGAGTCTTCACAGGATGCAGAGTAGCCAGCAAAAAAGAATTTTTTATTTGCATATAAAATTTATTTTTATACCTGGCACTCAAAGGAAAAGCATAAATAAGAGAACACAAAACAATGGCAATTCCCAAAATACTAAAAATCAAAAAAGCCACACTCGGGTCCCAATCCTTATTAAACATAAACTGCAAATCAATAAAAATACCGTAAGCTGCCACCGCAGTAATCAGCCAAAGAATTGTTCCCT
Source organism: Treponemataceae bacterium (assembly GCA_963649315.1). Classification (GTDB taxonomy): domain Bacteria; phylum Spirochaetota; class Spirochaetia; order Treponematales; family Treponemataceae; genus Treponema_D. The sequence goes on along the minus strand of CAVJHV010000001.1, from coordinate 23,261 downwards.
GTAAAAAGTTCTCTTTAAAAGCCTTCACAAACCCCTTAAAAAGATAGCCTTCCTTGTCTTCCATCAGTTTAAACATCATCGAATGTGCCGCCACCGTCGAAGCCCCAATCGTCACAATCGGCAAACTAAAAAGCAGCCAGCATAAGTTCAAAAAAAACAAATTCCCAATCCACGTAATCGCTTTATAAAGTTTTCCTTCAGTATTAAAAATTCCCATTCTTAAAATATACCGCTTTTC
>CAVJHV010000001.1:11286-23013 GCA_963649315.1 Treponemataceae bacterium | reverse complement strand
ATAGATTTAAAACAAAAAATCCGCCCAGGAAAATCCCGAGCGGATTTTGTCAAACAAAATGTTTAACTATTTTAGCGCTTACTCAGCTGCTGCGTCTTCAGCTGCCTTTTTGCGTGCTGCCTGTTCCTGAGCCCAAACCTTGAGTTCGTCGTATCCGTAACCCTTAGCTTCTTCTGTCATCTTAGCAACAAGTGAATCAAATTCAGCATCGTTCTTTGCATAGATTGCGTTCCATGTACCAGTCTTGATACATGTCTGCATCTGGTTAGACTTCATCTGAAGATCTTCAGTCTTTGTACCAATAGAGAATGCTGAACCAGGAGCTACAACATACTTACCCTTTCCAAGGTAATCTTCTACAGATACTGCATCTGCCCAGTCACGCCATCTCTGTTCAATTTCAGACTTAGCTGGCGTAGCGTTGCTTGCCCAGTTATCCTTATTGTATGTTTCACCATTAGAATCTGGGTTTGTAGCATCGTTTGCCCATGTGATGTTGTTCATCTGGAATGAACCATCTTTGTATGTTCCAGAATATGGAGCTGGCATAACAGTCTTGTCGTCCTGCTGAACAGTTCTACCAAGTTCTGTGAAGTATGTCTTACCATTGTCATCATAATCCCATGTAACACCCTTAGGACCATAAAGTGATGTCATGAATCCCTCTGGAGTACAGAGCCAGTTGATAATGTCCATACAAAGTTCTGGATATTCTGTCTTTGAACCAATAGACCAAATGCGGTTTGATCCAAATACTGACTGACCGTAAACGATTGGACTTGCATCTGTTGGGCGGATTGGGTACATAGCCTTTCCAGCCTGTACGTGAGCATCTGTGTTATAAACACCAGAAGCCATCCAGTTGAAGATGTTAAAGAATGCTGTACCGTTTGTGTAGTCTTCAGACATTGCATCGTAGTTCTGTGTCATGCTATCTGGGTCCAAGAGGCCATTCTGATAGAGCTTGTTGATAAAGCGCATAGACTTGATGTATTCGCCATCTGGTTCAAGACAATCGTGGTATGTACCTGTTTCTGGATCATAAAGACCAAATTCAAATTCATCCCATCCAACGTAAGCTGTTACCAAAGACTTAACGAACATTACCATGTTACCGTCCCAGTCTGGGAACAATGACAATGCATATGTTTCTTTACCGTTGTCGTCTGTTGGACAGATTTCCTTCATTTTCTTGAAGAGTTCTACGAGGTCATCATAGTTCTTAACTTCTGGTTTTCCAAGCTGCTCATAAAGATCAAAGCGGATATCCCATGTGTAGAAGAATGCCTGACGGTCCTTTGAAGATGTTGAAACACCGTGTCCGAAACCGTAAATCTTTCCTGTTCCAGAAATTTCGCGGTTCTTTTCAAGAGCCTGGTGCATGTGATCCTTAATATAAGCACCGTGTTCTGAAAGGAGATCTTCTTCTTCCCAGTCAAGGAGAAGTCCAGCATCTACTGCATCAAGGTAGTCATCACCATCAGCACCCCAAATAACAATGTCACCGAGGTTCTGGCTTTCCATACGTGTTGTGTATGTATTTCCAGATTCTGGGATGATGTTCAACTTTACATTGAACTTGTCTTCCATGATCTTTCCAAACCAACCAATCTGTTCACCAGAATAGTTAGCCAACTGGTCGTAAACCTGCAAAGTAATTACATTGCCTTTTTTACCACCATTTCCACCACAGCTTGTCAATCCCAAAGCTGCAGCTGCAAGAATTAAGCTTCCTGCAATTTTTGTAATCTGTTTCATAATTCCTCCTACTGAAACAAACATTTTTTAACGTGACGATTCCATTTTTAAATTTATTGAAAACGTCTTTTCTCAAACATATATGCTAAATATCAACCCTTAACTGCACCCAGCATAATACCCTTTTCAAAGTATTTCTGCATGAAAGGATAAACAACAAGGATTGGAATAGCAGTAACCATAGAAATCGTGTACTTAGTAACTTTTGTGTTAAAGAGTGAAGCACGCATTGCATCAGAAATCTGAGTACCCGAATTCATCATAGCACCAAGATTAGATGTCTTATTCAAATAATTGTACAAAATGTGCTGGAGTGTGAACAATTTATCGTTAGCCTGCATCAAAATCAGGGAATCCTGCAAACTGTTCCAGTTACCTACAGCTCCAAAAATTGCAATTGTAGCAAGAATTGGCTTTGAAAGCGGCCAGATAATTCTTGTAAAGATTGTCCAGTAAGACGCACCATCAATTGCAGCCGATTCTTCTAGCTCCGCAGGAATTGATTCAATATAAGTTTTAACAAGGATGATGTTATATGGAGAAACAATACCAGGAATGATGTAAGCAAGGTAGTTGTTTGTAAGACCCAGCATCTGCATTGTCATAAACCAAGGAATAATACCTGCATTAAAGTACATTGTGACAATCAAGAAGCGGTACCAGAATTTTCTAGCCCACATTTCCTGCTTTGTCATGATATATCCAACAAAGCCAGAAGCCATTACCATCAAAGATGTACCAATAATTGTTCTAGAGAATGTTACCAAAAAAGCTCTTCCCAAATCCTTTACAGTACGAAGGGCCAGATAATTCTTAAGATGAATTCCTCTAGGGTAGAAGTTAATTACACCCTTCTGCACCAATTCATTATTAGAAATTGTATTAATAAAGAGGTAGTAGAAAGGAAATACACACAAAAATGTGAAAAGGAAGAAGAATAAATAGTTAAAGAAGTTAAATATTACATCTCCCGGCTTAAGATATGATTTTTTCATTTTCCCTATTCTCCTTTATTATACTACACCTGTACCACGGACTAACTTAGAAATACTATTGGCAATAAAGAGTAAAATTACTGAAACAATAGACTTAAGCATACCTACAACTGTTGACAGAGGAATAAGTCCACTACCAATACCAATTTTATATACATAAAGGTCAAGAACCAGGATTGAATCTCTGTTCATAGCATTTTCGAAACAGAAGTACTGTTCCATACCGTTGCTAAGAATACCTGCAATCTGGAGTGTCAAAAGTACGCAGTATGTAGGAATCAATTCTGGAAGTGTTACGTGCCACATCTTCTGGAAACGACCTGCACCATCAACTGTTGCTGCTTCATAAAGCTGCTGGTCAATACCAGAAATTGCAGAAATATAAATGATTGCACTCCATCCCAAACCTTTCCATGTACCCCAGGCCCACATCTTGAACCATGTACCCTTTGAACTCATGAGGAAGTTTTTACCCTTATCCCAGAAGCCATTTTGTACCATGAAAGATGAAAGGAATCCGTCTGTACTGAAAATTGAAAGAGCAACAGCATATACAAGTACCCATGAAATAAAGTTAGGCAATGTTGTACATGTCTGAATAAAACGACGTACTCTTGTACTCTTAATTTCAGAAAGGAATACTGCAAAAATCATTGGCAGCCATGAAGTAATAAGACCAATACCTGACATTGCCAAAGTATTTATCATTACACGGCCTACAAGTTTTGCATAAGCAGGATCTTTAATTAAAGCAACAAACCATTTGAATCCAACAAACTGATCCATTGAAAGTGTCTGACCTGCTTTGTAGTCAAAGAATGAATAGCGCCATCCCCAAAGTGGAAGGTAGCTGAATACGAAAACCAGAATTGCAAAAGGCATGAACATAAGGAAGAGTCTGTATTTTGCTTCGATATGAACTTTTTCACCCTTTTCAGGTTTTTTGTTAAGGATAAGAACAGTAATTCCCAAAACAAAAATTGCAATTGCAATAATCGCAAACAGAAGAATGTTAGAATTACTGTAGTTTACATTTGTCTTTTCAGCATACTTTGGATTTGCAGCTACAAGGTCAATCAAAATCTGTCTTGCCTTAATAACACCAAAAATGCTGACAGCACCAAGTGCACCGCCGCCAATCGAAAAGAATGCAGCAATTCTTTTAAGCTTATTGTTACCAACTGATGTACATCCGCCAACTCCGGCAAGGATTGCACCAATACAACAAGCCATACTTGCAAAATAATCGATTAAAAGCGCAGTTTCTGACATCCAGCCTTTCTGAATGCCACGACCCATACCATCAGTTAAAATCTTATAAAAGAAGCCTGATGTCAACAAAGAATGGTTTCTGTTAATATTTGTTGTAATCCTTGCAGGATTTACACTTGGTAAAAACAGAAATAGTACATAAAAAACAGACACAACGCGAAGAATCCAGTAAATTACATTTGTAACTTGTTCGCGTCCTGTCAATTTAGTTTTAGTAGTAGGCACTTTTTTCTCCTTTTTAAGGTTTACCTCTAATTTTACTAGCAATTATGGGTTATTTTCAGGTTAAAAAAAAACCTAAATTTTTTTAGTTCTTTACTATGTTTATTTTAGCAAAAATATTTAAGTAAAAATCAAAAATTTTATCTGTTTTTTTCTGGGAAAACAGTTCTATAATAGAATTATAATGATTCTTAGGAGGAACTATTGATGAAAAAAAGAGCATTATTAGCTGTTGTTATTGCAGGATTGGTTGCTTCTGCAAGTTTTGCACAAACAAACCTTCTCTTCACTGCAGACTCTGTTATTCCAGCAGAAGCTGACGCTTACGCAGGAAAGCAGACAAAGGGCAAGGCTCCATCTGGAAAACAGGCAATTATTGTTCAGGCCCAGATGCAAAAAGACGGAGATGTAAACTATCGTCTCAGAATCAACTTTGCTAAACCACTTCAGATTCGTTCAGCAGCAAAAATCTGCGTAGACTGGGAACCTCTTGATCCGCAGATTAAGGCTGACGGTAAAAGAGAATTCATGTTCTCTATCTTCACACTGAACAGAGAAGACAACAAAGCTCGCCGTGCAGGTACACTCGACTACAAAAACCGTGGAGAAGACAAAAAGTCTATCTACCAGGCAAAAAGTATTCAGGTACCATTCAATGCAGTTTACGATGTTGAAACAGAATGTCAGTCTTGGACAGACACACTTTTCCCTGAATCAACAAAGATGGTAACAGGCATTGAGTTATACACAAACCTTGGTTCTAAATCAGCAGGAACAAACCCTAAAGATTTTAAGGGACTCGCTGTAACAAGCGTAAGATTTGAGTAATCAAATTAATTCAGCTTGATTTCAGCCACTTCGGCTAAGAAAAATCAGTTAAAAAAGGCTGCTGGTATTAAAAAAAATGCCAGTCAGCCTTTTTTCTTTACTATCAATAAAAAAATTTCACCCCTTCCACCAATATTTTTTTTAGAGATGCCCTTATCTCTTCAAAATTCAAAAATTACAAAAGCGCACTGTAAACAATGTTTCGAAATTTTCTTCTTAAAACAGGGTCACCACCTTCCTTAATCTGTTGCATATAAACAAGGCTAAGTTCTTCTTTTGGATCTACAAAAAAGTAAGTCCCGGCCAGTCCATCCCAGCCAAATTCGCCAGCAGACCCCAGCCCAGACATTTCCGGATGCACCATCACGCGCATAAGATTTGCGTATCCGTAACCCTGATCCGCCAGCCAAAAAGACTTCATTTGCCTTTCATTCAGCTGATTTACCCCAAAGTATTCTATTGTCTTACGCCCCAAAATTTGCCTTCCCTTATAAGAACCGCCATTCGCCAGCATATGGACAAAATGCGAATAATCTTCCAAAGTCGAATAAAGATATCCTCCGCCAGACTCAAACCGCACCTTTTCACACGGATTTGCCTGCCCCATCCACTCCAAAACTTTTGGTTCAACATCCTCCAAATGACCGTCAGCCTTTCGTGACCAGGGTTTCATCCACCTTTTAATTTTTTCCTGCGGAACATAAAAATCCGTATCCTTCATTTCCAAAGGCTCAAAAATTTCACATCGTAAAAAATCCCCAAACTTACGGCCAGCCGCTTTTTCAATAAGAGCCCCCAGCAAATCCGCACTTGTCCCATACAGCCAGTCTTCCCCAGGTTCAAAAGCCAGCGGAGCCAAAGCCAGTTTTTCTGCAATTTCCACTGTCCCTAAATCTTCACCAGCCGCCACAGCCTTTTTTATTTCCGTCTGCACATCATTTGTTTCGTTAAAAGGTTCATTTTCGTTCGGATAAACCATTCCGCTGGTCATATTTAACAAATTCCGAATTTTTATTTCCTTTGTAGAAGCCTTTAAAAAATTCCCCCGCGAAGATTTTTCTCCAGTCGCCGTATTTTTTTCAATTACCCTTTGATTTTTCGCACAAACAGACGGCAGATATTTTTTTACATCATCTTCCAAATCAATAATTCCACGTTCAAGCAAAATCATTGCCGCCACAGAGGTTATTGGTTTTGTCATAGAATAAATTTTAAAAATCGAATCAGCCTTTGCCTCTCCATAAAAATTTTCAAAAACCCGCTTTCCCTTATGTTCCACACAAATTGCCGCATCACAAAGCCTGCCAGCCTCAATTTCATGCTCAAAAAGTTCGTTCAGCTGCTTTAATTTAGAATAATTCATTTTTTCTTCCTGTTAATTTTATTTTTTTTCCGGGCGTTCCCTGCTAAAGCAGGTCGCGTCTTTCGCACTTCCGCTGTCGCTCCATCCCTCCACTTCGTTCCGGGACCCGCTGCGCGGGGTGCTACAGCCGCTAACGCAAAGAAATATAGATTTTTCTTCAAGAAATTATTATATATTCTGTATGAATACTTTTTCAAATACAGTTAAGCAAACAAAAAAATTTTTTCTATTCCTGGCACTTATTTTTACACTGACAGGCAGCCTTTCTTTAAATTCCTGCGTCCTACCACCAGGCGATGTAGACATTCAGCAGGGCTCCCGCTACTTTCAAAAGAAAATGTTTGACGAAGCACGCCACTGTTTTGAAATGGCCCTTCAGGAAAAATGTTCTTTCCCAAAAGAAACTGTCTACATTTACATTTCCAACTGTTATTCCCAGCAGGAAAATTACGACCAGGCAATAATCTGGCGCGAAAAAGCCCTTGAAATTTCAGAAGACGCGGACAATCTTCTTCAGTTAGGTCTTATCTACCGCGTAAAACTTAATGATGACAAAGCCGAAGAGTATTTTAAAAGAGCCCTTGCCCTGAACACCAGAAATGCCGCTGCCTATGCCAGTTTAGGTGCCCTTTACATGACCCATGACAAAATCGACCTTGCCATAGAAATGTTGGAAAATTCCCTGGACATAAACAACCTTTCTTCTATTGTTCATGCAGATTTGGCCGTTTGTTACGCCAAAAAAGGTCGCGAAGAAGATGCCCTTGACGAACTTCAATGGGCCCAGGACCACAAATTTGACCAGATTGAAGAATTCCGCAAACAAGTAGAAGAAATTCTAAAAGAAAAAGACTCTTTGCAAGCAGAAAACTAACCCACTCAGTCTTTAAGAATGCAGTTTTTCTTACAAAATGTGCTTAGCCGGCTCTGGAGCCAGGCCGAAGGCCGTCCGAAGGACCGCGCGCAGCAAGTGGCGGAAGGGCCGTTTAACAAAAAGCGGTATGCTTCAAAAAAATATAAAAAAGTCCAAAAAATTTGATTTTTTTTTAAATTGAATTATAATTTGTAAATTATGGAGTATTTAAAAAACTTAGTTGAATATTACGACGAGCTTTACCCAGTTTCAGATTCTCAGCGAGACTTTTATAACGATTTAATAAATTTGTACCCGCGTCCGGTTAAAATTTTGCGCACTCATTGTGCTACAGGTTATTTTGAGCACAGTCTGGCAAAAGAAGGCCTGGATGTTACAGGAATTGAACAAAATAAAGACCTTATTCGTTCTGCCAACCTGCGAAGGCGTAACCAGCTGATGACCGTCCGCTTTTTTGAAATGTCTTCACTTGATATGGCAAGATTTTTGGGTAAAAACTTTTACAATATTATTTCTTCTCTTGAAAGCCGCATTTGTTTTATTCACGGCCCCATTTTAATTAAAAAATTTTTTCATGACTGCGTGCAGCTTTTGTCTTCAAAAGGCGTTTTGGTTTTAAAACTTATTAATTTTGAAAAATACGGCTCTCTGGAAAAGGTAAAACTTTCTACCCGTCACAGCATACGCTCAAAATTAGACACGGAACTTCTTATTGACAAAAAGGGAACTTCTATTGTCAACCAGAAAATCGAAACTGGTAACGGCAAGTATCTTCCCGTTCTGGAAGACATTCCTTTCTACCCTTTAACAGCAGACGAAATTTTCCAGTTTGGAAAAGACACTGGTTTTAAAAAGATTGAATTTTATGCAGACTTTGATAAATCACCTTTTACCGGCAAAGAAGACGAAGTTCTTGCTATTCTTAAAATTTAATTTTCCCTGTAAAAGCAACATTCAAGGCTGCCCTTTAGTTGATGTGCCAGCGATTTTGATTGTCTTTTGCAAACCTTTTTGCGTTTACTTCAAGCAAACGGCCATCTTCGCCTAACATTTTTATCATTGATGTAATAAGGTTTACTTCTGTTACTTTAAAATTCGTACCGTCATAATAAAGGCGGACGCCTTCGTTTGGCAAATTTTTACGTGCTTCTGCGTACCAGTCCACTTCATAACTTAAGCAGCATAAAAGCCTTCCGCACTGGCCTGAAATCTTTATGGAATTTAAACTTAAGTTCTGGTCTTTTGCCATTCTAATGCTTACAGGGCGCAATTTGTCACTTACAGAATTACAGCAATATGGTCTGCCACAAACCCCCAAACCTCCGGTAATGCGGCTTTCATCTCTAACACCAATTTGCCTTAATTCAATCCTCATCCTGAAAACAGAAACCAAATCTTTTACCAGTTCTCGAAAGTCTACACGATTGTCACTTGAAAAAAAGAAAAGTGCTTTTGCATCCCCAACTAAAAAATGTACTGTCACCAGTTTCATGTCCAGATGATGCAATTCCACTTTTTCCCTAAAGACTTTAAAAGCTTCCTTTTCCTTATGCTCCAATTCTTCGGCATGTTTTAAATCTTTTTCGTCAGCAATGCGTTTTACTTCTACAATGTCACTGGGTTTTATTCCAACGGGCTGCTTTGACAAACCAAGTACAAGGGCCAAATCATCACCATACCGTGTAGGAACAATTACTTTCTGCCCTTCACTAAGGGTCATTCCCTCAGGAACAGTCACATAAATTCCTTCAAAAGAATAAACAAGTTTTACCTTATACAAGGTTTCCGGAAAAACAAAAGTCTCAAGCTCATCAGAAGAAGCGCCTGTATCTTCATCTTCAAGCGACTTCAAATCTATATTATTTTTTTCAATGTCGTTTTCAAAAATGTCAGACATCAATTACTCCAAAGATTAAAATTTTTAAAATTATAAATTTATGTTGCCATCAAGTCTATAATCAATCCACTTATTTCTTCTATTTTGGCCAGCATGTTAAGCGGTGCCTTGTGCTCCAAAAGGAATGAACGGGCAATAAAATCCAAATCTTCATTTATTACCCTGACTTCGTAGGAAGGATTTACAGGCTTTCTCTTACGGGTAAAACCTTTTCTTTGATGCTTTATAACTTCATAATTATTTTTTGAAATGTATTTTAAAAACTGACTCACCTTTTTACGGTAGTCCGCAAAGGATTCGACAGTTTGTTTTTCCTTCAAGACATCCGCCGCCATATCAGCCGCATCCTTCAAAAAAACAACCGCCTCTTCTTCGGACATTTTCGCAATTTCCACAGGCAGCCCTTCTTCAAACAAGGCATGTTCCGCATAACTCTTTTCCAAAGCAGAAGAAAATTTACTTTTAGAAACCTTTTCTTTCTTTTGAATTTTATCCTTTTCTGCCTGCTGAGATTTTGCCGCTTCCTGGGCTACTTGAAAATAAAGTCCTGAATTACTTAAAGAGTCTACCGATTCCATTATACCCTTTATCTCTTTTTTGAAGGTTTTGCAAAAAGACCGCGCGGTTTGTTTACCAGGTTTTCATCACCGCCATTTCCTTCACCATCCTGCAAATTTTCGTAAGAAGACTTCCCCTTCGCATGCACCACATTCGTAAACAGAGATTTCGCAGCAATAGCCATTTCGTTTTCCCATCGCTCCTGTGCTCCCCTGTATTCATTTTCATCCGAAAGAGCAATGCAGTGACCGTTCAAAATAATATTTTCATCCGCATTAAACCTTCTAGTTTGAATATCACCAATAACAGCACTGTTTGCATGAATGGTAACAAAATCCGGAGCAACAATATTTCCCTTTACAATTCCACCATCAACCGTCACAGACTTTGCAGTGATGTTTCCCCTTATTCTGGCATTTTCGCCAACAATAACTTTTCCGCTGCTTTCAAGGTCGCCGTCCAAATCACCATCAATTCTGGTAAAACCATTAATCTTCAAATTACCCTTAAAAACAGAGCCCTGACCGAGAATACTATTAATAGAAATATCGTTACTAAAAAAAGCCATATTATTAAATTACTTTAAGTTTATGTATTTTAAAGGATCTACAACATCAGACCCAATATGAACTTCATAATGAAGGTGAGGACCAGTTGTTAAACCGGTATCACCAATTGTACCAATAACCTGTCTTTGCATAACAGAATCCCCCTTCGAAACACGTGCCGAAGAAAGGTGCGCATATCGGGTGTAAATTCCATGCTTATGCTTAAGAATAACAAAAATTCCAAAGTCATCGCTATAACCAACAGTCACCACCTGCCCGTTCGCAGTTGCCACAACCGGGTCACCCGAACGCCATGTAGAAATATCCAGACCCTTATGAATGTACCATGTCTGTTTAAGCGGATGCAGGTTTTGTCCAAATCCCATAGAAATGTGACCAATACCATTTTTTACCGGCCACACACTCGGAATGTCCTGAAAAAGAGTTCCCTGCCTTTCAAGCATACGGCCAATTTCTTCAACAGGTTCAACCGCACTGTCCAGATAAGCCGTCAACTGACGAATGTCCGTAGTTTCCTTTAAAGTTCCAGAAGTAATGTCCTGGGTATTAAAAAGAGATGAAAGGTCACCGCCAGAATCATCAGAAGCAACAGTATTATTTGTCTGTTCAATTCCCAAAAGGGAAAGCGACTGACTTAGAGAAGACTGAAATCTTTTTGCCGTCTGCAAAAGATTATTATTTTCATCGCGCAGTTCATCCAGACTGGACATAGTGTCTTGATTTTCTTCACGCAGTTTTTTTATTTCTACAGTTGCAGTTATATTCCTCTGATTAAAATAAAAAAATGAACCAATAATTCCCCCAAAAATAATTATTCCCAGAGTCAATGCAAAAACATTAGTCTGAATATTAAAAACTTTTCCCTTCGAGTGCGGCACAACCATTACAGTTAATTTCTGATCAAAAATCTTAAATACCCGAAGAAAAAAACGACCTATTTTTGCAAAGACACTTCCCATTCCGTGAATAAAATTTGAGCCAAAACTTCTATCAATGTATTTATACTTACGCGAACGTGCCACAAAAACTCCTGCTTAATCCGCAAATTATATCATTTATATTTCTCTACTGTCAAACTAACAGAAAAGCCCACCTTTTCAATAACAAAAAAAAATTTCAAAAGTTACTATTTATTTTTATTCTGGGCGTTGCCTGCCTTGCGGCCGGCCGTGCCTTTCGGGGTTCCGGCATTCGCCTTCATTCCTCCACTTCGTTCCGGAACGCCTGCGGCGCCCCTACAGTCACTAACGCACTTGCTAAGAAAATTCTTTTTTTTAAAAAGAATTTTTTCCTTTCAAAACATTTTTTATCCTCAAATTCTTTCGATAAAATGCCACTTTTTCGCTCTCTCCGTTGACTGTAATTTTTATAAACTATATAATTTTTCCACA
>CAVJHV010000001.1:0-11276 GCA_963649315.1 Treponemataceae bacterium | reverse complement strand
TCACTCAAAAAAGTCTTAATTGACCTAGTAAATAATTAAGTTTATACTCAAACCTACATATATATATGGAGGACATTAATGGCTAAAACCAAATATGTTTATTATTTCGGTGACGGCGACGCAGAAGGCGATGAATCAATGCGCGCTGAACTTGGTGGAAAAGGTGCAAACCTTGCACAGATGGCTAAAGCTCCTTTGAGCCTTCCAGTTCCATCAGGATTTACAATTTCTACTGACGTATGTCAGGCTTATTACAAGTTAGGTGAAAAATACCCGGAAGGGCTCGATGTTGAAGTAAAGAAATATCTTACAAAGCTCGAAAAATCTATGGGTAAAAAACTTGGCGATGAAAAGGATCCACTTCTTGTATCAGTTCGCTCAGGTGCAGCAATTTCTATGCCTGGTATGATGGACACAATCCTCAACCTTGGTCTTAACGATAAGTCTGTTATTGGTCTTGCAGAAAAAACAAATAACGAACGTTTTGCATGGGACGCATACCGCCGCTTTATCCAGATGTTTGGTAACGTTGCAATGGGTATCGACCATGATAAATTTGAAGAAGTAATCGATTCTGTAAAAGCAAAACGTGGCATCAAACAAGACACAGAACTTAACACAGAAGAACTTAAAGAAATCGTTTCTAAGTATAAGATTCTTTACAAAAACTCAAAGACAGAAAGAAAGCCTGCTGGCGAAGAATTCCCACAGGATCCAGAAAAGCAGATGTGGAAGGCAATCGGTGCTGTATTCGGTTCTTGGATGAACCCACGCGCTATTACTTACCGCAAACTTAATAACATCAAGGAAGGCGCTCTTAAGGGTACTGCCGTAACAGTTATGGCGATGGTATTCGGTAACAAGGGTGAAACATCTGGTACAGGTGTTTGCTTCTCTCGCGACCCTTCTACAGGTAAGAACGAATTCATGGGTGAATACCTTATGAACGCTCAGGGTGAAGACGTAGTTGCAGGTATCCGTACACCACAGCACCTCTCTGAACTCGAAAAGACAAACAAAAAGATTTACGATCAGCTTTGCAAAATCCGCAGCAGACTCGAAAAGCATTATCATGATATGCAGGATATGGAATTCACAGTTGAAGAAGGAAAACTCTTCATGCTCCAGTGCCGCAACGGTAAGCGCACAGGTGCAGCTGCTATCAAGATGGCTGTTGACATGGTTGCAGAAAAGCTCATCACAAAGGAACAGGCTCTTCTCCGCGTAGAACCAGATCAGATTGAACAAGCTCTTCACCCACAGTTCGATCCAAACGAACTTAAGCAGGCTAAGGCTATTGCCAGTGGTCTTCCAGCTTCTCCTGGAGCAGGAACAGGTATTATCGTATTCACAGCAGAAGAAGCTTGTGCTAAAGCAAAAGAACTTGGCAACAAGGGTGGCATCATCCTCGTTCGCAAAGAAACATCTCCTGATGACCTTGCTGGTATGGCAGTTTCAAACGGTATTCTTACATCAACAGGTGGACGCACATCACACGCAGCTGTAGTAGCACGTGGTATGGGAACTCCATGTATCTGTGGTTGTGATGCTGTTGAATTTGTTGGAAACGGCAAAATCAAAATTCAGGATCAGATTTACAAGGCTGGCGACAAGATTTCTATCGATGGTTCAACTGGTAAAGTTTATGCAGGTTCAATCAAAGTTGCAGCTGCTTCAGTTTCTAAAGATTTGGAAACATTCCTTTCTTGGGCAGACGAAGTTCGCGAAACTTCAGTTCGCAAGACTCCATCTGGAAAGACAGTTAAGGGCTTTGAAGTTCTCGCAAATGCTGAACGCGATGAAGCTCCTGTAGCATTCAAGTTTGGTGCTGCAGGTATTGGTCTTTGCCGCACAGAACACATGTTCAAAGAAGGCGACAGACAGCTTTACTTCCAGAAGATGATTGTTTCTGACACAACAGAAGAAAGAAAAGAAAATCTTGCAAAGATTCTCCCATTGCAGAAGAGTGACTTCTATGAAGTTATCAAGGCAATGAATGGACATCCTGTAACAATCCGTCTTCTTGACCCACCTCTTAACGAATTTATCCAGGCAGAAGATGACAAACAGCTTAAAGAACTTTCAAAGAAGCTTGGCCTTAACAAAGATGTTCTTGCAAAGAAGATTTTCTTCCTTGACGAACACAACCCAATGCTTGGACACCGTGGTTGTCGTCTTGCTATTACATATCCTGAAATTTACGAAATGCAGGTTGAAGCTATTGCTCTTGCAACAGCAAAACTTGACAAAGAACATGCAAAGCACGATGTTCGCATCATGATTCCAAACATCATGTCTGTAAATGAATTCAAACAGATTCGCGCACAGGCAGAAGCTGTTATTGAAAAGGTAAACAAGGATCAGAAGGTTAACCTCAAGTTCCAGATTGGTACAATGGTTGAATTCCCACGTGCAGCTCTTACAGCTGACAAGCTTGCTGAATATGCAGACTTCTTCTCATTCGGTACAAACGACCTTTCACAGACAGCATTTGGTTTGAGCCGCGATGACTATTCTAAGTTCATCCAGTCTTATCTTGACCAGAGAATTCTTGAAGACGATCCATTCAAGACACTTGATCCAGAGGGTCCAGGTGAATTGATGAAGTTGGCAGAAGAAAGAGGTCGTTCTACAAAGGCTGATCTTCACCTCGGTATTTGTGGTGAACATGGTGGTGACCCAGCTTCTATCGAATTCTGCTACAACATTGGTTTGAACTACGTTTCTTGCTCTGCATACCGTGTACCAGGTGCACGTCTTGCAGGTGCTCAGGCTGTTCTTAAGGCAAAGGCTGCTGCAAAGAAGGCAACCCCTGCTAAGAAACCAGCTGCTAAAACTGCTTCAAAGGCTAGCGCTTCAAAAGCAACAACTGCTAAAGCTCCAGCTAAAAAGGCAAGCACAGCAAAAAAATCTAAGTAATTGAATTAAAATAATTCGATAACTAAAAACCGCCCGGTTCATTTTTGGACTGAGCGGTTTTTTTTATTAGAAAATATAATTTCGTTACTAAAAAAATCTTTTAAAAAAAGCAGCATAGCCTGCCGTGTAGCCAGGCCGAAGGCCGTCGCCTGCAACGAAGTGAAGGGCGACCGCGCGCAGCAAGTGGCGGAAGGGCAGTTTACGAAAAAAGGTATGCTTCAAAAAAAATAAAAAAAGGGCTCCCTAAAGCAGAAAATTCTGACAGAGAACCCTTTTCTTTTCAGAAAAAATTATTTGCCCAAAACGGTAAAGTTTTCAACGCTAGACGTAAAAGCAATTCCGGAACCAGGCTGGCTTAAACATGGCAACGTACGAATGGCTTCAAGAACTGCAACTTTTTTGTCAGAATCAACAACTATCATGAGCATTTCCTTTTCAGGAACAATGTGCATTCCAAAAAACTTTGCATCGTTTTCATTCGCAGTACCGCGGGCGTTAACAACTGTTCCTCCACCAGCGCCTGCTTGTCTTGCGGCTTTTACTGCATCGTCAGCATAACCTCTGTTCAAAATAACTGTTATCATTTCCTGTGGATTTTTCTGAGCCATAGTTTTTTCTCCTTCAACGTAATTGCCTGTTTTCATCAGACCATTTGCATTCAACTGGTAAATACAACCTGAATTAAATTTTTCTGCACAAGCTTTTTCTTTGATTGCAGAAATAATTGCATCCTTTTTGTCTTCCTC
Organism: Treponemataceae bacterium; assembly: GCA_963649315.1. Classification (GTDB taxonomy): domain Bacteria; phylum Spirochaetota; class Spirochaetia; order Treponematales; family Treponemataceae; genus Treponema_D. The sequence goes on along the minus strand of CAVJHV010000001.1, from coordinate 7,611 downwards.
AGTAAGGATATAAATTATATCAATTGTGTTTGAACCTAACCCCAAAGCAACAGCCAGTTTACTGCTACTGATTTTTCTTCCGATTAAAACTGTTCCTCCGGCACACCCCGCTTTGTTTGCAGCCTGTGTAATAAGATCGGACTTATTATGAGGAACTTCGATTACTAAAAGAACAAATCTATTCATTGTTACCAGCTCCTTTCTTTTTGTTTTTGATTTTGAATATTAATCCTAAAATCTGAAGGGCAATTAATGGTGTCATGGCAACAAGGGCAATTACACCAAATGCATCTGAAACAGAGGAAGCTCCTCCCACTGCACCTGCCACACCAGACGCTGCACCCAGGGCAAAAGAAAGTATAAAGGTACTTGTCATTGGCCCTGAAGCAACGCCACCTGAGTCAAAAGCGATGCCTGTGAAAAGTGGTGGACAAATTAATGTAAGTAAAAGCGCAATGGCGTAGCCTGGAATTAAAATGTACCACAAACTTATAGAATAAATAATTCTAAGCATGCTTAAACCGATTGAAAGCGAAACCCCAAAAGACAAGGCTATAAGGATGACTTTTCTTTTGATTGTGCCACCACTTACGCTTTCAATTTGTTCTGTTAAAACCCAAACTGCCGGTTCTGCACAAACAACGACTGCTCCAAAAATCATTCCTATTACGACCAGCAAAACTTTCCAGCCCACGCCTTGTGTTGCCGCATACGTTCCAAGAATTTGGCCCAGCTTATTTCCGGCAGGCATAAAACCTGCATTTGCTCCCAAAAGGAATAAAATCAGCCCAAAGAAACTGTAAATTAAACCTTTTACCATGCGCTTAAGCTGCATAGGTGGCATTTTCAAAAGGAAAATCTGGAAAATTATGAACATTATAACCAGTGGAAGAAGTGCAAGAGCAACTTCCTTTATGATATTTGGCAGCATCTGTCCAAAAACTGCAAGCCCGGCTGCAGATGCACTTTCAGTTGAACTTTCTACAACTTCTGCTGTTTCTGCAAGAACATTTGCATCTGCAGAATTTTGTGTAAGTTTAACAATTAAACCGTAAACACAAACAGCTGCAATCGGTCCAATTGAAGCAATTCCTGTTAAACCAAAAGAATCGTCACTGCCTTTAGAAGAAGCTGACCTAACGGAAGCAACGCCCAAACCAAGTGCCATGATAAAAGGAACCGTCATTGGTCCAGTAGTTGCACCTCCCGCATCAAATGCAACGCCCTGGAATTCTTCTGCTGCAGAAAAAGCCAATGCAAATAACAAAATGTAGCAAATTATAAAAACATATTTCAGTTTCCAGGAAAGCATTGTGCGCAAAAGTCCTAACATTACAAAAAGACCTACGCCGATTGCAATCATTATTACAAGAAGCCACTTATTTACATCCGGCGAAACACTTCTTACCTGGTCAGCAAGAACTTGAACGTCTGGCTCTGCGATTGTAACCATTACGCCAATTGCAAAAGCAACCGAAAGTAAAAGTGGAAGATTCTTTTTTGCAGTAAGTGTTGCTCCACTTTTTTCTCCAACAGGCAGAATTCCAATATCTACGCCTATAAGAAAAAGTGTTAACCCCACAATCAGCATTATTCCGCCAACTGCGAATTGTAAAAGTATCGTTGTCCCAAGAGGAGCAACTGTTACACCCAAAATCAAAACAATAGCCATTACCGGTAAAACGGAAAAAGCTGTTTCTTTGAATTTTTCAAGTATGTTCATTTTTACCCTTATAAAATGAATTATTCCTCTGACAGTCGAAGAGGGAATTTTCTTATATCAGAGGCGCTTTTTATTTTGAAATTATTTTTCAAAATCCACCCTTAAAATCAGCTCTAACTTTTCACTGATTTCAACGTAAACAAACATCTGTTCCCCAGGCAGCATTTGTTTCAGTTCATCCTTAAAAAGTTTAACTTTTGCAGGATTTTTTTACTATTTGTAACAGTTCCAGCCTTTTGTTGTAATTCCTTCAACCCACTTTGCTGCCCACTTTTTTGCACCTTCCAGATTGTGGTCTTTATAATTTCCACATTCCTTTTCTGTAGTTGCAGGAATTGCCTTATCCCAGACAGAAACTTTTCTAAGAACATTTACTAAATGTTCTGCGATGTACTCTTCTGAATGTTCTCCCCAAACTGTAAAGTAAAAACCTGTTCGGCAACCCATTGGACTAAAATCAATTACAATATCCGGAAGTTCATCACGAATATATTCTGCAATCAAATGTTCCAAAGTATGGATTTCACCTGTCTGCATAAATTCTTTGTTTGGCTGAGTAAAGCGAACATCATACTTGCTTACAACATCACCTTTTTGTCCAACTTTCATTGCTGCAAGTCTAACATAAGGCGCTGTTACCTTTGTGTGATCCAAGTTGAAACTGTCAACATTGTATTTTTTTTCTGACGTAATAAAACCTCCTTCAAAAGTGTTAAATTATTTTTCCAGCTAGCAGTCTTATATGATTTGATTTCTTTGGATTTTATAAGTAAATTTCTTAAACTATAAAAACCAAATTCTTTCAGCCCTCTACCTTTAATATAATAAAACTTCCACTAATTATGTTAAAAAAACTGTATCATTTTGCGAACAAGATTTGCGCTAAGTTCAGCAGCTTTTTCTTCATTAAAATCATACGTTTTTTCGCTGGAATCATCCGCCATATCACTCATGCAGCGAATAATTAAAAATGGAATTTTATTCAAATAGCAGGCATGCGCAATTGCCGTTCCTTCCATTTCCACGCAGGCAGGAGCACAATTTTTGATGATTTGATTTTTTTGCTCTTTTGAAGAAATAAATTGATCTCCACTCGCAATTCTTCCTTTTACCAGCGAATGTTCTTTTGTAAGTTCCAGTTGATTAAAGGCCTTTTCTGCAGCATTAATCATTTCTGCATCCGCCTTAAAATTCCAACAGTCCATCTGAGGAATTGCACAAATTTCGTAACCAAAAGCGCGCACGTCAAAATCATGATAAAGGGCATCCGTTGAAAGAACAAAGTCCAGAGTTTTCAACCCTTTAGCGGCAGCCCCAGCAATACCAGTGTTTATTATATTCGTTACTCCAAACTGTAAAATTAAACGCTGGGCACACAAAGCTGCATTTACTTTTCCAATGCCAGACTGGACAATTACAATGTTTTTTCCATCCAAAAGGCCTTCGGTAAAAGTTAATTCCCCGGAAAGGGTCTCTTTAGCATCTACTAAAAGAGCCTTTAAAGTTTTCACTTCTACCTGCATTGCCCCAATTATCCCGATTTTTTTTGTTAAATTCTGCAAAATATTCCACCCTTTGCGAAAAACCGCAACATTTTCATAAAATTTCTTTTAAAACGTATTGACTACTAAATATTTCTGGTATATATTTCTTATCAGCAGCTAGCAAACGGGTCGTTGTTTTCCTCCTTTTAACGGCCCGTTTTATTTTTTTAAAGACCTTTTATACGTTAATGTGTCTTTTTTCTTCCATATCACTTTGACGATAAAAGATTGCAACATTACCAATAATTCTGACTAAAGTTGCATCTATGTCTTTTGCAATTTGATTTGAAAAATTCTGCTTTTCTTCCTGAAATTCGTTAAACTTAACCTTCACCAGTTCATGCGAATTCAGGCAATCCAGCACCTTTTTTTCCACACCCTCAGTAAGTCCAGCTCCACCAACAATCACTAATGGTTCCAGATTATGAGCCAATTTTTCCAGTTTTTTCCTTTGTTTGCTATTTAATTCAATCACAAAGTGATGATAGCAAATGAAATATTTATATTCAATAAAATTTATTTTATTTTCTTGAATCACCGCCAATAATGATTTATTTTATAAAAGGTATCTCTAAAAACTTTAAGGAAGTTTCTAAAAATTTCAATTTTTAGCGACAACTTTGAAATAAAGGCATTAAAAAAAATTGAAAATGATTTTTTAAAGATGCCCTGATTAAAAAACTTTCAAAGCTTATAATCACAAAAAATCAAAACATAAAGTTTTTAGAAATCCCAAACAAAAAAAATATTTATAAACTTTTGAGGAGCTTTTATGGATTACAACACACTTGGATATTATTCCTACAATTACTCTTACCTTCTACTAATGCTGCCAGCTTTAGTGCTCAGTTTTCTTGCTCAGATTATGGTAAAAGTAAGATTTGCCAGATTTAACAAAGTGCAAAGTAAAAAAAAATTAACAGGTGCTCAGGCCGCACAACTTTTGTTAAAGCAAAGCGGAATTACAAACGTTGAAGTTGTTCACATTTCAGGTTCACTTACAGACAATTATAATCCTTCAACAAAAGTTCTTTCCCTTAGCGATTCAACTTACGCAAGTACCTCGATAGCCGCAATTGGAGTAGCTGCCCACGAAACAGGTCACGCCATTCAACATCATGTAAGTTACCAGCCACTCATAACACGTAGCAAACTTGTTCCCGCAGCAAATCTTGGTTCACGCTTCGGTCCAATTTTAGTTATGCTGGGCATTTTACTTGGTTCCGCATCAGTTGCTACAAGTCGCCTTTCATCTTTTTCAAATCTTTCGAATATTCTGACAATGGCAGGAATTGTTTTGTTTTCGCTTTCGGTTCTTTTTTACCTTGTTACACTGCCAGTCGAATTTAACGCTTCCAACCGCGCCTTGAAAATTCTAAAAAGTAACGGCGTTCTTGAAAAAACAGAAATCCGTGGTGCCAGAAAAGTTCTTGTTGCCGCTGCACTAACATACGTTGCCGCCGCCCTGTCATCAATTGCATCGCTGGTCCGGCTTTTACTAATTGCAAAAAACAATAAACGTTCGTCTTAAACAAAGAAATCTGTCTGTAAAATGCAGGCAGATTTTTTTTATTTTTTGGAGAGAGCGCATTTAAAAACGGCTTTCCGCAGCTCCGTTTCACTTCGTTCTTTTTTTTACAAAGTAAAAAAAAGAAGCCCTTCGGGCCTGCTCCAATCCGACTAGAGCTTTTTTTAAATTCTCAAAGTATCTCAAAAAAACTACTAAAATTTATTTTTTTAAATCCCCACAGCTTATTTTAAAAACTGGTGCCGGTGCTGTAGCAATGCCGAAGGCAGTCCGAACCCAAAGGGTGAGGACCGCGCGCAGCAAGTTGCGAAAGTACCGTCGTAAAAAAGACTTTCCCCCAATTTTTTTTTGCTATTAGGACTTATTACTATTTACAAAATAAATAAAATGTGCATAATAAAATTATGACAACTAGAAATACTAACCAAAGAAAATTAATTTTAGAAATTATGGACGGTAATTTTTCTCACCCTACCGCTGACGAAATTTATGAAAAGGCGCGTCTTCTTGACCCCCACATAAGTCGTGGCACCGTCTACAGAAATCTTGCCCTTTTGAGCCAGGCAGGACTTCTGTTAAAAATTTCTGTCCCTGACGGAGCAGACCACTATGACTCTACTTTAAAAAATCACTATCACTTTTGCTGCAAATCTTGCAACAAAATGTTTGATACACCGGAAAATTGCATTTCGAAAATTAAAAATATTGCCGCTTCCATTAGCATTAAAATGGGCGAAAAAGGTTTTCTGGTAGAAGGTCATAACCTGGTTTTTACAGGCCTTTGCCCGGAATGTAACAAATCTAAAAATATAAACAGTGAGTAAAAAATGTTTAGTGTGAAACAAATCTTTATTGGGTGGAACTGCATATCTTTATTTTGTTGAATTAAAGATATGTATGTATAACAGATGGAAAAAACAAAAGCTTTTGGATGATAAAATTTCAAATTTAATTTGATTTTTTGTCACCACAGAAATGCAGCCACTGAACCTGTTACTTTTAGCCATTTGCAGGAACAGTGTGTCGAATTTTTGTTTAAGTCCCTTATTCTATTTTAGGAGCAACATTTATGGAAATTAAATTTTACAAATGTCCTAAATGTGGGAAAATTGCGGTTCTTTTAAATAATTCATCATGTCCCACAATTTGCTGTTCTGTTCCAATGGCAGAACTAAAAGCCGGAGCTATTGACGCTGCTGCTGAAAAGCATGTGCCAATTGTTACACAAAAAGATAATAAAGTATTGGTTACAGTTTCATCCCTAAACCATCCAATGGAAGAAAAACACTTCATTCAGTGGATTGTTTTACAAACAAATAAAGGTTTTACCTTTAAGGAGTTATTTCCAGGCACAGAAGCTAAAGCAGACTTTTTATTATCACCAAAGGAGGAAATCGTAAAAGCCTACAGTTATTGTAATTTGCATGGCCTGTGGGAATCGGAATAAGAAATGTAATAATAAATAACAGTGCACTAAGGAATATATAGTTTTGTATATGTTCTTTGCCTGTAGAAAAATCAATATGTTAAAAAAGACGCATATTGAATTTGAAGGTTCTTAAAGATGACTTTAAAATAGTAAACGTTAAAGTCATCTTAAAAATCACCTTCGTTTATGGAGATGTGATAAAAAAGTGCATTTATGAACTTTTTTACTGTTGCTTTCAAACATTGTTTGCGAATCAGCTATTCAACATTTCCATACAAATCACTAAGTCAGTGCACTTTAGCAGGATATTTTAAAAATTATTTTTCTGTAATTTTTAGTTTAACAGTTTACAAACGTTGTCTCAAAGCTGTTAAACCATAATATTCTGCACTGGAACTGGCATAATTTTTAAGAGGTGTGATAAGAATTATGCCCTTGCAATTTTTATTACTTCATTTTTTCAAATATCATTTGCAAAAATGAAGATTCAACATCTCACATAATACTGCCGCTAGGACGGTGTTTTTTAAGGAGTATAAAATGAACAAGTATGAAGGAACCCAAACAGAAAAAAATTTGATGGCTGCTTTTGCAGGTGAATCACAGGCTAGAAATAAGTACACATATTTTGCTTCAAAAGCTAAAAAAGAAGGCTTTGAACAAATTGCTGACATTTTTCAAAAAACTGCTGACAACGAAAAAGAACATGCAAAAATGTGGTTCAAAGAACTTAATGGCATTGGTTCAACCGCAGAAAATTTAAAAGCAGCTGCTGAAGGTGAAAACTACGAATGGACAGACATGTATGATGATTTTGCAAAAACAGCCGAAGCTGAAGGTTTTACTTCTTTAGCTGAAAAATTCCGCGCTGTTGCAGCAATCGAAAAGCGCCACGAGGAACGCTACAGAGCACTTTTGCATAATGTTGAAATGCAGGAAGTTTTTGAAAAAAGTGAAGTAAAAATTTGGGAATGCAGGAACTGTGGTCACATTGTTGTAGGAACAAAGGCTCCAGATGTTTGCCCTGTCTGTGCACATCCAAAAAGTTACTTTGAACTTTGTGCCGAAAATTATTAATGTCCTAAAAAAGGCGAAATTTGAAAATCAGATTTCGCCTTTTTATTACGCCAAAAGAGCCGGTAAAAATATTTAATAAAGCGGAATATTTTCACAATAGACCTCTTGCTATACAGGTGATGAGAAAAACTTATAGCAAAAAAATTTTTTTTGAAGACCTACAATAAGATTGTTCAAGTCTATCACGTACACCAGGGAGAAAAGAAAAATATAAAAGACTTGCTGAGTCATACAAAAAAATGATTGCGCAAGTAACATATATTATTTACACCAAAATTCAAACGAAAAGCAATATATGTACAATAGAAAA